>JBBEBN010000299.1:0-15650 GCA_040882305.1 Cyclobacteriaceae bacterium
ATGCCGGGGTGCGGCACGGTAAGAGAGGCGCTGCTGATCACCTGCTGCCCATAGAACAAAATGTCGATGTCAATGATCCGGGGTCCCCATTTCTCCACACGTACCCGCCCCATCTCCCGTTCGATGGTCAACAGTTTTCTCATCAGCTCATCCGGACCCCAGGGCGATTCTATTTGCAGCACCTGGTTGTAAAAGTCGGGCTGCGCTTCCAGGCCCCACGCTGCCGTCCTGTAGACAAAGGAGCGCGCCACGATCCTGCCGCCGTCTTTTTCGATCCTTTCCGCCGCCTCGGCAAGCTTGTCCGGGGGATGTCCCTGATTGGAGCCTAACAATAAAAAAATACCGCTGTTCATGGCATTCACTGGCTGCAAACTTACTTTTTTATTCGACACAGTTATGCGTACTTTTGACCACTAAATCAACCCCTATATGAGTTTCGGAAGAGCTTTTTTTTCGTCCTGCCTCGGAGCCTTAACCGCAATGATCGTGTTTTGTTTCTTAACCTTTATTTTTTTCGCCGTGCTCGTCTCCGGGCTGTCGGAAGACAAGAGGGTGGCGGTGGAGGAAAATTCGGTCCTGCACCTTGAGCTGGATGCGCAGGTCACGGAAATGCAGCAGGAAAATCCCCTGGCTGGCCTGCCCATTCCCGGCGGAGAGGTCAGGAAGATCGGTCTTTTGCAATTGAAGCAAGCCCTCGCTAACGCAAAGAACGATGATAACATAAGAGGTATCTACCTTGAAGTAGGTCAGCCCATGGCGGGCTTCTCTTCACTGGAGGAGATCCGCGAGTCCCTGATCGACTTCAGGGAAAACGGAAAGTGGGTCCTCGCCTACAACGAATTCATGACGGAAGGCGCCTACTACCTGGCCAGCGCCGCCGACCAGGTCTACCTCAATCCGCAGGGAGAGATGGAACTCAATGGGTTGACGATCACCATCGGGTTCTATAAAAAATTATTCGACAAGCTGGAGATCCATCCGGAGATCTTCCGCGTAGGTGAATTTAAGAGCGCCGTCGAACCCTTCCTCATGGAAAAGATGAGCGCCGAAAACCGGCTGCAGCTCACCGCGCTGGCAAATGGCGTATATGATTACATGCTCACCCGCATTGCGGAAGCGCGAAACATCCCGAAGGAAAGACTGGAAGAAATCTCCGACCAGATGCTGGCAACAAATGCAGCCGCGGCGGTGGAACTCGGCCTCGTGGATTCCCTTCTCTACCGCGATCAATTCGTCATGACGCTGAAGAAGCGGCTGGACCTGGGTGAAGACGACAACATCAAATTCGTGAAATACAACCGCTACCGCAAAAGTTTTTCGACTTATAAGAGCTCCGACAATGAGATCGCCGTCATCGTGGCTGACGGAACCATCATGCCGGGCGATGGAAACCAGAACGACCAGGTCATCGGCGCTGACACTTTCGTGGAAGAGATCCGGAAAGCGCGGCGCGACGATGACATCAAGGCCATCGTGCTTCGCGTGAATTCGCCGGGAGGAGAGTTCGTTTCTTCCGACATGATGTGGCGTGAGATCGCGCTGGCGTCGGAGGAGAAACCTGTCATCGCCTCGATGTCAGACTACGCGGCCTCCGGAGGATATTATTTATCCATGGCTTGCGACACCATCGTGGCCCAGCCACACACCATCACGGGGTCCATCGGCATCTTCGGGATCTTGTTTGACCTCAGCGATTTCCTCGGCGATAAGTTAGGCATCACGTTCGACGAAGTGCGCACCGGCCAATACGGGGATACCTATACCGTTACACGTCCGCTGACGGAAGCGGAAAAGAGTTTCATCCAGAAAAACCTGAATGACTACTACAACACGTTCACCTCGAAGGCGGCGGAAGGACGCGACGTACCCCATGAAGCGATCCAGGAGGTTGCTTCAGGACGGGTGTGGACCGGCCAGCAGGCCCTTGAACACAACCTCGTCGACGTGCTGGGAGGTTTCGACGATGCCGTCAGGATCGCCGCGGAGAAAGCAGGGATTGAGGATGATTACAAGATCAGGTTCTATCCGACGCCAAAAAACTTCCTGGAAGAATTGCTGGAAAACTTCGAAGAGAACGCCCGGGCGAAGGCAATGAGAACAGAACTGGGAGACATCTATCCCTGGTATCAGCAGGTGAAGAAGGTCCGGCAATACCGCGGCGCCCAGGCGAGGATGCCGTTTGAGTTGCAATTTCATTAACAATTTGGGAAGCACGCGCGGTTGCATCGCAGGGACGCATGATTATGCGTCCTTCAGGTTTGAAGTCCGGCGTTCGAAGTTGCGCCTGATCGCAATCCGCAGGTTGTCTGACATTTTATTTCAGGAAATATTGATTTAACGTTTAGATGCAGGTAAGAAATAACTGGACGCGTGAAGAGATCGCCGAGATTTACAACAGGCCCATTCTTGAGCTTGTCTACCAGGGTGCTTCCGTTCATCGAAAATATCACGATCCTTCCGAAGTGCAGGTGTGTACGCTGCTTTCAGTGAAGACAGGGGGGTGTCCTGAAGACTGCGCTTATTGCCCGCAGGCCGCGCGTTATCACACGGCGGTAGCGGTGCACAAACTGATGGAGGTGGAAGAAGTGCTGGGAAAGGCCCTCGAGGCGAAAGCCGCGGGAAGCACCCGCTTCTGTATGGGCGCCGCCTGGCGCGAAGTGCGCGACAACCGTGACTTCGACAAAGTGATCGACATGGTGAAAGGCGTGAACAACCTCGGCATGGAAGTGTGCTGCACCCTGGGCATGCTCACACACGAGCAGGCGTTGAAATTGAAGGAAGCAGGCCTCTACGCCTACAACCATAACCTCGACACCAGCGAAGAATTTTACGGCGACATCATCACCACCCGCGTTTATCAGGACCGGCTGGAGACCCTGGAGAACGTGCGCAGCGCAAAAATTTCCGTCTGCTCCGGCGGCATCATCGGAATGGGAGAGGGGGAAAACGATCGCGTCGGCATGCTTCACACCCTGGCCACGCTGCCTGAACATCCTGAATCCGTTCCCGTCAACGCATTGGTTCCCGTGGAAGGAACACCCCTGGAAGACCAGCCCCGCGTGAGCGTCTGGGAAATGATCCGCATGATCGCCACCGCCCGCATCCTCATGCCGCGGGCAATGGTGAGGTTATCCGCCGGCCGCGTGCGCATGTCCCTGGAAGAACAGGCCCTCTGCTTCCTCGCAGGCGCCAACAGCATCTTCGCCGGCGACAAACTGCTCACCACGCCCAACCCCCGGTTTGTTCAGGATCTGGAGATGTTTCAGGTCCTTCAATTAAAGCCACGCCGTCCTCACGCTGCCGGGTAGCACCCCAACACATCAAAACCCCAACACATCAACACCTTAACAGCCGCTTCCCTTTAATCTGGACCTGAAGCAATTAAACCGGCCGTCCCGCATCCGGTGGCCGGTGGGTATAGTTTTATTCTATAGCAATCGGGCATCTTTCCCCCCAGATCGTGTTTTGCTATGGTTAAAAACTTATTCGGATTTCTCCTCGTCTTCTTTTTGTTTAATCTCGCAGGCTACTGCCAGGTAGATACCTCCTACGTCTATAACACCAATGTCCCTTATGGTGTCCTGGACATCAGGATCGCCAAATCCGCCACAAACTACTATTATCTGCAGGAAGATCAGACCTTCAGCTTTCGCGAATCCGCTCCCGGCGTGAAAACAAATACCTATTTTGATATGACCTCCTGGGACTCCAGTCCCTACAAACAAGGGCACCTGCGGGAGAAAACGAATGCCGGCGACAACTTTGTCATGAACTACCGGCTGTTGATTCCCGACGGCTATAATCCCGCTTTCGCGGAAGGGTACCCCATCGCCATGATCATGCACGGCTTCGGCGAGAGCGCCAACTGTCAGAAACTGAATTGCTACCACGCTGACAGAACGTACTCTCCCATCACCAATGATCCTGCGGCGCCGGCGGATTCCGACAGCCCTTTGTTGAACAATGACCACAATCTGTTGCACGGCGGAAGGCACCACCTCGGGGCGATGCAAAAAGCGGGGGGAAAGCTGCCGGGCGACCCTTCGCTGGACCCAAGGGCTTTTCCGGGATTTGTTCTCTTTCCGCAAAACCTCAGCGGATGGACCAACTTCACCGCGCAGGACGCCATCCGCATCCTGAGACTCCTCATCAAAAAATACAACATCGATGAAGACCGCGTATACATTGAGGGGATCTCAAACGGCGGCCAGGGAATGTTTGAATGCCTGAAGCGCGCGCCGTGGTTGTTTACCGCCGCCATCGGCATGTCGTCAACAAACGACGGCTACATCAACGCGCAGGGTGTCGCCCCCAGCGTCGCGCACATTCCTGTGTGGCTCTTCCAGGGTGGCCTCGACGAAGAGCCCTATCCCTCTACAACCGAAAGATATATTCAGCAATTCCGCAACGCCGGGATGGTAGTGCGTTATACCGTGTACCCGGAACTGGGACACGGCACCTGGAACAAAGCGTTTACGGAGCCCGACTTCATCCCCTTCCTGCTGGGGAATACGAAAGCCGACCTTCACAGCTTCGAAGGCACCAACATGATCTGTTCCGACCAGGGAACTCGGCTCGAGCTCCCGAAAGGTTACCTCGCCTACCAGTGGCAGCGGAACGGACAAACCATCGCCGGCGCCGACTCGGCACTGTTTTATGCCAGGACCGCCGGCAAGTACAGGGCGCGCTTTGCAAGGGTGAGCAATCCGACGGAAGCGCAGTGGAACCAGTGGTCGAAGGAGATCACCCTCACCGTGACCAGCCCGCCGCAGGCAAACATCTCACAGATCGGCACAGTGGTGCTGAAAGACCTCAACGGATACGCCGACGCGCGGCTTCAGTCTTTAGAATCGCACGCGCACTATTACTGGTATAAGAACGCGGCGTTGCTTGACCTGCCCGGCACCGCAGACGATACGCTGCAGGTGGCCACCATCACGCCGAACTACGGCAACGGCGCGTATACCCTTGTCGTTGCAGACCACGGATGTAAAAGCGCGCCCACCGCCCCCAAATATATTTTCTTCAACGACTCCGCGCCCGTCAACATCACCGCTCCGGCGGCCCCCGCGGGCATTTCGACCTCCCCCGCAGAAAATACAATCACCTGGAAGGATGCCTCCAACAACGAAGGCGGTTTCGAGATCTGGAAACGCAAAGCGAGCACGAACGGAACATCCTTTCCCTGGGTGATGGCCGGCATCACGGGCGCCAATGTCACCACCTTTGACGACACAGGCGTGGAGCCAACAGTGAACTATCAGTACAAGATCCGCGCGGTGAGCAACACGGGGCGGTCCAACTATACACCTTCGCCTGTGAATGATGGGATCGCCGTGCAGACCATCGTCGACACTGAACCCCCGGGAGCGCCAACGGAACTGAAAGCGGTTTACAGAGGCGTGCAGAAAATTTTACTGACGTGGAAACCGTCAACAGACAACACGCGGATCAGGGAATACATCGTGCAGTACAACGGCACATCCGTTGCCACGGCATCCGCCGACACAACTTTTTTGCTCACAGCACTGCCGCTGAATGCTCAGTTCGATATCACGGTCAAAGGCAAGGACCTCTCCGGAAATCTCAGTCCCGTGAGCAACAGCGTGAAGATGAACACTTATTTCGGAGGACTGTATTATGAGCACACGACAGGATTGTGGACCGACCTCGACTCCGTAGACTGGACCTGGGCGGAATTCAGGGGCAAGGTGAGCGAGTTTACGCTGCGGACGAAAACACAGGATGACTTTTTCAACATGAGCTTCGACGGGTTCCTGCTCCTCGAGAACGGCGGCACCTACCAGTTCCGCACGGGCTCCGACGATGGCTCGCGACTGTGGCTGAACGGAAACCTGCTGGTGAACAACGATGGCGTTCACAATTTCAAGATCGTTACCAGCGCGGGCAGGTCTTTACAAAAAGGTCCCCAGCGCATCTACGTGCAGTTCTTTGACTACATAGAAAGCGATTCTTTGCTGGTGGAATACAATGGTCCGGACACGGGAAATAAATGGACAAAAATCACCAGCGATGTGCTCAAGAGCGATGCGAGCGTGGTGACCGCCATCGGCCCGGCATCCGACAACGGGCCTGAAGACAGCTTCAGGCTAAGCGTATACCCGAATCCCACCACGCAGGACAATATCAATATCCTGGTAGAGACGGTGGTCACCGAACCCGTGCAGGTGCGGTTGCTCGATCCTGTGGGGCGCAATCTCTTTGAAGGGATCTTCCAGCCCGAAGAGATCACCGGCGGCATCAGCCTTTCCCCTCCCGGCATTATGAACACGGGAATGTATGTTGTGATGGTCAGGCAGGGGAGTGTGGTGGTGAGGCAAAAGGTTATTGTTAAACGATAGGAGCGTCAGCGTTCCCAGGTTCCGGGGGAAATTATTTGTGCAGCACCACCATTAGGTCAGGTTTTCCGAAAGCAGAAAATTTGGTTTACCGTCTTCCGCCCCTGCCTTTCTTTGAGGTCGCTATTTGCGACCTCAAAGATTCCCATTCTTCGCCCGTTAGCTGGAACATACTTACCGGCCTTTACTTGCTTCTCAAATCCTTTTTGTACTTGTTGCAACAGTTTTCCCTTAAACGGATTCAAACGCAACGCTTTTTGCTCCATCTACAACCTTATCTGTAGTTTTTAATTACACTTCCACTCGCGTGAATTTGGTTTTCACAATTAAGCAGTTATTCTGTGTTTGCTCATTGAATACAGTTTAAGTACAAGAGCGAAAAGAATGATGATGCCTAACAGAAGTAAAAGACCGTGAACCTGTAATCGGTTATTATTCGCGTTTAGAAAAACCAGATTAATTTCAATTTCTCGATTAAATCTTTCTAAAAGATCAACATCACAAAGCGATAGCCTCTTATAACCGTGTGAGCGGTTAAATTTTCATTTTTCTCACTGGATTTGTATAAGTCGCGTTAATGGTTTAATCGTTAATGCAACAAACAGGCCCCCCAATGTTCCGATGAAAATCATTTCCGCGATTTGCCGGTTAGATTCCAATTGTTCCAGGTAAGGAAAATTATGCAGTATCCGACAAACATGACAATGAACTCCGCAACTTTACCTTTCATATATTTTATTGATTAAGATACTTAATAAAATCGTTAATATTTGTGGTTACGCTTGTAGCGATTGCAAAAGCTCCAGTGTTTGGCACCACGCCAAACATTGGTTCCAACCAATCAGGTTGCTGATGTGTCAATTCTGTAAGCACATTGGCAAACATGAAAGCGCCCTGTAAACATAAGACCATCCGTATAAGGTCCGCCCTGACAATGATTTTTCTCTGCGCTGTTGTTTCCGGATGCGAAAAGGATGCAGACACCCTTGCTGATCAGGTTCAACAACTCGGGTTTGAGATCCTGGTCCTGGGTGAAGATCAGCAGCCGGGTACTGTATTTGAGCCCGGCACGGACATTCACATCGCACTGAAACTCATCAATAATTCCGGAAAGCCATTTCAATGGAAATATGAGTATGACTGTCACCTGTTTCAAACAGAGGACTTTTTACTCGTCTACAGACGGAGTGAAGGCGAGACCCCAGGCGACTATGTTCCCATTGGAACGCCTTATCAACCACCGATTGCATGCCTCACGATAAATTTACCTCCTTATGATCTCCCTCGGGGAGAGACCGTTCTGGGCAACATGCCCTGGAGCACCAACCCGGATAACCATCCATTGTCCACCGGTAAATATTACGTCGTTGCCCGGGTTGAGTTGAACATCGACGGACATTCAACCACCTGGGATCTAAGAACCGATTTTGAAATGTAATTCCAGGCTTGGGAGGGCAGAAGCGGGTGAGGCGGAAAGTGGTGTTGAGGGATTAAGAGAAAAGGCCGGGACCTCCAAAGAAATTCCGGCCTTCATACCAGGTTGTCATATAAGAATCATAAAAAGAGAGGATCTTTCATGAGCGGGTCCTCTCATATGCCTTTGGCGAAACCGAATTTAATACGATCGGTTTGATAAATCGATATTCCTCCGGTCGTATTTTTTTGCAAACCCCTAGGGGTGTGGGACGTTGGGTCACAGCCTCGCAACGGATCGTGTAATTCAAAAAAATTTCCGTGTCAATTTGAATGATGTAAGTCGATATGACGGATGGAGAGTGTCGCTGTCACAAAAACAAAGCCGTGAACCCGCTGCGGCAGGTCCAGGCTTTGAAAGCATTTTTGAAGAACCAAAAAAGAGAGGTCTTTTTTACTGAGAGGGCCTTCTCAAATGCTTTTTTGTTCCCACGAGACAGAAATAAAACACTACCTGATTTAAAAATAAGAACGCGGTCGGAATTAATTGTTATCCTCTTGCATTTTATCAGGAAAACCTTACGTCCGAGCCGTCAGGTTTTCCTGATAAAATATTCTATTTCTCACTTTTTTTTGCTGGCGTGGCTGTATAAGGCGGCTTATTTCACAGATCTTCACTATATTCAGTAAAGCCAAGGCTTGCAATGTCATCATGATTAAAATTAATGTACTGTTAGTGGATGATGAAGCGCTTATCAGACAGGGACTTCGCTCATTGCTTGAAAAAGAGTCATTCGTTGGAAGTATCTATGAAGCCGACGATGTCGACCAGTTTCATACACATATCTACAAGAACAAGATCGACATCATTCTGCTTGATATCCGCCTCAGAAATATGTCGGGGGTTGAGTTGCTGGACAGTATAAGAAAAATGACGCCGCGTCCGAAGACCATTGTGGTTACAGGAATGGAGGGAGTTGAGTTAATCATTAATCTGTTAAAGAGGGGTGTAGATGGCATTGTCTACAAGTTGGACGGTTATGAAGAGATCAGGAAGACCATTAGAAGTATTCTCGCTTCAGGCAATTATTTTCCGGACAAGATTCTGAAGGTCATCCAGTCGAACGCGAGAGAGTGGGAGGGTACGCCTACCGTGGTTTTGAGTGTTCAAGAGCTTAACATTCTAAAAGCGCTTGCCCGCGGATCAATTACAAAAGAGATCGCGAATGAATTAAAGATGGCGGAGGCCACTGCGGAGACTTACCGGCTAAGGCTTATCAAGAAAGTTGGAGTATCCAACACGGCGGCGTTGCTGGCGTATGCCTACCGGAATGGCATATTGTGAAGGGTACCAGCAATCAAAGCTCCCTTTGATCCGTTAATCCGTTAATCCTGTCAATCCAGTTTCAGGTTGATACTTGCGAGCAACCCTTTTTCTCCCTGAGAATAGCGGATAGTTGCCCCGATGATGGTTGACCGCAACTTCAGCGTGTTATTTTTTCCTTTCAATTGGTGGATGTAATCCGGGATTTTTGAAAATCCTGTGCCATCGTCCTCTACTTCTATAAGCAGTCTTGTAGCTTCCCACTTTAACCTGACCCAGATATGCCAGGCAGAAGAATGCTTGAAAGCATTGTGTATAAGTTCCTGCACGATCCGGAAGAGATAACGCTCTGACTGCGGTTCGAGAGGATGGGGTGTTCCCTGATTTTCGAAGTGGATGTGGCCGGTGCCCGGATGCTCCATATTTTGACAAAGAATTTGTAGCGTTTTATCAAGTGTTTCCCCCTCCATTTTTGCTGGGAGAAGCCGTCTGGAGATATTGCGGACGACATGGATCACCTGGTCAAACTCGCTGCGCATTTTTATGGAGAGTGCGTCGATCTCTCCCTGGTCGGCTGACGCCCTTTCCATTCTGTCAATATAGAGCCGGAAGATTGAGAGTTTTTGAATAAGGTCGTCATGCAGTTCGGCGCCCATTTCTGAGATGATCTGTTCGCATGCTTCTGCAACACGTTTTGAGATCTCTGCCTCGAGTTTTGATTTTGAAAGGAAGATTGCCATGGATTTTCGGAAATTTTAACTTATCTTAAAAGGTAAGAAACCCTCTAATTTATGATAATAAGAAAAACCCTTGTTACCATCTGCCTTGTTTTTACTTTTCTTTTTTCCTCCGGTCAGAAATCAGACGTCCAAATTGACTCTCTTAGAGGACTGCTTCGGCACAAATCCGGTCCTGATAGGGTCGATATTTTTTTTGAATTATCCTTTAATCAGGTTGAGATCAATAATGATACAGCATTAAGATACGGACTTGAAGGGTATCGTCTTGCGATTAAATTGAATGATAGTCTAAGAATTGTGAGGACAGGCATGGTGACGGCTTCAGCGCTGAGAAGACTGCAGAGGATAGATTCATCTATTGTAGTGTATCATGCAATTCTTCCCCTTGCCGAAAAGAAAGGATATACTGAAGAACTCGCATTGCTGCTGAACAGCCTGGGAATTGCCTATACTTATAAGGCGCAATATGACAGAGCTTTGAATTACTATTTTGAGTCCCTTCGATTGAGAGAGTCCGTTGCCAACAAAAGATCTAAAATTCCTGTTTTGGAAAATATTGCCCTGCTTTATTATAAGCTAAAGGATTATGAAAAAGCCCTGGAGATATTTTTGGAATGCCTAGAGCTGACAAATAAAACAGGGGTGCATGAACATGATGATTTACTACTGATAAACATAGGGCATTGCTATGCGTATCTCGGCGATTTTATAAATGCTGCTTTTTATATCGACCAGGGTCTTCAGTTTTGCGCGGAAGCTTGCTCGCCACAGAGGATCATGGAGGCCAATTTTGCTAAAGGAATCATGTTTTACTGCCAGAAAGATTATAGAAAAGCCGAGCAGTATTTTTTGATATCTTATTCTATAGCGAAGACCGGAAAGAACATCCGTTTTCAGCTTGATAATATCGATTATCTGTCGCAACTATATATAGATCAATCCCAGATTTCGGCGGCTGCTTATTACCAAACGGAAGCCGAGAAACTGATCAGTCAAAACGGTTCGTTTAACCTTGAAAGGATTAAGATTTACTCCAGGTCTTCACAACTGTTTTTGGCGACAAGAAGTTTTGAGAAGGCTACTGAATACCAGTTTAAGTATGGTCAGTTAAAAGACAGTGTTTACAGTGAAGAGATGACGAGAAATCTCATGAAGGCGGAAGCGGAGTTTCAGGAACGCGAAAACGCGGCCAGGATTTTGGCGCAGAACGAAGTAATCGCATTGAAGGAAGAGATCATCGGTCATCAGGATATTTTGTACAAGATCGCCATATTACTTTTCTTTTTTTTCGTCGGATTTGTTATTGTGCTTTTCCGGAGCTATCGGCAGAGGAAGGCTATCAATGCCGTACTGGAGAAAAAAATAATAGAGCGAACCCATGAACTTGAAGTCAGCAGGGATAAGTGGTTAAAGGCCTTTCAGGAAAGAGATCTGCTTTTAGTCCGTACATGGCAGGCAATAGGGGAAACGATACGCCACATTAACGGCCTCTGCTTTTTAACGTCAAAGGAAGTTTCAGACCCTTTAGCCCATTCTTACTTTGAAAGGATACACACAGCCTCCGGACGCTTATCCCATTTAGTTCAATCCGAATATCACGATAACCTGATCGCTTAGGCCTTAAAATATTGCTTATGATTAAATATTTCCTTTTCGTTGTGCTGGGCACGTGTCTACTCGTCAATGATGTTTGTAGCCAGGATCAAAAAGTGATTGACTCATTGAACGCGCTACTAACGGGTAAAACCGGGGGTGAAAGATTTCCAGTCCTATACGAATTGACGTTTCAGTATATTCAGAAGGATAATGAAAAGGCTTTGGAATTTATTCAAGACGCAGAGAAGGCGGCTGTGCTATCTGGAGAAAGTTTGTCGATTCTTAAGAGTAAGCGTGTTAAGGGTCAGATTTTCTATCTATTACAAAGAGCCGACGAGGCGCGCAAAACCTTTGAGGAAGCTTTACCGGTTACGGGCGGGACGGATTTTAGAAAAGAGGAGCTACAAATTTACTATACGCTAGCTAAACTGGATCTATTTCAGGGGAAGTATGATAAGGCACTACATCTTTTTTTTAAATCTTTGGAATTGGCAAAAGCATTAAGGGATACGCAGCACCTAGCCCTCACTTTACATAGTATTGGGATTACTTACTACAAATTAAAAGATTATGCGAAAAGCCTTAACTACTATCAGCGATCATTACAGGCACACAAATTTGATCCAAGGGAATCTTTCTTTTTTTTAACCAATCTGGGATTGTGTTATGCGCACCTGGGAGATTTCTCTAATGCAAGGTACTTTGTAGGAAAGAGCTTACGCGATTGCGGACCGGATTGTTCTGAAAAGGGTAGAATAAATATTGAATATGCCTATGGAGTCATTGCACTGGGTGAAAGAAACTTCAATGCCGCCGAAGAAAACTTTTTAAGGTCCTACTCACTCGCCAGAAAAACTAATAATACCCGTTTTCTGTTGGATAATATTTATCTGCTTTCTGAGATTTATATTCAGCAAAAACAATTTAATAAGGCAAAGCTTTATCTATTGGAGGCTGAAGAACTAATCCGGACTAACATTCCATTTAACCTTGAAGTAATAAAGATTTATTACCGATTTTCCGAATTTTACCTGGAAATTCAGGAGTATAAGGAGGCATCACTTTATCAGTCCAAATATATTGATCTTAAGGATAGTATTTACAACGAGGACCTCACGAACAGCCTAATGAAAATCGAGGCTGAACACCTCGAACATCAAAACCAAGCGAAGATTGAGGCGCAAGAGGACGTTATTTTGTTAAAGGAGGAAATTATTCGCAGGCAGCGAACATTGAATGTCATTACCGCACTACTTGCCGCAGTTGTTCTTATGTTTTCGATTGTAGTCTTCCGGAATTACAAACAGAAGCAAAACCTTAATCTATTGTTGGAAAAAAAGATTAAAGAAAGAACCTTTGAACTCGAGGTGGGTCGCGATGCTTTGCAAAAAGCCCTTCATGAAAAGGACTTGCGAATCAGCCGGGCATCGGGGCGGATCGTAAAATCAATGAATACGATAACCGGCTTATGTGCAGCCGGGAATCTCGAGATCTCTGATCCTGTAGCGCGTCTGTACATGAGTAAACTTACGAATACATTTGTCCAAATGGCCTCGTATTTTCGATCGCTTACTGATGAGGAACTGCACCATCTTCAATACTAGGCGTAAAAGCTAGCGTACTCTTAATTTATGCCACGCTTAATTACTCGAATTACAGAAAATCGTTGATTCACAATTCTGATGGAAGGGGAAGCTGTCGTCGGTTTCCCAATTTATCGCCGGCGCCTTTATATTTTCATTTCAGATAAGGCAGCGAACGCGTCCAAGCCCCATATGATGGTTATTCTGAAATATTCGAAAAGTTGATAAAAGCTATTATTTGAAGGTCTCCGATGGTAACCCCTTAAATCCAGGGATCTTTGGAATAAAACTAGACTAAATCAACTCTTGCATGTTCATTTGAACAACAAACTTTAAAATCAGCCTTAAAGAGAAGAGAAATAGCCTTGACCAAAGAATATTTGGCAAAAAAACATGTAATATTTCCTTACCAAAGTGAAGAATTAGTACTTAAAGTAACGCTTTAAGTACTATGATTACATCCCGTAATGCAGAACACCAAACTGAAGGGTGGTGCCCGAGATAGGTGTAAAATACTTGCACTCTCCGTTTAGCCTGAGCGGTTTATGCAATTCAAACAAATAATCAATCAATTACCACAGAATACAAGGTTTCCTCAAAGAAGAAGGTTCGACAGAATGTCGTGCCTCCAGTGTCAGGAAGAGGAGTTTTCCGATGTGTGGCTTCTAGTCAGGAAATTCGATAAGGGAACAAGATTTACTTCATTCCACCACTTGATCTGCGTATAAACCTCCGACTGGCTCAGAATGGCCTGTGGCGGCGCTATTTCTCATTTTTTCTTTATTTACAGCTTTGTCAGCAGTTGCAAATGTGAACGAAAGTGTCACAACGGCTACACCTAAAACGAAAAGAATAATTTTAGTTTTCATAAAAATGATTTTTAATCTAAATTGTTGATAATGTTTTATCCGACTTTACCTATATCCTGAACAGCACCACCGTTCCCAGTGCTAGGGGCTACTTCTTCCTCAGTACAGGCTGTAAATGATAAGGCGCTTGCAAAGGCAACCAATAGAGTAAAAATGACTTTTTTCATAAATTTGAGATTTAGGTTTTGTTTTATTTCTGTGATAAATTGTACCCAAAGATGGTTGACTGGCCCTTACTTTTCCAGGCAATAAATTTTTTTAAATAACCCGTGTACCAAATCTTTTCTATCTTTTCAAAGCCCTTTGGAATATCTGCATTGGCCATCATCCTTTGTTCACAAGGAATTCATGCCCAATCTGATAAAGTGGCGGACTCGCTGAGCGCTCTTATTCAGCGGGCCACGGAAACCGAAAAATTCGAATTGGTTTTCCAACTTGGGCTAAACCATTATCGAAAAAATGACCTTAATGGTGCACTTCAACAATTTCAAACCGCGCAGTCAATAGCTGTGGAACAAGGCGATAGCCTTCAAATAGTAAAATCAATCCGAATTAAATTCCAAATGCTCTTTAGACTGGATAGGGCAGAAGAAGGTCTATCTGAACTTCTATATGCTTTTCAGATTGCTAAGCGAAATAGGTTCAAAGATGAGCTTGAGCTTGTTATCAACTTGCTAGCCATTACGCATACTAACCAAGCCAATTATGATAAAGCACTTGAGTATCATTTTCAAAATTTAGTTTTGCGAGAAAACGATGGTGATCATTCAGAAATCCGGACGAGTTTAAACAACATAGGAGTTGTTTACTTTAAGATGAGGAGCTATCCCAAAGCACTCGAGTATTACCTTTTGGCACTTGAGCATGATAATAAAATGGAACAGAGTGATTTCAAGGATCAACTACTAATCAATACAGCGCTTTGTTATAACCAACTAAAAAATTTTGATGAAGCGCGGAAATTAATTCACGATGCGTTTAACTTTTGCTCCCCTACCTGTAAACCATATACCGCTCTTCATGGTGAGTTTGGCTTAGGGGTTTCTTATTATGGTCAGAAATTGTTTTTCGAGGCGAAACAGCATTTTAAAAAGTCACTTGCCGTCGCCAAGGAAAATGGGGAAATTAGATTTCAGGCAGAAAACTCAATTTACCTGGGCAAAATTTACGTGAAGGCAGAACATTATGATTCTGCTTTAACTGCGCTAATAAACACAGAGAAGGTCGCTGGAAGACACGGCTTTAATGAGTTGTTAATCGAAGCATATAAAGAGTATTCAAATCTTTTTAATTTGTTGAAAGACTACGAAAAAGCCTCTCTTTATCAAAATAAATACATTACTCTCAAGGACAGCATTTACAGCGGTGAGCTCATCGATCGGATAGCCAAGATCCAAACCAATTTCCAGGAACGCGTCAACATCCAAACCATCGCCGACAAGGAAGAAACCATCGTCCGCCAGCGCGCCCTTAACTTCTCCATCGCCATCATCGCCCTGCTGGCCGGGGCGCTTATCTTCGTGCTCCGCCACAGCATCAAAGTGAAGCGCAGGGTCAACGCCCAGCTCTCGGATGCGAAGGCTATCATCGAGGACCAGAACCGCCTGCTGACGAGCTCGAATGTCAGCCTCAACGCGGAACTGCATGAAAGGAACGTCGACCTCCAGCGGGCTAACGAATCCCTCCAGAAGGTGAACGAGGAGCTGGATAACTTCATCTACAAGACCTCACACGATATCCGCGGGCCGCTGGCAAGCCTCAAGGGC
>JBBEBN010000300.1:0-15535 GCA_040882305.1 Cyclobacteriaceae bacterium
CTCAGAGCTAACGCTGAGGAAGCGGAACGATTAGGCTTCGATGAATACGCCCTAAGCGCAAAGGAGCGATTGATCGCTATCCGGGAATCGCTGCGGTAAATCGCTTACCTGCGGTCTTTTTTCGGGCGGGCGTCTTCGCGTGACCATTCGATCGATAATTATTCTGCAGAGCCTCTTTGGCCTCCCTGGCCCACAATTTCCTGTTTTCGCGAATTACCTTCCAATAATCGCCTCCGTAGTCCACAAGGATCTCGGCTCCCGCAGGTATGTCCTTCTTTGATTCTATATAGGCTTTCCTGCCGTCGGTGATGTAATCGCAATTGTTCGTCACTCCTTTTATCCGCACCAGTCCCCTGGCATCATTTGCATACCGCGCCAGGGCCGACTTAACAGGCAAAGCGTTGATCACATGGTTCCGGGTCACGTAAAAGATATAAGCGTTCTTTCCATCTTCATCCTTTACGTCCTTCCAGGAAGATATCTTCCCTTTGTATTCTACGATCCGTGTATCCTTCGGAATGAACTTTTTGGTGAATAAACCCTTTCCTGAGCCGGGTATTGTCGACTTCTTAACAACCAGTTGCTTCTCTAATAGTGCCATTAAAACCTCAGTATAAAAATTCTATGCCCTTTCAGTTCTCCAGGGCGCGTGAATATAGATAAATACCGGGTTTTCAAAAAAAATGGTTCATTAAAAATGACCCCTCTGTAAAGTCTCCCCATAGCTATTTTTTCCTGGTATCAAGATTATGGAAAACGAAAAGCCTTATGGCATTGACGTGAACATATTGGCTCGCAATCGGAAGCTGTTGAAATACATACAAATAACCGAGATGCGCATTCAGGCTGGAGGTGAACTGGTATCCAACGCCCGCAAACAAACGGTTTTGATCAAAGTAATTGTTCGCAATATTCTTGCCGGCATTGATATGCACTTCATCATTCAGGAATAGAAAAGGAGTTTTGGCGGATATCTCTTTACTCTTCAGGGGAATACTGACCGCAAAGTTATAGCGGAAACGCCAGGTAAATCTTGATGCATCCGATAACTGGCCATTGGAAACCTGCCTGACAAATCGTTCCTCCACCCGAAAATATTGCGCGAGGCTCAGGCTCCTTTTCTTATCAAACCACTGCACTTGCTGCCAGGGCCGGCTCTCAGGAACATCAGGCTGCTCATTATTCAATGAGTAGTGCGTGATATAACCATAACCGGCGGTCAACCTGACCTGGTCAGATACATAATATGTGTAGCCCAACCGGTTAATGTTAACAGATTTTTCATCGACAAAATCATTTAAACGCAATTGAAGATCGATCCAGACACCGGATTTGTCAGTGAAGCGCGTCTGATTAAAATAGGCAAACCAGACCTGTTCCCGTACATCCACTTCTTTTTGGGCATGGACATAATGGTCTATTGAGTACAAAAGACTTGCCGCCAGATAAAAATGCTTGCTCATAAAACAGTATGGAATTGTTGAATCTATTCGAATAAGATATCCATTCTTAAAAAATACATCTTACTTCACTGCTCGGGTCTGATTCGTCTGCGCATTACCAAATCCGACACGGGAACGTGAATGAGATTCAGTTCCCGTGAAGCAGTCACCATCCTAGCCAAATAAGAAATACGCCACGACAAGCGTCACAACTATGTTAAAGGATTGCGCGATCAGAAATGCATAGAGCGGTCTTTTGTTATCCGCATTGAACAGATCTAAAAACCTCGTCTCCAGCCCGATGCTGGTGAAAGCGAGTACAAACCACAGGGTTTGAATACTCTTTAATCCACCCTGCGTTGCGTCAACCAGTTGAGGGCTGAGGGCGAAAGAAAACAAAAGGGAGGCCGCCACAAAACCGAGAACAAACTTCGGAAACCTGTCCCAAAGCAGACCCAGCGAAGGCTTATTCCCTTCCACGCCCTCCGGAGTTTTTTGAGTGTACGTCCAGTAAATGCTGATGGCAAATGCTGCAAGACCCAACAGGACATTCTGTGAAAATTTCACGATCGTACTGATCTTCACGGCCGCATCGCCGACAAGTGTTCCCGCTGCCACTACAGCGCCCGTTGTGTCAATGGTTCCTCCGATCCATGCGCCCGTAACCTCCTGCGAAAGTCCAATAGCGTTGGCGATGTAGGGCATAAAGATCATCATGGGGATAGCCGTCACGAGCACAAGGGATATAACGTAGGATAATTTTTTTGGATCACCTTTTATCGCGCCTGCCGTGGCTATCGCCGCCGAGACACCGCAGATAGATACCGCACTGGAAATCATCATTCTCAGATCTTCATCCAGCTTCATTTTCTTGCAGATCCAGAAAGCAAAATACCAAACGGTCAATACCACCACCACGGCCTGGATAAGGCCAAGCGAGCCAGCTTCAAGAATGTCAGAAAAAATGATGCGTGTTCCGAGAAGAACCAGTCCGATCTTCACAAACATTTCTGCGTTCAATACCGATCTGAACCAAACCGGGAGCGTAAAAAGATTGCCGATCAGCAAACCGATGGACAGGCTGAAAATCACCGCTTCCAGATTCAGCGATTTAATTCCTTCATTGCCTTCCAGCAACAAAGCAACCACGCTGACTGCATACAGCGCCGGAAAAACTTTTAAGGAGGCTTTGACTGGCTTATTGGTGATCACGGACGCCAGGATTGAAAATACAAATACCAGGAGGAATTGATACAGTATTATTAAGAGATTTCCCGCCGAAAATATTGTCGAGGTTAAATCCCGCCCGTTACTCCATTTGTAGACAGGCGCCGGGATAATTAATCCTCCGAGGAACATGAAAATGATGATAAACCCCAGAACGACAACAGTCCAGTCTTCATGAAGCGTGAACCGTGATTTTTCAGAAGTGGCAATCGTCCCGTCAGCAGCAGTATTCGACATAATTACAATCCTTTAACAGTGGTAAATTATTATTCATTTTCAATTCTCAAACCAAAGATGTCCCGTAGCGCGCGGTCAGCAGCATGTACGCCGCACATGCCATGTACTCCTCCTCCGGGAGGCGTCGCGGCAGAACAAATATAAATTCCTTTTGCGGAAGTTCTATATGGTGAGAGACGAAGCGCTGGCCGTGTAAAAATCTGTCCGATATCATTCACTCCTCCATTGATATCGCCGCCGATATAATTTGGATTGTATTCCTCCATTTCATTTGTATTAAAAGAATGCCTCGCAAGGATGAGGTCGCGAAAGCCCGGAGCAAACCGCTCAACCTGTTTTTCTATCCGCCCGGTCACATCAACGGTGGAGCCACGCGGCACATGGCAATACGCCCATGCAGTGTGTTTACCCGATGGCGCCCGCGAAGTATCGAACAAACTTTGCTGTGCAAAAAGGACAAACGGCTTTTCAGGATGTTTGCCTTCCCAGATCGCCTTTTCACCCGCCGCAATCTCGTCGAAGCTATTTCCAAGATGAACAGTGCCTGCCCTCCCGCAGGATTCGGCAACGAAAGGCACGGGACCATCCAACGCCCAATCGACCTTAAAGACCCCCATACCATAGCGGTATCGCCGCAATTGCCATTGATAGAGCGACGAAAACTTATGACCCGCTATCTGCAATAATTGCCGAGGGGTAACGTCAAAGAGGACCGCGTGAGCGCCAGGGACCTGATCCATCGATCGCACATAAAAGTTTGTTTCAATCTTTCCTCCGATGGAAGTAAAGTATGATGCCAGCGCTTTTGATATCTGGTGCGAACCTCCTTTCGGAAAAGGCCATCCGGATGAATGACCGGTGATCAGTAAAACCAATGCAACAGCAGAGGTAGCAAAGTTGGATAAAGGCTGAATAGAGTGGCCCGCCATTCCTGCAAAGAACCCTTTAGCCATCTCTGTGTGAAATTTTCGCGACAGGTGGCGGGCGGACGTTAATGCCTTCAATCCGAATCTGGCAAACGGAAGCCAGGTCCCGGGCAGGTGGAAAGGGCCTAATACATCCTTTATAATGAGCGGCCATCCCTCGATCAAAGGTTTCATCAATTGGAGGTACGGCGCACTGTCGACACCCAGCATCCGCGCTGTCTCTTCGGAGGAGGTGTGCAACGCAACCGCAGATCCATTATCAAACGGATGTGCGGCTGCAAGAGGAGCATGGATATATTCCAACCCATGTCTTTCCAGCGGAAGTGTCTTAAAAAAGGGAGATGACACTGCCAGGGGATGAATGGCAGAACAGACGTCGTGTATAAAACCTGGAAGCGTAAGTTCGGCAGACCGTGTTCCGCCTCCCACCGTATCTTTTGCCTCCAGTATCAGAACAGAGAGACCTGCCTGCTGTAACCGGATGGCTGCCGCCAGCCCATTCGGCCCGGAGCCCACTACTACAGCATCAAAATCTCTTTTGGTCAAACCTGGCATTTTTTTCTGCCAGTAAAGATAAGACAGATTTTTCCTTCACTGCCCTGCAGACACAGTCATTGTCCCCCACTTCCCAAGACTTTTCAGACTTCTAAGACTTCTCAAACTTTTCTCCATAGGAGTCCCTTGGACAAACCTCTCAAACCTCACTGCCCCACCTTCCTTAAATAAACATTTCCATATTTGGATTCAAAACTGTACTTCGGGCCGCTGCCTGGTTTTACTGACACGAAGGTATGAAAATCCCTGCTCTTCATTTCCTCATCGGTAAATTTAAGATCGAGGTTGGTATAGATATTTCCAAAATTCGTTTCCGCCGTAAGTTCGCCGATGGATCGTTCAGCAAGTGAAGCATCCACACCTCCGTAGGTGGCATCCACGGTCAAAGGTCCGCTGAAATTCCTGACCTCCACCATGCCATACACCGCACGGATGTGTGTTGCCATATCACGCGGAACCTTTATCTCGAGCTCTATATCAATGTCGGGACCCCATGACACGGAGTTGTAACTTTTACCATGCTCAGCCTGATACTTCTGAAATTCCGCCTTGTCCCTGAACATGATCTGTTGCCCGCCGCGATCGATCGTTATCCGCCGTGGCAGGTTTTTCATATCCCTGATTTCGGATTGGATCTTGACAACATTACCCGCAGTGGTGTTTTCCAGAACAAACGCGTCATCGTTCTCCCCTCCATTGATGTTCACAGAACCCTGGATCGAAATCGCATTTCCATCCCACGTAGTCACCCTGATGAGTTCAGGATAGTCGAATTTCATTTGAACGGTTTGTCCTGCCCTGACGGGTATCGTCTGGTTTATCGCTGTCTGCGCGTAGTCTTCCGTGGTGGAGAAGAAGAAAAGGATGAGAAATATGTTTTTAGCTTTCATAATCTTTATTGATTTAGAAACTTGAAATACTCCTGGCACAGGCTGGCAAATCACTTTTTCCTGAGATACACATTATCGTGGTGGGCAGTTAAAGTGATTTCCGTCCCGCCGCCATTCAGCTTGCCCTTTATTTTATCGCTGTAGTTAATGAGCTCTCCCTTTCGCTCTAATTCAATCTTGAAATCGGGATCTACGAGTACCTCACCCCAATTAGTACTGAGCGTGAGATTGGCCTTTGTGGCGACGGGCAAGGCAACATCGACATGTCCGTGAACTGATTCAAGTGCAAGCGGCGCCTTTAATGCAGCGCCAAGGGAAGCATCAATGTCTCCATGCACGGTTTTTATTGACATGGGGCCCGTGACATTGGTAAGGTTGACACCATTATGAACGGTGGATATCTCGATCTCACCTTCAAAATTATTGATGTCGATCTCATCGCCATAAGGAGACGAGTGTGAATAGGATACGACCACACCCTTTGGTACAAGGATCTTTATTTCCGGTCCTTCCGTTTTCTTGAGCTGGTGTACCTCAACGACGCTCCCTTTGTCAACAACTGAAAGACCCAGGCCTGTATTGTCTTCCAGACCAAGGCTGCTCAAGGCGCGTAACCCCTTCGCGCGATCATCTTTTCCCTGATCGTGGTTACGGGTACTAAAGATGATCTCATTGCCGTTGTGCCCCTCGATGGAAACATTGTTCACTTCCCTGATCTCCAGTCGTCCGGTATTTTTCGGGACTTTGTATTCCTGGGAAAACAGTGAAGACATTACAGAGATTCCAAGGGCCATGGTCAAAATTATCTTTTTCATTTTTAGTATTTTATATAGTGGTGACAATACATTTCTTACGATCAGTGCAGGTTGAATTATTTCTTTCTCACATAGATCTTCCCGTAATTACAATTCAGGTCGATGTTGGTTCCGCCTCCGTTTAAAGTACCCGTGATCTTATCACCACCGTACACCTTCATTCCGTCCTTCGCGGGGACATCAAGTTCAAACTCAGGCGCCACAAAAATGTCTCCATAGGAAGTACTGAGCCTCAGATCAGCCGCCGTACTCTGGGGAAGGGTTATATCAATGAAACCATAAATGGATACAATGGATACTGGTTCTTTAATCGTCGGACTGAGATCGGCGGTCACACTACCATAGGTAGTTTCGACTGTCAACGGACCTGTAACATTCTCCAGATGGATACTGTTGTACTGCGCAGACACCTCTATCTCATTCGTCAGATTTATGAACCGCGCTTCCCCTCCATATTGCGATTCGTGTTTAAAGGAAACAATCATACCTTTTGGAACGAGTACTTTGATATCGGGAGAATGTGTTTGCTTTAGCTGATAGACTCCGACGACATTGCCCTTATCGGCTACATGGATGCCTAATCCCGTATTGTCTTCCAGTCCCAGGCTGTTGACAAGCCGCAAACCCTCCGCGCGCTCATCTTTTTCGCGTTTCTGATTTTTTGAAGAGAAAATGATCTCGTTGCCATCATGACCTTCAACGGTGACCCTGCTGATATTCAGTTCCAGCCGACCGGAGCTTTTGTTTATTTTGAATTCCTGTGCCTGAACAAATCCCGACAGCATGAGCGCAAAGAGCAATATGATATTCCTGTTTTTCATTTCGACAATGTTTTGATATGACAAGTTTCTGTTTTCATTCTTATGAGAGCTTTAATATTCCGGTATAAGCTTCGTCTTTAACCGCCTGCATGGTGCCGGCGTCGTCAACAATTTTTTGCAGATCCTTCACCACAACTTTTTCTTTCATCTGAACCAGAAGCTGGATGAGGTTGATCTGCACCATAGGATCCGTTTGTTTCGACAGCGCATCAACCAGCCCTTTTCTCACGATCGCATCATGCTGAAATCCGGCGAGGGCATCCAGCGCAGCAAGCCTGACGTTCGTGTTGGGATCCATTTGCATCGTCTTTAACAGGGCAGTCACAATCTCATCGTCTGCGCCGGAGATTCCCATCGCGACATTGACTCCTCTGATCCGCTGACTCGCAGACTGATCATTGCCGAGCATCGCGTGCATCAATTGCTTTGTCTCGGCGAGTTGTTTCCTGGTGATCTCCATTTCGCGCTGAAGCTCGGCAAGCTCTTGCTGCTGCTGATTGTTTTTGCTGATCCAAAAGCCAATGGCTCCGCTCATCACCAGAAGAGCTACCGCTGCCGCAGCGCGATAGAAAGTCGGCCGGAAGTAGATCGTCCTGGTCGCGGAAGAAGAAGCCGCCTCCTCTTTTAAAATCCTGTCGAAGCCTGCTTTTAGTTTTGTGGAAGGTGTGAGCTCACCGGAATTTTCCATAAGGTCAATCACTTCCTTCAATTCATCATATAGCTTCCGGGCGTCCTCATTTCTCATCAACTCCTGCTCCACTGATAGCCGGTCAGCATCACTGAGCTTTCCATCAATGTAATCAATGATCAAAACCTCTAACTTTTCCTTTTCCATAACTATATCGTTATACCTTATTCCCGACTATTTATTTTCCTTATGTCCCTATCTTCTTATATACTGAAATCCCTATATCCTCTCCAACTCAAAGTAATACTCCCTTAACCTGATCAGCGCCCGGTGCACTTTCACCTTGATATTTGCAACAGTTGTATCCATGAGGACCGCGACCTCTTCATATTTCATTTGCTGAAAGCGCGTGAGTATCAGTATCTCCCGCTGTTCATCTGTTAACTTCGCCAGCGACCGGTGCAGCAGGGCCTCCTTTTCTTCCTGTTTCTCCCTGTCATCGTTCTCTGCAATATGGTCGCTGATCCTATCCACGTCGACGAAATCCGAATACCTGTTATTAACACTTTGGTAATGGTCTGAAAAAACATTCCGGGCGATCCGATATATCCAGGACTGAAACCTGGCGCCAACCCGGTAGCTGTTCCGGTATTTTATGACGCGGAGAAAAACATTTTGGGTTAGGTCCTCCGCCAGCGCCCGGTCCATGGTCATTCTTGCCAGGAAATTATAAATGCGACGATTATAGCGTTCAAAAAGCAAGGTAGCCTGGTGCAGATCGCCGCTTTTGACGGCCTCCATGATCATTTCATCTGTCATCAGAACCCTGTTTTTGGATATTGTTGCCTTATTTACCGGATAGTGCCACAAAGGTTACAACCTGAATATAATAAAGGGAGTGGTGAGACCCCACCGACGGCGGCCTCGGCTTTGATAAGTCAATGTAACACGGTCGACGCGCACGACTGTTTATAGAAAAAAGAAAGCGAGAGCATCCGGCTTCATCAGAGCCACCTAAAAGCGTTCAGCAAACCAGAAAAGCGTGGCTACGACGCAAACTCCCTAAGACCTGCGCACGACCATCGACTATGGACTATCGACTATGGACTATGGACCATGGACCATGGACTATGGACTATGGACCATGGACCCTCGACCCTCGACCCTCTAATCCCACCTCACCCTGGTGTATCTCTCATTCTTTTTAAAGTGTGCAGGAATAGCTTTCAGGATCGCTTCCCTCAATTTGATGAGCAACATTTCTTTCACAAAACCAAGGTGAACTGCCAGGCTCACTTCCCGAACAGGCTCCGGAGCGTTAAAATGTTTCACCTGTTTGCGTTTGGAATCAACGGCAAGTTCCGGTATAAGGGTATAGCCATAATCATTATCCACCATGGCTTTCAAGGTCTCGAACGACCCGCTTTGATAATTGAGCTGCTGGTGCGCGCGCTTACCTTTCGCCGGACAAAGATTCATCACCTGGCCGCGGAAGCAGTGGCCCTCCTCCAGTAACAAAAGATTCTCCGTACTGAGCGATTTGAGGTTTACCTTCTCCTGTTGATAATATTTCAGGCTCTGGGAAGTATAAAGCAGGATCGGTTCATAAAACACCGGGATCTCCCGGATCTCCTTGTCATCCAGGGGCGTCACGAGGATGCCGACGTCCAGCCTCCCGGTTTTGAGGTTTTTGATGATCTCTTCCGTTTGCATTTCCATCACCGTAAACGAAGTGCCAGGATGCTTTTCCAAAAACTCGTTCAGGAACCTCGGCAAAAGGTATGGCGCGAGGGTGGGGATCACCCCTAAACGGAATTCTCCTTCTATGGAATCTTTTTCATTTCGGATGAACTCTCTCAGATTCTTTATTTCCTGCAGAATCTGCCGCGCACGACTGATGATGATCTCTCCCGCGGGGGAGGGTTTCAAAGGGTGACTTTTTTCAAAGATTTTCACTCCGAGTTCACCCTCCAGCTTTTTGACCATCATGCTGAGCGTTGGCTGCGTGACATGGCAGTGATTAGCAGCCTTAGCGTGGTTGCGGTGAATATCCAGAGCGACAATATATTCAAGTTGCTGAAGGTTCATTCGATTGCAATAAGCGTGGAAATCGCTATCATAGACAAATATAATACGTCTGACGAATCCCAATCTGGCCCGCTCTTTGTGTCTGAGGAAGCAAATCAAACGACCATGAAACAAGTCATCCTTATACCCTTTTTCCTTTTGCCCTTTCTTGTTTCCGCCCAGGAGAATTTCAAGGAGCATTTCATTGAAGTGACCGGCACAGCGCAGCGCGAAATCGAGCCAAATGAGATCTATGTGGTGATCCGCCTGAAAGAATTTGAGGAGAACCGCCAAAAGACCTCCCTGGAAAAACTCGAAAAAGATTTTTACAATGCGGTCAGGGAAGCAGGCATTGACCGCAAACGTGTCGAGTTGGCAGATGCGGGATCAGGCCTGGAGAAATTCCGCCGGAAGGATAAAGAGGCTTTCCGCGAAAAGACCTTCCAGATAAAATTGACAAGCGCCGAGGAGTTGGACAGGTTTATTGAAAAATTATCGCCTGTCAAAGTTGATTCCGTTGACGTGACCCGCCTTCACCATTCCGACTATGAAAAAATAAAACTCGAGCTGAAAGTGGAAGCATTAAAGGCAGCAAAGGCAAAAGCCGAAACGCTGCTGCAATCCATCGGCGCCGGGATCGGCAAACCCCTGATGGTGCGCGATTTTGATTTTCCCCAACCATATATGGAAATGAAAGCCAATGTGCGAATGATGGATATGGCTGGAGAACAAGGCGCAGCAGAAGAACCCATTGCCTTCCGCAAAATAAAGATGCAGGCTCAGATTACAGCCCAATTCGAGATCAAGTAGGTTGTTGGCTTTTGCCTCACCCGCCTGCCTGCGCGAAGCCGCTTCGGCATAGGCAGGCCATAGCTCGCGACGGTGTGGGCGGGGAAGCGAAGGCGGGGCTCTTGGTAGGTTCGCAGAATTGTTCATAAGCTGGACATAAATGCAATCTTTTGCTTAATTTATTCAGGAATATGTAACCTCCTTCCTCTTATCCTGTATTAAATTAACTTCCAAAACTAGCCATCTATGAAAAGACGAAATTTCGTTGGTCTGACAGGTGCAGCCCTCGCAGGGTTATCCATCGCTGGCAAGACAGCACCCTTAGAAGGGGCCGCTATCACCAGGAAAATATTCATCTTCGGGGGAGGATTCAACATCCCCTTAATTTCCTATCTGGCAAAGCTTACGGGAAAAGCAAATCCGCGACTTTGTTTCCTGCCCACTGCGTCCGCCGACAATCCATATGCAATCAACGCGTGGTATCAACAATGCGCTGAACTTGACGTGAAACCGTTTATTCAGCGGATGTTTATTTCCAGTTATAATCAAAAACAATCCTTCGAAGAAGTTCTCTTAAGCATGGATGGGATACTCGTCGGCGGCGGAAATACGCTCAATATGCTGGCCATCTGGAAAGCGCAGGGGATCGATAAAATATTGCAGTCCGCCTGGGAAAAAGGAATCGTTCTTTCGGGTGGCAGCGCAGGCTCACTTTGCTGGTTTGAACAGGGAACGACAGACTCCAGGCCGAAGGAAATTACTCAGATAGAGTGTTTGGGTTTTCTAAAGGGAAGTCACTGCCCTCATTATGACAGCGAGCCAACAAGACGTCCGCTGTATCAGTCTTATATCAAATCAAAAAAGTTTAAGAATGGCTACGCCTGTGACGATTTAGCGGGAATATATTTTGAGGGAAACGAAGTGCACACCGCGGTTGCTCTAAAGGAAGAAAGCAATGCGTACTACGTGTATCTGGAAAATGGAGAAGTCAAGGAAAAGAAATTAGAGAAACAAATTCTGGACAATTAGATGGATGCCCTGGCAGTGATCCTCCCTTTCTATCACCCCGCGGGCGATGCCTTAGCAGACCAGGCCCTGCGGTTTCCCGTGGGTCACCATTTCCTGATATATTAATTTGATTATCAGGTATTTACAAAAATGCATAAAACTGTAATTATATTTACTGCAATTACGACTAATATCTCATGAAGAAAACAAAACTCGGAGAGTTTGAAGAACTTGTACTGCTCACTGTGGCTGCCTTGCAGGAGGAAGCCTATGGAGTTGAGATCAAGCGTGAACTCGAGGATCGGTTGAAAGAGAAATTAAGTGTGGGATCGATACAATCAGCGCTCAAGCGCATGGAGCAAAAAGGGTTTCTGACTTCTGAATTTGGAGAAGCTACCCGGAAAAGAGGAGGCAAACGCAAACGCATATACACCGCCACGCCTTATGCGCACAGAGTGCTCGCGGAGATGAAAGATATACGGGCTCAACTGTGGTCATCTATTCCGCGCTTTGCCCATGACCTGAAAACAATATGAGCCAACATAAAGATATCAACCCTCCTGGCTGGCCATTGAAACTGTTGCGGCTCTTTCTGAAAAAAGAATATCTGGAAGAGATTGAAGGGGATATGGAAGAACTTTTCCGCGAAAATGTTGAACGGTTGTCAGCCAGAAAGGCAAAGCGAATTTACGCCTGGGAAATGTTGAAATTACTAAGACCCATACTAATGGGGAATCTCTCTGGAATGCAAAATCTAAATCAGCCTGCCATGTTCAAAAACTATTTCAAAGTATCCCTCAGGAGTTTGATGAAAAATCCCGTAAACTCGTTCATCAACGTATTTGGACTGGCCGTAGCCATTGGTATTTGTGTGTTCGCATACGCTTTCGCCCGCTGGACTTTCAGCAGGGACCAATTCCATGAGCATAAAAACGAGGTACACCTGGTCACTTTTTTAGCGGACAGAGACGGAACATTACAACAATATGGAAAAGCTCCGAGGCCTCTCGGTGAAATGCTCAGAGAGGATTTTACGCATATCAAAAGCGTCTGCCGGGTCGAAGACAGAAATGCGGTGATGAAGCATGAGGACCACGTCTTTCATGAACGCATTCGCTTTACAGACCCGGAATTCTTAGAGATGTTTACATTTCCAATGAAGTGGGGAACGTCGAATTCCCTAAAAGATGTGAACAGCATCATTCTCAGTGAAGACATGTCCACCAAATATTTTGGGGATGAGAATCCAATTGGTCAGAGCGTGCTGATGATATTTGATAAAGACCGAAGCAAAGAATTCACCGTTACCGGGGTTGCAAAAGAATTCCCGGAATCCCGAACCATTAGCTTTAATTTTCTGGCGAATTTTGAAAACCTCCGCACAGCTGACCCTGGATATAACTTTCATGACTGGAGCGAATTCGTGAACGCCACACTGATACAAGTCGATAATGTATCCGACCTGACGTCAATCGAACAGGGAATGGAAAAATACAGGAAGTTGCAAAATGATGCAGTAAAAGAAGACTGGGCTATCTCTTCTTTCTCCCTCGAACCATTGTCCACACTGCATAAGACGTCGGAATATATCAGAGATGATATTTCCAGAAGTTCAAAAAACGATTATATATCGGTCTACTTCATGGTCGGTATAGCAGTTTTCATGCTCGCCCTGGCATGTTTCAATTATATCAATATTGCGATTGCCACCGCGGCCAAAAGACTAAAGGAAATAGGGGTGCGAAAATCAATAGGTGCCACAAAACAAACTATTATTGTTCAGTTCTTGTCTGAAAATATTGTGGTCACATTTTTTGCGCTTGCAGTAGGGCTGATCCTGGGATACACCTTTTTCATTCCGGGCTTTGAACTACTCTGGAATTTCAGCATGGACTTCAGGCTGGATGACGGGGACCTCTGGCTATTTCTTTCTGCTGTTTTATTTATCACCAGCATCGCGTCAGGTATTTATCCTTCTCTGTATATTTCCCGATTTCAGGTTGTGGGAATTTTGAAAGGATCGATCAAGTTTGGCCAGAAAAATCTGTTGACTAAGGTCTTCTTGAGTCTCCAGTTGATCATGGCGAGCATCTTCATTACATGTTCAATCATGTTTACGCTCAACAACAGCTACCTGGCGAAAAGAGGCTGGGGCTATAATCAGGCAGAAACATTGTTTGCCAACGTTCCTGATCAGGCAGCGTACGAGGAATTGAGCGCTTCGATGGCCCAGGAACCTGATGTGCTGTCCACATCGGGATCACGCCATCATATCGGAAAAAGCCACGCAACAACAGTTTTGCATTTTCCGGATCGCGAATATGAGGTCGATCAATTGGCTGTTGACGCGACGTATTTTGAAACAATGGGCCTGTCACTCAAGGAAGGCCGGGTTTTCAAAGACCACGAAGGAAGCGATAAACAGGCGGCGGTGGTGAACGAGCTTATGGTCAAAAATATGTCCCAATGGCTATCGGGATGGGAAAATCCTGTGGGTCAACAGTTCCGGATTGACAGTATCCAATATGAAGTTATCGGAATAATTAAGGATTTCCATAATTACAGCTTTTCTAATCAAGTTCGGCCGATCATTTTTACGGTTGCAGAGAGACACGATTACCGGTATTTGTCCATAAAAGTAAAAAGCGGATCAGAGATCAAAACACACAAAGCTTTACAGGCGAATTGGGTTAAACTTTTTCCTGATATCCCGTTTGAAGGCGGCCATCAGGAAGACGTCTGGGGTTTTTATTATCAGGAAATAGCGATTTATGACCTGGTCTGGAAGGTATTCGCATTTCTTGCGGTGTCGTTAGCGATTCTTGGATTATATGGGCTCATCCGGCTCAATGTGGCAGGACGAACCAAAGAATTCAGTATCCGAAAAGTGCTGGGAGCCGGATTAAAAAATATTGCCGCCAGTATCGCGAATCAATATGTTACTTTGTTTGCAGCAGTAATGATCATCGGCGCCCCGCTCGGTTATATACTGAGCAAGATCCTGATCGAATTTGCCTATGTGTATCACATGCCAATCACTTTGTCAGGTGTTAGCATTGGTATGCTAACTATGGTCGTCGTACTATCAATAACCGTTTCAACTCAGATCAGAAAGGTATTAAAAGCCAATCCGGTTGATGGATTGAAAGTGGAATAGGGCGCGTTGACAAATAATCGTGTACCGATTTCTATTGATCCTTTACCATAATATTAAAGAGCGTTTTACTCAGGACATATTTTTCGGTTTCGGTAAAATCTTCGCCATAGTCAACAACATTTTCAGTGACGATGATGATCTCATCCCCGTTGGATGACAAGCTGTCCTGCAATTCCCTGATGCGGAGGAGCAACCTTGAAAAGTCTTGCTTTGCCTGTTCGTTTTTTGAAATATATTCCGCCTCCTGAAAAAAATATGGAATAGAATCATTTTCGGTACCATTGGTTTTGGAAAAACCAAAGATGGGTTTGAATTTGCTGTGGATCCAAACGGTCTCTTCGTAATCATTGTAATAGTTCTGTTCTTCCGCCGCCAGGATGTTTTCATCACTAAAATAATAGGTGTAGGAACCGCTGCTGCCTTCCATACCCCAATCAACCTCGCAGAACTCAAGGTTCAGCAATGAATCAAGGATCCATATGCCTTCTGAGGTATTCTCATATCCTTTAAAACTGGATAGGATGGTGTATTCTTTCGCCCCTGTTTCATCAAAGCCTGACGAGGTTTTTTCTATTTCTAGCTGGATAGCCTCCATCAGTGCGTCGGGATCTTCTTCCGTAGCGATCCATGCCTCCTCTGGTTCAGAGGAAAGCGAATCAGCAGAAAAAGGATCACTGGCAGGCAGTTCCTGAGATGAGACCTGGCTGGTATTGGTTGAACAGCTGGCAATGGCAGTGATCACCAGGGATAGCAATAAAGCCTTCATACAAGCGGGGTTAAGTCAAAGCTACAGACAATTTTGCTCAGTAGGAAACTCTTGGGTTTAACCCTATTTTCCATCCTTCTCTTGTTCCGGATGCTAAAAATCCATCCGGATTTTCTATTTTTACGCCGATTTTGCGGGGTGTAGCACAGCCCGGTAGTGCGCTACGTTCGGGACGTAGAGGTCGGAGGTTCGAATCCTCTCACCCCG
>JBBEBN010000301.1:0-15531 GCA_040882305.1 Cyclobacteriaceae bacterium
ATACAAGGAAAAAACCTCAAGCTCCAGCGGGATCACGTAGGCCTGAGCAAATAGCTCAGGCTTTTTTATTTTATACGCATTATTAAATGAGCACGCATCGCTGATTCGCACCACACGATAGAAAAACCCATCAATCCAAAGTCAATTGACCGGGGGCGAATACGGTGGCGAGGGCCCAGTAGGCATACCGCCTATGAAAATCATTCCGCTCCTTCCCCTTGCGGATATCTTCTGCTTTGAATTCGTTATAGATACGCCTCGCTTCTTCTGGCAATGCGGGCAGGTAGGAAGATACCTCTTCAAATGCCCGCGTAGCAAACAACACCTGCGTGTCTTCCGGTGACCGCATATGGCGGATAATGGTTTTCACGGCCTGATGTTCGCCAAACTTCACAAGGGTTCGCGCGGCCTCCACCTGCACCGTTGGAAAGTCATCATTCAACAGATTTCGAACGCGTTTGAAAACTACCTGATCTTTCATCTGCCGTTGCTGCACGGTGATGAGTGTCCAATACCTGACAAATCCGTTGTCGTGGTTCAGGTGGTCCATCACCTTCTCCAGCGTGGGCGTCTCCTCCAGCATCAGGCCACAGGCGTCAACGATCTCATCCAGGGGATACACTTCTTTGTCGCGCGCTAAGGCAAAGGGTGTGATGTTCGCCGATAACCTCATCATTTCCGGCTCAGGCATAAACCCCAAATCATGGATGTCCTTTAACTTATCGATCAGCATGTTCCGCATCTCCATAATCACGTCCCTGTACTGCGGATCGCCGACCAAATTGTTCGTGTGATGCGGATCCTTTTCGGCATCGTACAACTCCTCGACCATACGCTCCCCGGCAAACAACGCTTTTTGCACGGGTGTGAGATCTGCGCTCCGCCGCGCCGCATTCAGCGCCTTCATAATGCCCGACTGATCGGTGTAAAAATTGGGCTGAAGCAGAGGAAGTTGCGGAAGAAAGTTCCGGATGTATCGGTATTGCTTTGTGCGCACCGTACGCGTCATCTCATAACCTTCATCCACGCGGTCAGACGTTGCATACACAAAAGCGGGCTCCTCCGACGCCGTCTCCGGCAGGAATGGTCTTCCGGGCAGATCTGCAGGGACTTCAACGCCTGCGAGCTTCATTAACGTCGGTGGAAAATCGATGAAGCTCACCAGACGATCGGTTGTCGTGCTCGGACGAAAACCAAATTTTTCCGCATACTTATCAGGGATGTGGATGAGTAATGGTACCTTCAGTCCCGAATCAAAGGCGGCACGCTTCGAGCGAGGAACACCTGTGCCATGGTCGGTGTAAAAGAACACAATGGTGTTTTCCGTAAGCCCATCCTCTTCAAGTTCCTTCATGATCTGCGAGAACTGATAGTCAATGATGCCCACATTGGTATAATATCGCGCCATCTGCTTTCTCAGCTCAGGCGTGTTCGGATAATAAGGAGGGAGCACCACCGAGTCAGGGGAGATGGTTTTGACAAATGGCAAAAACTTCCTGACACGTTTCTCGTAAGCGGCATCATCCCCGAATATCGAGGATTGGTGTGTGAGCATTAAATTGAAAATACTGAAAAAAGGTTGATCACCTTCACGGCGTCGCCAGTGCGCCTTATTGGAAGATAAATCCCAGATTGTGGTGTCTATGAAGTTATAATCCTCCTTCACATTGTTGGTGGTGAAGTATCCCGCCTCACGCAGGTATTTGGGATAAGGCCTGATCGCATCCGGGATATCGATCTCCGAACGCAGATGTTGTGTGCCCAGTGATGCTGCGTAATACCCTGTGATCAGCGTAGATCGCGCCGGAGAGCATACGGGTGAAGTAGCGAACACGTTGGTGTATCGGATGCTTCTTTTGGCAAAAGCATCAAGGTGGGGCGTATGCGCGTTCTCATCACCATAGCTGCCCAACATCGGCGACATATCCTCGGCGGTCACCCACACAATGTTCGGTGGTGGCAAAACCGCTTCGTCAGCGCAGGAGGCCAACAGGGATACCGTTAGCAGCCGGAGCAGAAGATTGACTGGTAACCAAGTTTTGGTTTTCATAATAGGCTTTTGGCTATTGGCTTTTGGCTGAGGAAACGCCCAGTCCTTGATCATAATCCCTGCAGTACATTAACAACCATTGACAGACTTTCTTCTTTCAGAGTTCCCTTGATCCAGCTCGACATTTCTTTTGTATTGAGTTGTCTCAAAAGATCCTGGTCCATTCTCATGTTTTCAACCAAGAATTCTTTTGCGGCTTTCCTGCTGCGGAGCAACAATCCTGAAGTTGAAATGATCTTATCACACAATGCTTTCTCTGGGGAGGCAACCTTCGCAGGATTCGCGATTAATCTGAAGATAAAAACATTGAGGTTAGCTAATACCCTCGCCCAAGCTTCACTTCCTTAAAATCGTCGGGAATAATAAAATCCGAATCAGGCAAAGATGTTTTTTCCATATTTATCATCTCCATAGTAAATAGCGTCTCCGTGGTGCGTACTTCAAATTTCAACGGGAATCCTTCAATATTATCAAAATACCATTGCGTGCCTGCTCCGCGATTCTGATTGAGGATGCCTCTAATATCCAGGTCCTTTATTTCGGTGGTGGTCCAGATCTGTCTTGTGATTTTTGTCCCGTTCTCTGAAGATTCCACAATATACTTCTTGCATAAAAATCCCAGGATCGTATCGTTTGCCTCAGTTTTGATGACATTTACTTTTGCTTTAGGATCTTGTGCCGATGAGCGCTGCGGAATCAGGGAATAGGTTTTCTTTTCCCGGTCGATGATGTAGGTCTGATCTTCTTCTTTCAGAAACAAAGATTCATTAGAAGGCATTTTGCTGAGCATATTGTGATCTTTGATCTTCACCGTCAGGGTTAAGCCGTCCATCGTGGGAAGTTGCAGCTGCATCGCTTTTTCCATCTCCGCTTTCATTTTAGGATCTTCCATCATCTTCTTGTACTGCGGATCGTTTTGCGCCACCATCGCCTTCAGTTTTGCGTAGTCCATTTGATCCTGGGCCGTGCGCATATTTTCCGCCATTTCAGCTTTCCTGGCTGGGTCAGTAAATTCTGTTTTCATCGACCATGTGATGGTCCCTTCGAAATTTTGCGAAAACGACTGGAATGTCATTGCGCAGAGGATAGCCAACAATAAATTTCTCATAAGCATGACTTGTTTCGATATTTCCTATATAAGTTACTCAATTGAAAGGAAATCCCAGAGATTTTTAACTTTATTGGTAAATTTTGTATTTTGAATTACGCTTTAGCCGAAACTTCGGTCTTCGGCAGCGTACAGTCCAAATCCTAAAAGTCCGCTCATTGATATTTGCAATCGACTCATGCGATTTGACTTGAATCTTATTGATCAGGAGACAAAACCCTATTTCCGGGATATTTATGACCATTCAGTGCGAATTAATGAAATGGTGGACAATACACGTGAATTGTTATCCGCCGCGCTGGAAGCGAACCTCTCGATGGTGAGTATTTCTCAAAATGAAATAGCCAAGCGATTTGCAGGATGGGCTGCACTGATTGGAGTGCCGACGATGATTGCAGGGTCTTTGGCATAAACAAGGTGTTGGCGGAGAGAGAAGCGCTTCTCAATGCGGCAACGGTAGCAGCGACACCACCCGGCATTACAAGAAGTCAGGTACAATGTGTTGTCAATAGACCCTGCACTGGACGTAGCTCCGTACTTTAGACTTGCTGGTGAAAAATCAGGATGATAATCGTAGCTTTCACTGGGAAAAGCTTCGACCGGACGTTTCCGGGGATATTGAAATCGCCAAAAATGCTGGGGTACTTCCTGGCGATTTTCAAAACTAGCGTCTGGAAGCAGGCATTGCATATTATTTGTGACCAACATTTTTAACCAGCAGAAAAAAAAGTAAATTCGGATAACCTGTTAAAATTATTTTACGATGAAAGGGATAGTTTGTTTTATGAAATGGCCAATTGTCAGTTTGCTGTCATTTCTCTTAATGATGAGCTTAAGTTCCAGTGGTGGAGAGAAAGGTCCGGCTGTGTCCATTGTAACCGACAAAACTTCTGGCGCTTCAGTTTCTCATGGTCTGACCAAACTAACGGATGTGTTGCGGACGAAAAATATTTCTTTTGAAAGAATTGAATCACTGAATAAAGCTACAGGGAAGTGGGTCATTGTAGCAGGGCTGGCATCTGGAGCAGGTACAGCATCGCAGATGCTGACAGCCGAAAGCAGGAGTGTACCTGAAGTATCGGAGGCACTGGCCATCTGGAAGACTGAATGGCAAAACAAACCGGTTTGGGTGATCAATGGATTTGACGATCGGGGTCTTATGTATGGCTTGTTAGACGTGGCTAACCGCATCGGCTGGAGCACCGACGAGAAGTCGCCCCTGAGTGAGATGAAAGAAATTGCCGAGCGACCGGATGTAAGCGAACGCGCGGTTTCCATTTACACCATGAACCGAGCTTATTGGGAAAGCAGGTTTTATGATGAAGCATATTGGAAACGGTATCTCGACATGCTGGCCCAAAACCGGTTTAATTCAATCGTTGTTATTTTCGGATACGAAAATGGCGGCTTTCTCGCGCCTCCTTACCCTTACTTCTTTGATACAGAAAGCTTCCCCGATGTTCGGATGGTGGGCATAACTCCGGAAGAACAGCAACGTAACCTGGAAGCGTTAAACAATTTGATCAAGATGGCGCATGAGCGTGGCATCAAATTCACAGTTGGGATTTGGGACCATATTTACAGAGGAGGTGTTCAGGGAGGAGGGATTCCTGGCACCAGGGATGCGCCTGATCAACCTGAGGAAGGTCTGGTGTGGGGTGTCAATGGGGATAATCTTATTTCTTACAATAAAACTGCTTTGGCTAAGTTCGTTAAGTCAGTTCCGGATCTTGACGGCATACAATTCCGCATGCACAATGAATCGGGGCTGAAGGATGGAGAACAGCTGGGTTTTTGGTCAGATGTTTTTAAGATGATGAAAGCGACAGCTCCGAATCTGCGCCTTGACCTTCGCGCTAAAGAGTTACCGGAATCCGTAATTGCGAGTGCGGTCGACGTTGGCATCAATTTCCGGATTGCAACGAAATACTGGATGGAACAGATGGGCATGCCTTATCATCCCACGAAGACCAATCCTGAAAAGAGTGCTATCCGGCATAGTTACGCATATCTCCTCCGTTATCCGAAACAATACAAAATGCACTGGAGACTCTGGAACGGGGGAACCTCACGAATACTCTTATGGGGTGATCCGGAATATGCCCGCAGGTTTGCCCAGAGTACTCATCTGTATGACGGTGATGGGTTTGAAGTGAACGAACCACTGGCGACAAAAATGGAAGCGCAACCGCACGATGCTAAACCATTTGATTTGTTGAGACCTGAGTATCGTTATTATGACTGGGAGTTTGAGCGCTACTGGCATTTCTTCCAGGTTTTTGGCCGCATAAGCTACAATCCCGATACCGCTCCGGAGGTGTGGAAAAAAGAATTTGAACAGCGGTTTGGTAAGAAAGCAGGTCCACTCATTGAAAAAGCACTGCATCGGGCGAGTTGGGTATTGCCTCGCATCATCACTTCGTCATATCCATACAGGCTGTTTCCTACCACACGCGGGTGGGCCGAAAAACAGCGGCTTGGCGATTTACCGGATTTCGCCAAAGCTGAATTAAGCGACATGCAACAATTCGCAAGTTTCGATGAAGAAGCGCAGATACGAATAGAAGGTGGAGAGACAGCAAAGATCCTGCCTTCTGTGAACAGCGTGTGGTTCAAACAAACTTCATCCGATATCCATAAGTTAATCGGCCAGGCCCAGAGGACTATGGGCGATAAACAGAATAAAGAATTCAGCTCTACTATTACTGATCTTAAGATACTCTCAAATCTGGCACTGTATCATTCCCGTAGAATACCAGCAGCGGTGAGTTACCGTATCTTCGAACGCACCGGAGCAATATCTGCACTCGATGACGCCATTGCAAATGAACGAAATGCAATTGAGGCATGGCACCAGATTGTTGCCTCAGCCGCCGATGTTTATAATGACAATCTAATGCTCGGCGTCTGCGTCGCGGATCTTTGCGGCCACTGGAAAGATGAACTGGTTGCCCTGGAAAAAGGACTTGCGACTCTGCAACAAAAACGAGAGGTCTTGAAAGTTGAAGCAAGTATTTTAAAAACACATGTAGAAGCTGTATCTAACGACCAGTCTCTATCTGCTGAAGAGCATCATAAGCTGTTCGAGTTCAAACATATACCTGTTATCGGTCTTCCGATGGGCAAGCCCCTTACCGTGAATGTGCAGGTAAGAGCGCCCGCTGGTGTAAAGTGGGTACGTCTGCGTTATCGAAGTGTGAACCAGGACCTGGCGTACGAAACATTGCAGATGGTTCCGACGGGAGATAAAGGTTCATACGAGGCTACGGTTCCGGCGGACCAGATGGATTCTGAATATGATTTGATGTATTTTATAGAAGCCATGGACAACAACGGCCGGGGTACCATTTATCCCGATTTGAATGCAGAAACACCTTACAGGTTTGTAAAATTAATTCGTTGAAAATAGTACAACTTTAATCAAGACTACCCTCACCGTGACACAAACAGATCAATCAATTTTTTTAATTAACGGTTGAATGAATGATATTAACGGCCGTAAAAGCCGTGAGCTAATCATTAATTTAATGTGCAACTGGAATACCATGGACAATTCAAGAAAGGAAGAAAATAGTCGGCGGTCCTTTTTACAAAGATCCGTGCTCGTCACCGCCAGCTTAGCTGCGGCGGACTTCAGCTTACTGGCAGGTCCACCTTTCGCGGGCAAGATGGATCACGGCAGCAGAAGCCAGGAAGGTGTTCCCTGGTATCGCCGCGTCACTCGATGGGGGCAGATCAACATCACAGAAAAAGATCCCACTCAGTACGATATTCCGTGGTGGCGTAAATTCTGGAAGGAGACCGGTACCCAGGGAGTATGGTTGCGGCTTATCATGAAGATCGCCGGATGTACAAAACGGTTTCTCCTCTTTTAAGATGGCATAAAGCCAATGAGGAGTTCCTCATCAACCGCCAGCCTGTTGCCACGGTAGGCGTCGTATGGTCTCAGGAGAACACAGACTTTTACGGACGGGATGATGCTGACAAATTGGTTGATCTTCCCTGGAGGGGAATGACCGAGGCGCTGATCCGTGCAAACATTCCCTATCTGCCTGTTCACGCTGACCATATAGACCGCGACAGCCCGCAATTGTCATTGCTGATATTGCCAAACCTGGCGCTAATGACCGATGAACAGATTGCCAGCGTAAGGCAATTTGTAGAACGCGGAGGTAGTTTGATTGCTACGGACGAAACAAGCTTGTACAATGAATGGGGAGACATCCGGAAGGATTATGCCCTGAGTGATTTGTTTGGAGCGCATTTTACTGAATCCATTGGCACCGATGATGAAGGCAACAACCACACTTACCTGAGGCTGAATCCGGAGCTGCGGGCGCAGATGGAGGGGCCTCACAACGAGATGGAGCCGAAAGTTACCGCCAAACGTCATGAAATCCTGAAAGGTTCCAAGAAACAGATATCCTTCCGTACGGCGGCTTGCTTAAACCGCACCGCGTCGATTCCGATACTGAAGTGCTCATGACTTTCATCCCGGAGTTTCCGATCTATCCGCCGGAAACAGCATGGATGCGGGTACCGAAAACCGAAATTGCAGGGCTGATCGTGAGAACCAATTCAAAGGGCAGTCGCATAGCTTTTCTGCCTACGGACATTGACAGGCAATTTGGCCGTCACAATCTTCCTGACCACGGAAATCTTCTGGAGAATTTAGTTCGGTGGGCTGTAAAGGATAACATTCCTTTGACGGTAGAAGGAGCAGGGCTCGTTGACTTTCATCTCTATCGTCAGTCAAACCGCCTCGTTTTACACGTGATCAACCTGACAAGTGCTGGAACATGGCGCGCACCCGTACATGAGTTCATAGAGATCGGTCCTTTGAAAGTAAAAATAAAGTTGCCGAAGGATATCGGTGGTAAAAGTTTACGCACGCTGGTTTCCGGCGCGAAGATTAGTCCGGCTGTGAAAAATGGCTGGACGGAATTTGAGATCGGATCGGTTCTTGACCATGAAGTCATTGTGATAACCTGATTACAGGATTCTGCAATCCGGCTTTTGTGTAACTCCGCGCGAACCCTTCGAAACGGCAGCTATGCTTTGTTTATTTCTATTTGTGCGTTTCAAAAAGTCAGGATGGTTGTAGAAACAAGGTCGATGTGCCAGGGCTTTTCTCTATTTTCGCAAATGTTCATGATCAACTTAAACTACATCGCCTCGCTTGAAAAGATCGATGCGTGTATGAAGGAACACATGGTGTTTTTAAATGCGTGTTACCGCGAGCGCTTGTTTATTGTGTCGGGGCGGAAGGTTCCACGGACAGGTGGAATCATCCTGGCACAGGGAAGTTCAAAGGAAGCTGTGGAGGCGCTGATGAGAACGATCCATTTGTGGCGCACGGGCTGGCCGAGTTTGAGGTCATCGAGTTTCAGGCATCGCAGTCACTTCCGGACTTCAAGAGGTTTTTTAAAGAGTAGGTAAGAACCATCTTAATCATGCCCCGAGGCGTCGCACCCACGCACGCGCGATGCCCTATTTGACCGAAACACAGGGTTGCTTTGCTCAGTGATGTACTATCCCAAAACGAGGGTTAGTGTTTTGAAAACGCATAAAAGGCAATTACGAAAATCACCCTACGAATCATGCTAATTGGTGGTACTATTTGGCCGATTGAGAAGTGATTCAGAAAAGCGTGTGTGGTTTAGCTTGGCGTTCTGTAAAAATCAGATTTTTCAGGTTTAAGCGGTTGATTTCCTAAAATTAGATCGGCCGACTTTTCTGCGATCATCATAATTGGAGCGTACAGATTACCATTCGTGATATACGGCATCACACTTCCATCTACTATCCTTAAACCGTCAAGGCCGTGCACCCGCATGGTTAGTGGATCTACGACAGACATGTTATCGGTACCCATCCGACAAGTGCAGGATGGATGCAAGGCAGTTTCTGAATCATGGCTGACCCAATCCAGTATTTGCTCATCGGTATCTACGGCAGGTCCAGGTGAAATTTCCCCACCATTAAATTCATTCATCGCTGGCTGATTCAGGATTTTTCGGGCACAGCGGATGGCCTCAACCCACTCCCTGCGATCCTGATCTGTAGAGAGATAATTAAACCGAATCGCTGGTTTTTCCTTTGGATCCGATGACTTAATCAGGACAGATCCACGGGCATCAGAATTCATTGGGCCAACATGGACCTGATAGCCATGACCCCCTGATGGAGAACTACCATCATATCGTATCGCCACAGGCAAAAAATGAAACTGAAGGTTAGGGTAAGCAACCGTTTCATTACTTCTGATAAATCCTCCTCCCTCAAAGTGATTAGTTGCCGCAGGTCCTTTATGAAAGAACAACCACTGAACGCCCACCCAGGGTTTGTTATACCATTTCAATGCTGGCCATACGCTTACTGGTTTTTTGCAGGCAAATTGGATATATACTTCAAGATGATCTTGTAAATTCTGCCCCACACCAGGAAGGTCGTGTAGTACCTCAACCCCTGCCGATTCTAAAATTTCAGGATTTCCTATTCCTGAGAGCTGCAGAATCTGGGGAGAATTAATGGCACCTCCACAGCAAATAACCTCACCTGCGGTAACCCTGCGCAAACTATTTCCTTTCAAAAATTCTACTCCGACAGCGCGCTTCCCCGAGAAAATAATTTTGGTTGCGAGCGCACCACAGATTACTTCAAGATTTTTTCGTTTTCCCAAAACAGGATGCAAATATGCCTTTGAGGCAGACCAACGCCTCCCATTTTTGATGTTGCGGTCGAACAATCCAAAGCCTTCCTGTTGGAATCCATTGACATCTTCTGTTAGCGGATAGCCTGCTTGTTTGGCCGCATCAAAAAATGCTTTAAACAAGGGGTTGGTCGCAGGCCCAGTCTCGAGGTGCAGAGGACCAGTACCACCACGCCAGAAGTTTGCCCCAGCCGTTCTGTTTTCAGACTTTTTAAAATATGGAAGGCAATGGGAATAATCCCATGATTCCATTCCCGGATCCTTTGCCCATTTTTCATAATCCAATGGATTACCGCGAATGAAAATCATTCCGTTAATGGAACTGGAACCGCCTAAGAGTTTTCCACGGGCATGATACACCTGCCGGTTATTCATGAATGGCTCAGGCTCTGATCGATACTGCCAATCATAAAATCTACTACCAATCGGATAGGTAAGAGCAGCTGGCATATGAATAAAAATATCCCACCAGTAATCTTTTCTTCCCGCTTCAATCATCAACACTTTATGGTTAGGATTTTCACTCAGTCGATTTGCCAACACACAGCCGGCAGACCCGCCTCCAATAATGATTGTGTCAAAAACTTTATCCATCTCAATACGGAGATTCGACATCTCCTAGTTCTACATAAACACTTTTTAGCTGGGTATAATGTTGAATAGCAGCAAGGCTGTTCTCTCTACCCTGACCTGACTGTTTATATCCACCAAAAGGAAGTTCAATAGGAGTTATATTATAATTATTAATCCAGCATGTACCTGCCTGTAATTGATGAATTACCCGATGGCCGCGTTTTATGTCATTCGTAAATACACCTGCCGCCAGTCCGAAGGAGGTATTATTAGCCCTTTCAATCACCTCTTCTTCTGAGTCAAAGCAGAGTATAGAGAGCACTGGACCAAAAATCTCGTCTTTACAAATTTCCATTGAATCATCGCAATCCGTAAAAATTGCCGGAGTCAGGAAATTGCCAGAAGAAATATCCCGTCCTTTGAAATCTTTTTCAGGTCTGAAGCCTCCGGTCAATAATGTTGCACCTGAAGATTTTCCTGAATCTATAAACCGGATTATTTTTTCCAGGTGCGCTTTACTAATTAATGCACCCATCTGGGTCTCGGGATCTGCCGGGTCCCCCACTCTGATTTTTTCAGTTCGGTCCTTTAGCTTCGTTAAAAAGGAATCAAAAATTTTACGATGCACAAATACCCTTGTACCATTCGAACATACTTCACCTTGCGTATAAAAATTTGCCAGCAAGGCTGCTGATACAGCATTATGTATATCTGAATCTTCAAAAATAATTAAGGGAGATTTTCCACCAAGTTCAAGTGTGACCTTTTTCAGTTGGGTTGCAGCAGCGGCGAAGATTTTTTTACCAGTTGAAACTGAACCTGTCAATGAAATTTTAGCTATACGCGGATGATCTACTAACATACGTCCAACCCTGCCATCACCCTGAACAACGTTAAACAAACCAGGCGGAGCTCCGGCTTCCATAAATGCGTTAGCCAATTCAAGTGCAGTTGCCGGGGTGAGCTCGGATGGTTTAAAAATCATTGAGTTGCCGCATGCCAACGCAGGAGCGGCCTTCCATGCAGCAACCTGAATTGGATAGTTCCATGCACCAATCCCTGCACAAATACCTAAAGGCTCGCGACGCGTATAGCCAAAGGCGTTTTTCAAATCAAAAAACTCCCCATGTATACCTGCAGCCATTCCTCCAAAATATTCCAGGGCATCTGCAGCCGAAATAATATCCACAGCAAGAGATTCCGAAATGGGCTTTCCAACATCCTGAGTTTCCAAAAAAGCAATTTTCTCCAATCTGGATCTTAATATATGGGCTGCTTTTGATAACACCCGACCGCGTTCTGCTCCTGTTTTGGTACGCCAAATATGGAAGGCCTTTTCTGATGCATTTACGGCTGCTTCAATATCCTGATCGTTAGCCTGAAAAACCTCTCCCAATGGAATATTATTAGCTGGATTATAGTTTATCCAGGATTCCCTGTTTGAACCTGTAGTCAATGCGCCATCTATAAACTGAGGGTACGCCATATTCTTCTTAAGAAATTCTTTGTCTTTCAGTTGATTTATAATAATAAATGAACACACCAAGGAAAATCAAAGCTGCTGTATAGATCCACGCTGAATACTGGTTATACCATTCCAAACCATAGGTTGCAGTCCGGGGCCATGACACGTTAATAACCATAAAAGTGCTCCAAATCAAGGCCAAAATATTAACTGGGAATCCCCATTTGCCCAAATTAAATCTGGCATCCGTATCTACTCCGTACCGGGCCGACATAAACCTATTTTTAAGTTGAAGTGCAACCACTATCCAGTAGGCCAGATTAGCCCAAAGTATGGCGATAGAAGTTACCAATTCAAATACTTTTGGAACTTGAAGATTCATCGTCAAAATAATTATTGCTCCCAATCCACAAAGCAGCGTGGCTAAAACAGGAGTTTGGGTTTTTGAGGAAACTTTTGATAAGGATTCACTAAAGGGCAGGCACCCATCACGCCCCATGGCGAACATTAATCTTACTGCTCCGGACTGAACTGCAAGTGTACACACAATGATGGCAAAAATAACAATACAAAGAAAAAGAATGCCCGTAGTTTCACCCAAGACTGATTTCACCAACATAGGTAACCCTCCGCTTATATTTCCCAAATCCGGCGTACCCAAATCCGGTACTGCCATCAAGGCAAAAAGTAATACCAGTAATCCGGAAAATCCAGCGGCAAGAAGAGCCTGCAAGATAGCACGGGGAGCCTTTTTACGCGGGTCATGCGTCTCTTCAGCAAGTGTTCCGGCAGTATCGAATCCATAAAGAACATAAGAGGCTGTCAAGGCGGTAGCTGCCAATAAAATCGTCACATCAGGAAAAGGTTTGAACTCAGATCCGACATATTTAATGTGAACGACAGCTTCGATCGGAGATCGAACGCTACTTAAAAACAGAAGAACGATCAGAAATATAATTCCAACCAGTTCGGCAAAGACACCAATATTATTAATCAGCGCCAGTAGCTTAATACCCTTAGCATTGATTATGGTACTTATAACAATTAAAATAGATCCTAGTAAAATGGCATTCATAGCCACCGATTTAGCCTCATTTGAGGTTCCAATTATCTGGAAGGAACTTGAAATTTGGGGCAGGCTAACCTGAAGTGCCATGGCCACCGCAGCAATGGTGGTAACAAGACAAGCCAGATAAATCCAGCCAGTCATCCAACCAAGGAAAGGGTTTCCAGTAAACTTTGCCCATTGATAAACCCCGCCAGACAACGGAAACCTGGAAGCCAGTTCTGCAAAGCAGAGCGCCACCAGGAGTTGACCAGTCAATACAAATGGCCAGGTCCAGAAAAATCCGGGTCCGGCAACACCATAACCCAAATGAAACATCTGAAAAAGACCAGTAAGAATAGAGATGTAAGAAAAGCCTGCAGCAAAACTTGAGAAGCTACCGATGGAACGCTTTAATTCCTGACGATAACCAAAACTGGCAAGATCCTTACTATCAGCAACTGGAGAATCCTTCATATTTAATTTTACAGGATATTGGTCTTACGTAACTAACGAAATGTAACCGCAAAACCGCAAAATGTAAAACCGCAAAATGTAAAAGTGGCTCATTCTTAGTTATAAATTCAGTTAACCAGTATCCCCGACCAAATGAAGCTCAACATAAGCAATAAACATAACACCATTTCTTCACTTACCGCATAGCGTTGCGAATTAAAATGACGGCACCGTGTTGGCCCTTTCAGGTGGTAGTCAAGTCACTGCGCTTCATCCGGCCTATTAAGATACTTCAATTGCAAATTACCCGGCAGAACAATTTCGCTCCGATTCCGGGAGACAAAGTCCTGAAATCGAAAGTCATGGAGGAGGAAAAAAGAAATCCATGCAATTGAATGGAAAACTTACCTTTTATGTTTTAGTTTAGTCGTTAGATCTGGCTCCAAACTTTAAAAAATATCACCATGTCCCTGGCGGGAATTGACACAAACTTCACCCTACCTGCGCGCTTCTATACAAGCACCGAAATTTTCAAGGAGGAGCTTGAGCGGATTTTCTACAGTCGGTGGATTTATGTGGCTTGTGAGGCGGATATTCCGAAACCAGGCGATTACGTTGCTTTAAAAATCGGAACGCGGTCCTTTTTTCTACAGCGCACGGAACGCGGGGAGGTGCATGGATTTTACAATGTATGCCGACACCGCGGCCATGAACTGGTGCCGGGAGAGAAAGGCAACCGCCGGAAGCTCGTCTGTCCCTACCACAACTGGACTTATGACCTTGACGGAAAACTTCTGAATGCCCGCGGTATGAATCCCGGCTTTCCCGCGGAAAATTTCGGACTGAATCCAATAGAAGTCGCCGTGATAGGTGGCCTTATTTATGTTTGCCTTACCACGCCCGCACCCCGTGATATCGAAGAGGTGCACGCGAGACTTACTCCATACCTCGCTCCATACGAGTTGCCTAAGACCAAAATAGCCTGCCAGAAGGATATCATTGAAGCCTGCAACTGGAAGCTGGTCATAGAAAATAACAGGGAGTGCCTGCATTGTTCCAGCAATCATCCTGAACTGCTGGTACCGCTTTACAGCGCAGGTTTTGGCAAGGGTCTCGACAAGGATAATGTGCAGCCCTCGGAACAACGCTTTCAAGAGACGCTCCTGGAAAAGGAAAGCGAGTGGGAAAGTCTCGGCCTTCCCTACCAGTTACTGGAGTTCCCGGATGGCCTGTGGTTCCGCACTGTTCGATTGCCGCTAGCCAACCAGTGCATATCCCATACCATGAAGCCTGAACACGCCTGCAAAAAACTGCTCGGCAATTTCAAGCGGCCGGAGGGAAGCGGACTTTCATTGTGGACACATCCCAATTCATGGAACCACTTTTTGACTGACCACATCGTCACCTTCGCGGTCTTCCCTTTGTCGGTAGACCGGACGCTCGTGCGGACCAAGTGGCTCGTCGCGGCTGACGCGGTGGAGGGTGTTGATTATGATCTTGACAACCTGACCAAGGTTTGGACCCAGACCAATGCACAGGATCAACGCCTGGCAGAAGGTGCCTACCGCGGAATTTGTTCCGGTGGCTACCTGCCGGGTCCACTGGCCGACGAGGAATACCTCGTGAAGCAGTTTCTCTCCTGGTATCGCGATCAACTCACAGGAACCCCGGGGCAATGATGCCAAAGATTGTAATCATAGGAGCCGGTATCGTTGGTTGTTCATTGGCCGACGAACTCACCGAACGCGGGTATTGCGATGTAGTCGTCATTGAAAAAGGTAAGCTCTGGAATCCCGGCGGCTCTACATCACACGCGCCTGGCGTTGTTTTCCAGACCAATGGGTCGCGTACCATGGCGCAGTTCGCCCGCCAGACAATTGAAAAACTCTATGGCCTTCGCCATGGCGGCGAGACCTGTTTCCTTAAAGTGGGCAGCCTGGAGATCGCAACGACGCCTGAGCGCCTGGCCGACCTTCACCGTAGGGCGGGACTGGCCATGTCCGCCGGGATCGACGCGCGTGTGATGCCTCCTGAGGAAGCGTTGAAATTGCATCCGCTCCTTGTTCGTGAGAAATTGCTGGGTGCACTGTACGTGCCCGATGATGGGATCGCCCGGGCGGTA
>JBBEBN010000302.1:0-15497 GCA_040882305.1 Cyclobacteriaceae bacterium
TTCGTATGATCATGAGTTGTTATTCGTCTTTAGTGTCATTCCCCCGCGACTCACTTTTTTCCCGTTTGAATCACCTGCGTATTTTCGGTGGGCATCTGATACGACACCCTTGATTATTTTTTTTTGCTGTCCATTCGTCGTGAACGAGAGGACACAAAATAACAAGGTGGCTCTTAGCACATAACGTTTGTTGAATTCCATACAATTCGTTTGGGATATCAATGGCAGTTGTCCGCGTTACTTCGTCTATTCAGGCAAGGTCCGTCATGATACGGCTGCAGTTTGGTTTCACAGCAAAGGCCGGCGACGGCGTCGCACTCTTCACCGTCATATCTTCAAACCGCGAGTCGTGGGTATCATCCAGCATAAACGCAGGACGGCCGTCTTTCTGACTCATCGAAACCTCGACATTCTTCATATGAAGTCCGCGGGCATGACGGATGTAGAAGGCATACGCCGGCAATGTGCCGAACATCCGGTTTTCGGGATATTTGCGACCAGCTTCAGGAACCTCCCGCAAAGTATCCTCGGCGGTTCCTTCCGGAAATCCTCCACGGATCTCAATCTTTACGTTGTGGATGGACACGTTCTCAACATAATAGCCGGGAAATCCTGTGATCGATGATGCGAAGGGGAAGAGATCAAAATGCTTCCGCTCAAGCTCGTGATAAGTCTCATACTTGTCGACGATCGCGTCAATGTCCTGGATGGTGATGTTCTTTACCTGTCCGATCGGCACCGTCAGATCGCCGGAAAGCTTCCGGTTCCTGTTGCTGAGCATGATAAAGATGGGTGTGGACACTACATTCATCTTTATATTTCGAACGACGACATTATCCATGATCCCGCCATCAGTCATTTCCAGGGCAATTCCCGAAATTCCTGTCTGCCAGACCTCATTGTTTTCAATGACGATGTCGCGAAAACCACCAGACGAATCCGTTCCCATCTTGATGCCATTGCAAATGCTGCGCACCTTATTGTTCCGGATGATCCCGTTGCGGACGCCTTCCTTCGTATACCCCTTTAGACAAATGGCATCATCCTGGGCGTTGATGTCGCAGTTCTCAATGATGAATCCGTCGCAATCCAGCATATTGCATCCGTCGGCATTGAAGAAGTAATTTTCCTTGACCGTGATGTGATCCACGTGCACGTTCTTGCATTTTGAATAGGTTTCCGTCCACATGCCGGAATTGATATAGGTGATGTCGCGCACCAGGATATTTTCACATTCGTCGAACCAAAGAAGGCAGGGGCGTTTAGCGGCGGCGCTTCCCTTCTCCTCGAACTGCCCCAGCTTTCCGCCAAGCTGTCCATTGCCATTCAACGTACCAGTTCCGGAAACGGAAATATTTTTTTCACCCTGGGCAAAAACAAGGGCATACCGCAGATAGTCGCTATAACGTGCTGGCGCCAACAATGTCTTTGGGTTATAATCCTTCATATAGGGACTTCCAAGGATAACCGCGTCCTTCTCAAGATGAAGGTCAACATTGCTCTTCAGAGCGAAGCCGCCGGAAAGAAAGGTTCCCGCGGGAACGACAACGCGTCCGCCGCCTTTGGAAGCGCACGCGTTGATAGCCTTTTGTATGGAACCTGTGTTCATGGTTTTTCCATCACCGACGGCTCCGTACTTCACTATATTAAAGTCGCCGTTTACGGAACGAAACACACCAGCAAATGCCTTCGCCGGGTCCAGCGACGCGGAGAGCAATAGCCCAGCGGTTGCATTGAGTCCGTTCCTGATGAACGCTCTTCTTTCTGATCTGTTCATGTCTGTTAGGGATTTAGTTCAACTACTTTCTTTTGCCAGCCCAGTGGCTTGTCTACCTCGTAATTGGTGACGCCTTCACCCGAGAAAAAGCTGGCCGCCGCGGTCTCATCGCGTTTAATGATATTCTTTATCAGCAGACCATCGGTATCAACGGCAATGACCGGAACTCTGGGATCCGGTTTTGCTGAACTCAGAACAAGGCCATTTACCTGAATATTGCGGGCATGCCTGATAAACAGTCCCGACGCAGGAAGGTTTCCCCATACGGTGGGTTGCGGATACGACTTCTCTTCTTCCTTCACATCGGCGAACGATGCGAGATAATCACCTGTCTTCAGCCCACCTGTATTGTGAAACTGAACATTGGACAACGAAATATTTTCCACATAATGCCCGGGGATTCCGGTGATCGACGACGTAAAATTACCTGTGTTATACGCAGTAAGGTTGCTGATCATTACATTTCTCAGCGTTCCAGGATCCTGGATGTCAGCGCCTTCAGTATATTTTCTGGCGCGGTTTCCCAGCCGGATGTATAACGGACACGAAGTCCCTTCAATGGAGACATTGCTGATAGTCACACCCTCCATGACACCGCCGTCCACTATTTCAAGCGATATGCCTGTGATGCCGATCCTGGGAACATCAAAAAAAGGCTTGGATTTACTCCGGCTGGGCTTGATGACGCAATTGGAGATGCTGATGTTTCTGAAACCGCCGTAGGACTCGGTTCCGGCCTTGATGGCGTTGCAGAAACTTGATACGATGCAATTGGAGATCGAAACATCTTCTGTTGGCGCGCTGCCAGTGCTTTTTAGGGTTATGCCATCATCGTCTGTGTCGAAAATGGAATTGGAGATCACCACTCTCCGGGAGCCGTCGATGTCCACCGCATCATTATTTCTGTTAACGTGATTATAGACGGTGACGCGGTCGATGATCACATCCTCACAATTCAGGTAATGCTGATTCCATGTAGCAGAAGCGAGAAACGTTATGCCCTCCACGCGAATATTTCTGCATGAGATGAACAGAAGATTCTTCGACCGCCTGTCGGCGCCATTGCCCAGGTTCAGGGGGTCACGGACCTGGTGCTCACCGTTTCCATCGATCGTACCGTGTCCCGTAATGGCGATATTGGAAGCTCCCTCGGCATAGATAAGAGAATAAAGGCCCCGCTCATCGCGCATGAACCGGTAGTCGGCCAGCTTCTGCGCCGGGAAATCCCTGTAGTCCTCACTTCCCAGAAGCGTGGCGCCGTGTTCGAAATACAAATGAACATTGTCAAGCATGGTGATGGTCCCACTCTTGAATGTGCCGCGGGGAATGACAACGCGCCCCCCACCTGCCGCGTGGCAAGTTTGTATCGCCTTGTTGATACTTACCGTATTTAAAATTGTTGTATCCGGTTTTGCGCCATATTTGGTTATCAGAAAATCCTGTGCAAAGGCTTTTACATTAAAAAGGAACAGGAAAGAAAGTGTAGTTGCGATCAGCGTGAGAAACTTCATTTTAGTTTGCTTAATAGATGGTGACTAATTCAATTTGCCTGCGGTGTCCTGCTGCATCCGCGTAAGGAACCGCCGTACTTATTTATCAATAACCAGGATTCTGCGTCAGGCTCTTATTGATATCGAGTTCCCTTTGCGGAATAGGCCAGTGATAGTCCACGGCTTCGCGGAAGTTTCGTTCGTAAAGAAAGAAATATCCTTCCTCATCAACCTGGTATCCACAATCCGAAGGATCGGGGCATACCTTCGCACCGTATACCCTTCTGTCGAGGTTGATATGCGCGACGTTCCAGCGCAAGAGATCCCAAAGCCGTACGCCCTCCAGCACCAGTTCCACACGCCGCTCATTGCGCAAAATGGGACGCAACGAAGCAGGATCGGTCTCTGTTACAGGAGGCATATTCACGGCAGCCCTGCCCCTGACAAGATTAATCGTCTCGTCGAGCAATTGTTGCGTGATGGGTTGACCCGACTCAAGCATGGACTCGAGATAACTTAATAACACTTCAGCGTAACGGATGATGGGCGTATCGCCACCATAAGTGCGAAAGTCGCCACTGTAATTCTCATCGACAAACTTTAGCACCCCATACCCGGTTAAACTGTACTGTGGCATCCGGTCGGGTGAGCTTGTTGAATCCGGATGGGACACGTACTTCTTCCCTTTGAAGGTTGAATAGTTTGGCAAGAGAACGGTGTAGTAGAGCCTGGGATCACGGTACCTAACACCGTTGGCCTCATACGGATTTTGTGGATCATACATCGGAGACTCATCAATGGGCAATCCGTCTATGCATTCATAACTCTCTACGAGGTCGTTCAGGAAACCGATCTGCGAAACACCTCCTGCGGTGTAAGGAGCCCAGCGGTAGGGAACCTGTGAACTATATTTTCCGCCCACCGCGGGTATATACTGAATGCTGAATATGATCTCCGAACTTCTTTCACCTACCTCGAGGAAAAGTTCCTCATATTGCGGATCAATGGCATGCACACCGAGGTCAATGATGCTTTTGTAAGTTGCCGCGGCGCCGGCCCAGTCCTCTTTTGCCATTTGGAACCTCCCTTTAAAAGCCAGGGCCGCTGCTTTCACGACCCTGCCGAATTCCGCGCCAGGACGTGTAGCCGGCAAGTGCGCAGCGGCTTCGGTAAGTTCACTGATCGCAAACTCAGCGATCTTCGCTTTTGGGGTGCGGGAGATCGAATTGGCCTCGCTGAGCTTGAGCATCTTTGTGACCAACGGCGCATCACCCCAGTGCGTGGTGAGATAAAAATAGTAGACGGAGCGAATGAACCGTGCCTCTGCCTTCATCTCGTTTCTTTCGGCCTCGTCCATATTTACCTTGTCGATGTTCTCAATGAAATAGTTCGCCTTGGCAATACGGGTATAACAGGAAGCCCACATCTGTTCAATAATTCCGTTGATCGCTGTGTTCTTGCCGTCTATGAATGATTCCCTGATCTCCCCCGCAAGGGTGAAGACATTGTCCGACTTTTCGAAAAAGGTTGCGATGTAAGACAGGAAGTCGCGTTCATTTCCAGTCGAGGTATGGGAATAGACTCCGGCAAGGGCCATCTGGGCTTCCGCCTCCGAGCTCCAGAATGTTCCTTCTGATATCCTGTCTAAAGGTTCGTTGTTCAGCACATCGTCACTGCAATTCCAACTCAGGACGCCTAAGGCCAAAAGCACAATGCGGCCGCCGTTTATAAGTATGTTATTTTTCGTCTTCATGGCTGTGGTTTAAATAATATTATAGAATAGTCGCAGGGGTTCAATGGGAGCATCTCTAAAATCCCAGATTTACGCCCAGTGTATAGACACCCGTAACCGGATAAAAGCGCGCGTCTGGACTCAGCCTTTGGTCCGGATCGTAACCTTCGTAATAATCACTGAAAGTCAGGAGATTTGATCCGCTGAAGTAAAGGCGAAGTCTGCTCAACCCGATCCGGTTTACCACTGCGGCAGGAATCGAATATCCGACCTGGAGGTTCTTCACGCGCAGGTAAGAGGCATCTATGACCCAGAAATCATTCGCGACGCCACCGTGCCAACCGATGGTATACCTGGGCATCCGCGCATCCGGATTGGGGTTCTCCTGCGTCCAGCGATCGGTTTGCCACCGCTGAACATTAACGCCGCCGTCATCAAACGGCTGCGCACGCCAGCGCCTTAGAATTCCCTGCACGCCCCCCACTCCTTGAAGCAGGACGGAAAAATCAAAGTTCTTGTACTGGAGGTCAATCGTTCCTCCAAAAGTGAATTTCGGAAAATGGGATCCCAGTACCGTGCGATCGTATTCCGCATCCACTGCACCATCAGGTACCCCGTTGGGACCACTGATGTCCACGAACTTGATATCACCAGGTCTGGGTGCGCCGGGCTGTGTGGCGTAATTGTCGATATCGTTCTGATTTGCGAACAACCCGTCTGTTTTATAACCATAAAAAGCTTCCATGGCCTCCCCCGGGGTCATGATCGTATAGTAGTCATTGGCGACCAAAGTAATGATCCGGTCTACACCAGCAAGGTCAAGAACTTCCGTCCGTACGGATGAAAAATTGGGGGCAATCGTATATGAAAAATCGCCGATGTTATCCCGGTAGGTCGCCAGGAATTCCCATCCTTCGTTCAGTACCGCGCCGGCGTTCTGAAGGGAAGTTGACAACCCGAGAACGTGAGAGGCAGGAACAGTGTATAATATGTCGCTGGTCTTCTTGCTGAAATAATCAATCTCAAGGCTCAGCTTGTTTTTGAGAAGAGACACGTCCATGCCGATATCAGTTATCCGCGTGGTCTCCCATGATATCTCGCTGTTGGGCAGATTGGTCAGTGCAGCGCCCGGAACAAGCACGCCTCCGTAGATATAGTTTTGGCCAAGGGAAATAATATTCTGGTACGGGTAATTTCCGATGTTCTGATTGCCAAGCTCTCCCCAGGATGCGCGGAGTTTGAGATCGTCTATCCACGGCACCTCGAAGAAAGGCTCCTCCGATACGCGCCACGCCGCGGAGAATGAAGGGAAGAATCCGTATCTTTTTGTAACGGGAAACCTTGACGATCCGTCATACCGTGCATTGGCCTCAAACAGGTATTTGTCTTTAAATGAATATTGTACCCTGCCGAAATAGGATCTTAAACCCCACTCTTCAATGGTACCGCCATTTTGCACCGTCGCAGCTGACCCTGCATTTAATACCGTCGTTTCATTGCTCGGAAAATCTGAACGCGAGACATTGTGCCGGATAGATTGGTCGCTTTGTTGCGATATACCGCCAAGGGCATAGACCGAATGATCGCCGAACTTCCTGGTGTACTCAATCAATGATTGAAGTGTAACGCTCGTGTAATTGCTGATGTCCTCGCGGAGCCAGGCGGGTCCCTGTGTCAGGTTCTCGTTGTATTTAAAGGTGGCGTTAAAAGTCTTGAAGTAACCCTGGTTGTAGACATACCCCGCCTTCCCGCTTATCTTCAATGCAGGCGTGATGTCCCATCCCAGGTTTATGCTTCCGATCAGGTCGTGTTTGTTTTCAGAATGAAATGATTTGCTGTCCAGTGCAGCCAGGGAAGAATTGAATCCATCATAACCGTACGAACCGTCGGGATACCGCCCCGGTATTGTCGGCCGCAACAGGTTGGCCATCTGGTACAACATCCTCACGGTACCCGCGACACTTGCATTGGCGCCGAAAGGCCCTGCCGTCGGAACAGGCTCCGTACTGAATCCTTTGATCCCGATGATGTTAACCCCGAGGTTCAGATTCTTGCTTACTTTCTGATCTACGTTAAAGGTGAGGGTGTAGCGGTCGAATTCATTTCGTCTTACAAGTCCTTCCTGATTGAGATATGACAGAGACGCAAAATATTTAGTGTTTTCGCTTCCGCCGCTGAAATTCAGGTTGTGGCTGCTCTGCAAACCTGAACCTGAAGTGAACAGTTCTTTAGGGTGATTGGCGTTGCCATATGACGGATCGCTGCCATCCCGGTATTTCTGAATTTCAGCATCACTGTAGAGGGGTTGCTGCCCCATGTTCAGCAGCGCTTCATTGTATAATGTCGCATACTCCCATGACGGTACATAGTCAGGAAAGGCAGTAGGCTTCTGTACGCCGACGTAGCCGTTATAGTTTACCCTTAGGCCTCCCGTACGTCCGCGCTTCGTCGTAACAAGGATCACCCCGTTCGCCGCCCGCGCGCCATAAATCGAAGCGGAGGCCGCGTCTTTCAAAACTGAAATACTGGCGATGCTGTTGGGATCGATATTGTCGAGCGAAGAAGGCAACCCATCAACAAGGACAAAGGCTTCCGTTCCGGCCCCGCTAAAGGTACCGCGCCCCCTGATGAGAATGGAAGCGGCGTCAGCGCCCGGCTCACCTGAGATTTGGGGAGCGGAAACGCCAGTGATCTGCCCTGCGAAAAGCTGCGTGACATTGGTGACGGGCCTGTTTTCGATCTGCTTGCTCTCAAACTGTGCTACCGAGCCGGTAATATTGGTTTTCTTCTGGGTTCCATACCCTACCACAACTACTTCACCCAGCAGCTGCACATCCGGTTCGATCGAGACATCGATCGAAGACCGGCCACCAATTTGTACCTCCGTTGAAAGATAGCCTACAAAGCTGAACACCAGTGTTTCTGCGCCGCCGGAAACACCTAACTGATAGGCGCCCGATGCATCAGTAACCGTACCGTTAGCGGTTCCTTTTACAAGGACATTGACACCCGGCAATAACTCACCGCCTTCATCCGTCACTTTACCGGTAATGATCCTTTCCTGTGCCTGACCTGGATGCGAGTACCCTAGAAGGGGTACCAGGATGACCAGGTAGAAAAAAAGCCTGACCCCGAGGCTGCTTCTCTCATAGTGTAAATTTTTAAACATAGGATTTATTTTAGGTTGTTAGCTTTGTGTTCATGCTCATCCGCTCAGGCACATGCGATACCATGCAGCCATTCCCATTCATATCACAGCGAGAATTCACTTTTGCGCGTCGCGAATCCCGCGGCAAATCGTTTAACAATTACAATTTTAAAGAGGAGGAACAGCTTCAATTAACCAGTTCTGGTTTTTTTATCACCAATTTGTGCAAACGTTGCCAAAGCTGTACGATCAACGCTCTTACTGCATCAGCTCCGCGAAAGCAAAGTCAGCCAGCATCTCATGCCCGCCGTCAAAGATCACCAACCTGATGTTGCCGTGGTCTTTCCGGAGGCATATCCTCCTTGAACCGATATGACCGAAGTCGCCCAAGGGCTGTCGCGTAAGGAGTAGATTTTTCGTTTCGAAACCCGAAACATAGGACATCGAATCCGTAACGCCCAAATCAGCAAGCAGCTTATTGTAAAAGTTAATAGAGTGCGTGATCGGTACGCTACCCGTAACGCCATCATGAATACCTGCATAAATAAATACGACAGCGTCATCGAGTTTTGGCACCGGCGTCGGCCAGTAAAGTGGCGACCGTCCTTTTGCTGCAGGAATGTTCAGAGCCAAGGTATCCGAACCTGTACAACGCAAAATATCATCGGCGTATTTGTACTGCCTTATCCGGCACTCATCATACCACGCGGCGAGATCTGTGATGGAAGCCCAGGCAGAAAATCTCTTAACAGGATGCTTTGACTTCATGAATGCGCTTAACGTGGCATATCCGCCGCCACTGACACCGATCATATAAATTTTCGAAGTATCAACGCTGGCATGGAGCATTGCCCAGGATATCGCCTCGTCAATGTCATTTAGCGCGAGTGCGCTGCAACACGCGTCCACTGTTGTGTTGGGTCCGCGGAAATCCGGGTGAATGTAATGAACGCCCCGCTCGCGACTCAGTTCAGCAATCTCATCAGCCTGGCTGTAAGATCCACTCCACGTGTGAAGGCTGACGACCAATGGCCGCGGTCCTTCCGCTTTAGCCCGGTAAAAATAGGCGCGCTGAATATGGCCATCAATTCCGGATTTGATTTCAACGATGCGGAAATCGTCATCCCACAACTTTTCTCCCAGGTGGTCGCGATGGCATGCCGCGTCACGATCACGGATGTTCTCTCCTTCGCGGCCCGTCTCCATGTCCTTGACCGACGGGACAAGAAGGACAAGACATGAGAAAAGCCTGATGCCAAAAGTGTTCCTGTTGTATAGAAAGCTTTTATCCATAGGATCAATTGCGACTTTGTTTTCTATGATGTGAACCGCCCGCGCCTGGGCAATCAGCTCCTATTCTTGAAACAAGGCGATGCATAGCTCACCTGAGAAAATCATTTGTCATTATCGTACTGCTGCATAACCTTATTCACACAATTTTAGCGGGTGTTATCAGCCTGAATTAACCAGCTCTGGCTTTTTCATCACCAATTTGTGCAAACGTTACCAATTGTTTAACTTTAACAAGTACCAGAAGCCGGAGCGCAAATGCGTTTAAAAAAGAAAGTATTTGTACACCTTGAATCAAGCCGCGGTTACGGTCGCGAACTGCTCAAGGGCATTTATGAATATAATAATAGAGTTAACAATTGGGAAATCATTTTTGAACCCGCTTACTATCTTCAATCGGGAATCATTAAAAACAACATTCGCATCATTAAGGCGATGAAGCCTAATGGCTGTATTATTGAAAACCAGGAGAACATTGGCGAACTCGTGAAAATGGGTATTCCAGTCGTCCAAACCACCTCCATTAATCGCAGTTGTTCTGTTCCCTGTATCAAAGGCAACTATGAAGAGGACGGTAAAATGGCTTTTATGCATTTCATGAATCTAGGGTTCCGCAACCTTGGATTCTTTGGGGTAGACTTCATAAACTTTTCCAAATTCAGATATGAAAGCTTCAAACACCAGGCCGACCAGCACCATGTTCCCGTATTCGCGCACAGATTGGCTGCCAATAATAAACACTACAGGTACCAGAACAATTTTAAGAGAACAATTGATTGGCTGCGATCGCTACCGAAGCCTATCGGCATTCTCGCCTGTAATGATGATTTCGGGCAGACGTTAATCAACGCCTGCTCACTTGCTGGCGTAAAGGTGCCGTATGAGGTTGCCGTGCTCGGAGTCGATAATGATGAACTCCTTTGTAATCTTACTGTTCCAAACCTCTCGAGCATCGCTCGTAACCTGACACAGGCGTCTTCCGAAATCTGTAAACTTCTCGACCAGATGATGAACGGCATCAACGTGACGCGGGATTTTATCCAGACGAATCCAACGGAAATCATTGTTCGTCAATCGACCGACACGATCGCCTGCGACGATCTAGAGGTAGTCAAAGCAATTATTTTCATTAGGGAAAACACTCACCGGCAGGTGACGGTCGATGATGTGGTGAAAGCTACCACGATAAGCAGAAGAAGCTTGTACGGTAGGTTTGAAGCCGTGACCGGTCACTCCATTAACAGCGAGATCCAGCAACGCAAGCTTCATAAGTTTAAAAAACTCTTAAAAGAAAAAAAGCTGTCTATCAAGGAAATCGCATATGAGGTTGGCTTTGACGACGTGGCGCACGTTTCCCGCTGGTTTTCTTCTCTCGAAAGCCTTTCACCTACGGAATGGAAACTCAGGAACGCCTGACGCTTTCTCCCTTTGCAGAAATGGCGCTTGCCTTGCAGCAATGCGGGTCAAACGGTTAGACGGTTAGCCTTCAGACCTCATTGGAAGATCCGCAATACTCAAGATCCTGAGGTACCGCATCCTTTGCGGCAATGCCACAAGTAAGGGATAGCTTATAGTCCTTGCTGATAAGGATCAAAGCATTGATATCTCAATACACCTTTTTGCTGACATCATTCCTTCCTGGACCGAATTTGCTCCAGGCCTCCATGATCATGTTGTTGATGACCTCGTACATGTTCTTCCTTTCGCTCGTCGTTTTCATAACCATCTTGTTTAAGTGAAACATTGATTTTAGATTGGCCATGACTCCGGGCTTTTTCCGGAAAAAGAAACACCTCCGCTGACTCAAGCTTGCGCCAAAAGGAAACGGAATTTTAATGGAGGGTACCTGGGATGACGACAGGAATGCAAGGGAGGAAGCCGTTCAAATGCCGTAGTCTTTTGGCATCAAGTCCGGAAAAAGCCCGAACTTTGGGCGGATAAAGCAAACGCTCGGGTGGATAGTTTTGTCATCAAACTTACCCTGAAGACTTCCCTATGATGTCGGCTCCGGTGACTCTGCATTGAAGTTCTGAGGTTGTAGGCTTTCTAGCCTTCACGCAAAAAACTCTCTAAATAAACCTGACTACCCGCGGTATAGACGATTGAGATGGCATGGTATCACCAAAAATGACGGGCACCATATCATTGAAATACTGAAATATCCAGGTTTCATAAGTTCCAAGCTAAAAAACGTATTCTTTTTGAAAAATAACGAAGTAAGAATCTTCGAGAACACAAAACCAGTCCTTATGAGGCTATATTGCATTTGCTGGACCCAAGGCTTAGACGCTATCAGATATTGGATTAGTAGACAGAAAAAGCTATGTTAGCCCTCGAAACATTGTAAGCGTTTTTTGATCGTCTTCATTAGTCGTTAATGGAAAAGAAATATCGCTTGGGTGGCCATAGACCATTAGCGAGTTTGAATTCGGAATCTCAAACACGTTTGGGCGACGAAGGAAATAGAATTTCTGAGACCAGGTTTCGATAATTCTCAATTATGGAACGTTACTATTTCATACAAAAGGGTAATATAAAACATGGACCCTATAAACTTATCGAACTTAACCAACATACAATCTATTTTGATGAACTTATTTGGCGTAGTGATAATGATGAATGGAAAAAAGCCTCTGAATTTGAAGAATTAAAAGGTATTTACATTATTCGGCCACCACTAACACCTGAAGAAGAAAGACTGAAGCACATAAGGAACAGATTTTTCAAAGAGCTTTTGCCGATCTATTTTTTTGTTTATCTGATTATCTCCTTTATCATCTCGATTGCGTCGTATTCCATTGCGTGGAAAGAATGGGAAAATGAGAAATCGAAGTATATAATAAATAAGGATATGGTTGGTCAAAGTAAAGTCATGAACAAAAAAGATGAACTAAAGGAAATAAATGAAGAATTGTCTAGATTAAGAAAGGAGCTAAAAAATGTGAGCGAATATGTAATACCAATTTGGAACAAAAAGAAAAACAAATCTGAAATTGATTCGATGAATAGGTACTATTATCTTAAGGCCCAAATAAACAGAACACAGCTCGACTCATCATACCATGAAGCTGTGATAAGTCAAACTCTTTGGGAAGGCAGCCTCACAATCCAACCAATTTATAGGGTACCCGACAATGTGACTTCATTAGAGAATAGAGATGCTTTAGCACAATCTTTCCTATTTAGAGGCTTTCGCGCTTTCTTTTCTACTATTTATCTGAGTAGACAAGAACAAAACAACGCACGTAAATTATTTCTAAATCTTACAATTTCGACCTTTGCTTCCTTAGCGTTCATTTTCATAGGTGCCGTTGCAATTGACTGGTCAATAAAAAGGGTAAATGCTCGGAAAATCGATAAAGACGGAGAGGATGATAATTCCCAAAAACAAAACAATCATGGAGCCAAGTGAGGTTATTACACGAATCAGAAATTGCATAAACAATGCTCATTCGTTCTCAGAGACCTTAGGTAAATCGACCTCTATTCATCGTGATTATTTGCTTAAGAACTTAAATGATATCTCCGCTACAGAAATACATCAAGGTCTATTGGAATTGCAAGAGAACGGCGAAGTGGAATTGGGTTCAGACTTCAACATGATACTACTGAAGTAACATTTATACAAAGAAAAGGTTGACGTCGAGCAGGTGAATTGGAGATGCTGCCGAAATGTTTAGATTGAAAGTGTTGGTAGCGTCTAAGTAACTGTGTAAAGGTACGATTGACCTCTGGTGATCTGTAGATGGAATGCTACAGCATCAGGTCAATCGATGGTATTTAAAATTACTACCTTTAAACACAGTTTACGATGAAAAAACAAAAAGAACAAAAGGAGCAGCATCCGATTCTTAACCAGGTGCTCACCCCTGAATTCCTGAAACAATTCAAAGATTCCGGTGAGCTGAATTCCTTCATGGAACAATTGTATGCTCGAGCAATGGAGCAAATGCTGGAGGGTGAAATGGATGGCCATCTCGGCTATGAAAAACATTCTCCTGAAGGTATCAACAGTGGAAACTCCCGAAACGGTAAAACCAGTAAGAAAGTCAAGACTACTTTAGGGGAAGTCGAGCTTGAGATTCCTCGAGATCGGAACAGTAGTTTTGAACCGATACTGATCCCAAAGCGCAGCCGAAAAGTTGAAGCTATTGAGGATATGATCATCTCGCTTTATGCCAGGGGCATGACTGTCCGAGATATTGAAACGCAGATCCGCGAGGTATATGGATACAATATCTCTGATGCAACCATCTCGAACGTTACGGCCAAAGTGCAAACACTGGTCACCGATTGGCAAAGCCGTCCGCTCTCTTCGGTATATTTTGTGGTGTGGATGGATGGAATAGTGTTCAAGGTTCGTCAGAATGGCAAAGTGATAAACAAGACCATCTACCTTGCTGTTGGACTTAATTCGGAGGGCCACAAAGAAGTTTTAGGAATGTGGCTTGGCGAAAATGAAAGCGCCTCCTTCTGGATGAGTGTTCTCACTGACCTGCGATCACGTGGTGTAGAAGATATTCTCATCACCAGCACCGATAACCTGAAAGGGTTGCCCGAAGCCATATCCAGCATTTTTCCACAGTCCGTCACCCAAATTTGTGTGGTGCATCAAATCAGAAATGCATCTCGCTACGTTGTCTGGAAGGACAAGAAACAATTTGCTGTTGATATGAAGACTGTTTATACGGCAGCAAGTAGGGATCTAGCTTGGGAAGCCCTCGAACATCTAGAAAACACGTGGGGCAAAAAATATCCCCATGCGATTAGATCCTGGAAAGCCAACTGGACTGAGCTATCCCACTTCTTTGATTTCCCTCTGGAGATTAGAACGATGATCTACACTACCAACATCATCGAGAACCTCAACGGAAAAATCAGGAAGTACACAAAGGCGAAGATGTCCTTCCCTGATGATGCGTCAGTGATGAAATCGGTCTTCCTGGCTTTAAGAGAAATAACCCGGAAGTGGACTTTACCGGTCCGAAACTGGAATTTGGTGATAAATCAATTTATTAACATTTTCGGAGAGCGGTGCAAAATATAAACCCTTTACGCAGTTACTTAGACGCGCCACTTACACACTTATTTAGGCAGTGTCATTTAATCTAGTGAGTCCGAATTTGCGTTTAGTGAGGCAGCCTCATTCTCCGAGGTATGGCGCCACGCTAAGTTTCAAAGTCTCTATTAATTCTGCATCCATATACTGATAATTGTCCTCGATGTCCAGGATCACAATTTTCTTTTCCTTAATTACAATACCGAATTTTTCACTTAATCTTTGTTTGTGGCGCTTCTCCATAACGAAAATTAAGTCCGCCCAATTAACGAGCTTTTCTGTAACCTTGATCCTCGCATCATTTTCTGTTCCCGCAGATTTGATGTTGTGGCTTTGAAGGTTCCTAAAAATCGTTTCAGCCGTCCGACTCCGCCATTTATTCCTACTGCAAACAAAAAGTATATTCACCTTACAAATTATTGCTCTTTCTCACTTCCATTTCCCTTGAGTACATTATCCATCGGTCAATCTTTAAAGAACAAAACACCTGAGGAAGCCAAAAACATGATTGGTGCCCAGTATTCCATTGGAATGAAAAAAAACAAATTATCGTTCTTGATCACGACTTCTTCTCCCGTCTTTTTATCCACCAATGTTTTCACCTTTTGTTTGTTTAATTGCCTTCCAACGATCCATATTATAATCCCGGCCATTAGAAACGCACTTGCCAGTGGAACAGAATGTGTTTGGTAGTAGCTGTCGTCTTGATAGATTCTCTCAGAAACCAGTTCAGTTATCAAGGAACATCCGAAGACAATAACAGCAACTAAATAGCCTTTCCCATTCCAAATTATCATAAAATAGTCTTAATGAAATACTGCCGTTATATCTTTTACCAAGGTGATATAGGGCAATTAAAAAGTAAATGCAGATGTTCGTATCTAAGAGATATTTTTCTTAAGAGCCGTCAGTCTTTCACGTGAAATTCCTGCTGGCTGTTAAATCTGAAAGGATTTCGTCGGCCGAGCGTCACTTTCTCCAATTCGTCGTTTGGATCTAAT
>JBBEBN010000303.1:0-15478 GCA_040882305.1 Cyclobacteriaceae bacterium
GCAGGAAGACGATAATGATCTCATGGATACGCGTATTTTAACAATTAGGTACTAGGTTCGTCAGTAATCGGTAATCAGTAAGTAGTAAGTAGTAAGTAGTGTCGTCTAAGGATTCAGGCTGTCGAGTTTTTTGACAACGTCTTCGATATACGGCGATATGGCGGTATTGTGATCTTTTCCCGGGAGGGCGATGAGTTGAAGGTTTTCCGGGCTCGCTCCATTGGTGATCAGCCTGTCGTAAGTTGTCTGACTATTTTGAACGGGAACAGTGATATCCGCATCACCGTGGTACATAAAGACAGGCGCAACGGGGACCCAGTCGACCAGCGAATTCTCCTGAAATTTTTCCCGCAGGAATTGAAACTTCGAATCTGTATCTATATCCATCAAAATTTCATCGGTAACGAGGTCCTTGACATCAAGCGTCAGCTGGCCGTCAATTTCCGCCGGTGATTTCGTGCCATTGAAGAGCAAGGGTATTTTGCTGGCGTACGGTGCTTTGAAAAAAGGTGTGAGCACTTCTTCTTCGTAATACGTCTGGTAGCTCATTCCCACGTAGGCGAGATAGTAGGGGTCAGGATAGGTTTGTAGCCCGAAGAAATATTCCTGCATGGCTTTTATGTCATATCCTCCCGCGCCGGGGAAAGAGGCGATGAGTTCAAAGTCCTGTGATGGATTATCTTCTATTGCTTTATGTGCGGCAAGCGTGGCGTAACCGCCCTGGGAATATCCAGCGAGGAAAAGTTTTTTATTGAAAGAGACCTGCTTCGTTTCCGCCAGCACCCGTGCAGCCATCAGCATATCCAGTACAGCGTTCGCCGTAGGTTCTTCCACATAATAAGGATGAAAAATATGCTGTGATTCCCCGAAGCCTATGTAATCGGGAACCACGGTAATGAATCCCATGGAGGCGAGGGCTGCGTACGAGACCATTTGCTCACTGGAGACAGGTTGTCTGGACGGGGCTTCCGCATACTCCACAATGGTTCCATGCTGATAGCTGATCATTGGAACAGGCGTCGGTGTCCTGGGAAGTAGTATTAATCCGGAAGCGCCGATAACGTCGACCTTGTAGCTCGTTTTGTAGACTACCCTGTAGATATCGACATCATAAAGGAACAAGTCCGTGTCGATATCCCTGCCCGAGAACTGGATAAAAATCTTCAGGTTTGTTGCCAGATTGTCACCAGCGTAATTTGCCTCAACGAGATCACCTTTAACATGTGGAGGGGCGGGATCATCCTTATCGGAACAGGAAATAATGAAGATAGAAAGTGTCCATACCAATATCGATCTGGAATACCACTTTCTGTTTGATCCAATAACAGTCATATTTTAAAGTTACGGAGTATTACTGCAAGGAAAAAGTCCGGTCTGAAATGTTCAGCGGGGGTCAAAAGCAATATGCCTTTGACTTAAGAAAGGCCGCGAATTGCGGCCTTTCTTAAGATTCAGAAATTTTGCATTGAAACTCATTACGGTATCGGTAATCCCGTAGCGCCGTATTTTCCAAGGTTTGCCTTGGGGACAGTGGCGCCGAATTTCGCGTTGATCGCGTCAATAAAGATATTGGCAATAAAAGCGTAACCTCTGCTGTTCGGATGCATTCCGTCTTCTGAATATATACCGGTCGGAGGATTGATGTTGGGCGTCGCCGTTACGTTGTCACTAACGAACACTTTATTGGTTAGAAAAGTGTTGACCGCAGCGTTCACATCTGCCAGCGCTAAACGGGTTGAGTAGTTCGCTGCGACATCACTGATCGCAGCATTGTATCCCAACCTGGCAGCTTCTATGGCAGCAATTTCAGAAGGGATCAATGCGTACTGGTCTGCCAAAGGGACACCCACTCCTCTTACCGAGGCAGGATTGGCTGGATCGGCCAACGTACCTAAAACACTTCCTGCGCCCAATGGAATAATATCGCCAGCTTTGGTTTGACGAACTTGTTCATAAGGAACCAACGCGGCCCGTTGCTCAGCTGTAATTGCTCCCGCACCCTGAAGCCCATCAAATTCATCACCGTAATCGTTCAGGGTTTCGTCAACAATGACGAAAGGATTAGCCCCGGCAGTAAACGAGATTTTACGGGCATCCACTTCGGGTGCGGGATAGTTAAATGGAGGTCCTTTCAACGCTTCAAGGATCTGGTTATAACCCGCGAATCCGGAATTCGCTGCGCTGGCCTGGGCTTCCACCATGGGTATTGGATTGTAAGGGACAGCGGTAAAATGTGGTAAAGCGAAGACGCTGGGAAAGTTAGCGATGACGCCTTCAAGATTAGCGTTTGATCCTAGAATGGTGGCGATCGCGTAATTGTAGGTCTGGGTAAAACCTGTGCCTACGCCACCTTCTATTGGAGTAAGCGGTGCCTTTGTAGGGTCCCCTCCAAATGCTGCGTGTAGAAGGTAATCATCCATTCCAACCCAGAACAAGAAAAAGCTTGGTGCCGCTGTCACTGCATCGCCCAGGATGGTGGAGCTTCCAGGGTCGGAAGCAAACCTTGCATAAAATGGAGTGAATCCGACAGCCGGATTTGGATTGGTCCAATCACCTGCAGCTGGCGTCAATATTTGGCCTAAAAATGTTGCCTGGACAGCGAAATTATTTAATGCCCCTGTGTTTCCCATATACATAAATGACGGATTCAAGCTTGGGTTTGGGATAGCCTCATTGCCAGCCAGGACCGGCGTGGGCGTTGGAGGTGTGCCCTGCAACCTGAACCTGCCCAGCGTTGTGATATTTTGCCCGGCGATGATAGGATTAGGAGTGACAAAGATATTAAAACCGTTTTCCGAACCGATATCAGGTTGATTAAAGCCTCCACCGCCTGCACAGGCGAACTGTGTGGCAAGAATTTTTGCAAGTGAAGTATTCTGACCCGCGGTAAAAAGGGCGCCTGCCTGGAAACCTGCCGTGTAAGAACTCCCCATCGCCACGAATTTGCTGAAGTCAGCACTACCCGCGGAGGCCGTTTCACACGGGTCCGGGGGAGGCGGTTCGGGCGCCTGTAATTCAATTACCTCCTGTTCGCACGCTGCTAACAGAAGAACGAACGAAAAAATATATCTTAATTGCTTCATACGTTTTTTTTTAGCGGGATTTTACTTGTTCAAAAATTCGTCAAACGTCAGAGAGATAAAATATTGTTGCCCGACAAAGGGTCCTCCAAAATTTGTGCGGAAGTCACCACCCAGCAGGTTAGAACCTCCGATCTTAACAACGGTCATGAGCGGGGAAATTTTATAACTTACCTGGGCATCAAGCACGCCAAATTCAGGGATCATAGCTTCTCCGAAATCTGATTGCCAGAGGAATTCATCCTGCCAGCGGAAATTAACGTTGAAACCAAACTTTCGTGTTTTCGTGATGGTTTTGCCTACTCCGACATTGAATTTGTTTTCGGGAGTATTAAACCCTGCGCGGAACTGGCTGTCGGGTGTTCTGTTATCGTCGAAGGTGGCATAATTGTAATTGCCGGCGAGTTCAAATCCTTTTGGGAGCGTGTAACTCAGGCCCAGACCAATGCCCATCGAAGTCACGTTTTCCTGCAGATTTGCATAGGGTGAATAGACGGTGCCAGGCAATACCGGTTTATTTTGATGTTCGGCAGGGTATTTCAACACGAAATTTTCTCCTCCGATAAAATCCTCATACGTTGTGTAATAGCCATTCAGGTCAATAAAAAACTTATTTGCTATGATCGATTTATAACCGAGTTCGAAGGATTTCAGAAGTTCCGGTTTTACATATGGAATATTTGCCGTGACCAGCCTGGACGCATCCCCTGCCGCAACGTTGCCTAGTGAGTCTAGCTGACCGCCATTCGCTCTGAAATCATCATACGAAGTTTTCGTATAGGCTCCTCCGTTGTGTAAGCCGTAGCGGGCGGCATTGGCTTCCGCACTTCCCAACAGGATATTTGTCCCGAGATCAAAGTATATGAATTGCGCCTGTGTATCAGGATTCCTGAACCCGGTTTGAAAGGATGCCCTGATATTATGGAATTGATTAAATGTATACACGGCTGAAATCCTCGGTGTCAGGCGCCCCTCAAAGTTCTCATTTTTGTCATAGCGAAGGGAACCAGTGAGCTTCAAAGCCTCCGCAAGTGTTTTGGACACCTGGGTATAAAGTCCGTATTCATTGATCTTGATTCGCACGAAGTTAGCGCCGTCATCGGGATCCTCGTTGAAAATGGTGCCATTTGAAAACAGACTGTATTGTCTGAAGTTTCCTCCGACCTGGATATTCGCCCATTCGATATCGGCAAAATCGTAGTTGAACTGTGCGTGATAAAGTCGTGAATTATCAATGAACTTTGCTCCTGGCGGGTCGCGCTGGAAGTAATCATTCCGCACGCCCTCCAACAGGGTGTTGTATTCAGCGGAACCCACCGCCGGCCGTTCACGGTCAGCAAAAGCTCTTGCAGCGTCGTGGCTCCCGCCGGGTACTCCCGCTCCGATAAAGTAGCCCTGCATGGCAAGGGCATACTCCTGAGCCCAGTCTGGCGACTCCTTGATCCTTTCATTCACATAAGAACCAAGTGCTGCAATATTGTATGAGTCGCCCGCATCCGTGGCGGTGACATATCCGCGAACAAAGAAGTTCGTGCCGCGAAGCTCGAGGCGATGAAATTCCTGGGTGAAATCGCGGAGCGCATATTTTTGTGATCCCTGGTACACGGAACTTCCGCCTCCATACCGGTAGTTATAGGAAGCTTCCAGTTTATCGGTGATCCTGTAGTGCAGACCAATATCACCCTTGATGCTTTTGGCGTCATAGTTATCCACAAGGTCTCCCTCTTTCCATCCGGTGCGGTGAATGATGCCGACGTTGGGAAGCGGTACCGGTAGTTCGATTTCATCTCCATAAAGATTTAAGCCGTCAAAATCCTTCGTACCGCTGAGGTCGATCTCCGAATCAGGACGGTTGACATCTGTCTTATAATCGTTCCCGATCCAATCATGGGCATCAAAAATTGAAAAGTTAACCTTGAAAGCAAACTTGTCATTAAAAGCTTTTGCGTAACGAAGGCTGAAGTTGTATAAAGGATACGACTCTCCCTGAGCATCGGAAGTCGTGATGCCTCCCTTTGCGAGTACGCTGAGGCCCTGATATTTGAATGGGCTCTTGCTGTTCATGATCAAAATTCCATTGAAAGCATTTGGTCCCCAGATCGCGGAGGCCGATCCTGGTTGAAGTTCCATGCTTTCCAGATCAAGTTCACCGATTCCCACAATGTTGCCCGTTGGAAAATTAAGAAGGGGGGCCGAGGCGTCCATTCCATCAATTAATTGTACAAAACGTGTGTTTGCAATCGTCGCGAAACCCCGAGTATTGATCTGCGGAAAATTCAAACTGCTGTAGGTCATCTGCACGCCCTTGATATTTGCCAATCCTTCGTATGGCTCTGACGTTGCGGCCTGCCGGATCGCAGCCAGGTCGTAGATTTCAACGGTGACAGGCGCCGTTAAGGCTTCTTCTTCCGTTATCCCGACCACCGTGACGGTAGCAAGTTCAGTAAGTTGCTCTTCCAATTTTATCGACAACCCGGACGTATTGGCGTCAGTAACCTCCTGTTCAACTGTCTGATATCCCGTAAAGGAGAATTCCAGGGTAAGCGGAGGCGGAGTTTTAGGATTCAAAGTAAAACTACCATCACTTTCCGTTACTGTGCCGTAGATGGTTCCTTTTACCAGAATATTTACTCCCGGTATAGGATCCCCCGTTGCAGTATCAGTCACCGTTCCGGAAATGTTCGTTTGCGCAAAACCAATCGAGGTTATCAATAGCAACAGTGCGGTTGACAACCCCGAGCGTTTGTAAAGATTTTTCATATACTTTGATTGAGGTTTATTAGAACGTGGCGGTAAGTTACCGTACAGCCCGACCGGTAATGAATAAAAATACAAAATTTTACAAAAAATGAAGGATAATGGCTAAAAAATCGTTTGCACTCACCTATGTGCTCGATTCTTTACTCAGGTGCGCCACGAGTTTTTCGCACAGGGCATTGGTTTCTTTGGCCATCACTTCGTCACCGGTGGAGCCAAGCATACTCTGCGCCATGCCACCAATACAATCAATGTAGAACCGCTTCATTTCATCCACGGGCATGTCTTTTGACCAAAGGTCGATCCGAAGTGTATTTTTTCCTTTGTGGTCCCACAGGGCAATGCTGATCGATTTGGTCTCCGAAGGACCGGCCTCCGGCTTGTCTGTGGCATCCCAGAATATCCTGTCAGGAATATTGTTTGAATCAAGCTCAATGGTAAAATTAATGGTGGATTTTTTCATGCTTGATGTGTTGATGTGTTGGGGTGTTGATGTGTTGATGTCTAAATCTTCATTTCGGGGATGTCGCCATCGACTATCAACTTTCCGGCCGTGGCATTTTTGATTTGTTCTGTGGAGATGCCCGGCGCGCGCTCTAGCAGCTTAAAACCTCCGCGGGGAAGAATGTCCAGAACAGCCATGTCACTGACGATCTTTCTAACGCAGCGGAGCCCTGTGATGGGAAGGGTACATTTAGGGAGAAGCTTCGATGCGCCTTCCTTGCTGCAGTGCTGCATAGCAACGATAATGTGTTTTGCAGATGCGACGAGATCCATTGCTCCGCCCATGCCTTTCACCATTTTCCCCGGTACTTTCCAGTTGGCAATGTCGCCGTTTTCCGATACCTCCATTGCCCCGAGAATGGTGAGGTCAACATGCCCTCCCCGAATCATTCCAAAGCTTTCAGCAGAATTGAATAAGGCAGAACCCGGCATCATGGTGATTGTTTGTTTTCCTGCATTGATGAGGTCGGGATCTATTTCTTCCTCCGCGGGAAAAGGACCAATCCCCAGCAATCCGTTTTCCGACTGAAGGACGACGTTCACATTCGGGGGTATGAAATTGGCCACCAGCGTAGGTATACCGATCCCCAGATTTATATACATGCCATCCCGGATTTCCTGTGCAATGCGTTTTGCGATACCTGTTTTATCTAGCATGACCCGGTAATTCAATGATTGTGAAAAAACTGTGCGGATACACGCACTTTAATTTTTGATATTTCTGATCGTCCGCTGTTCAATCCTTTTTTCGTAATGCTCGCCTCTGAAGATCCGTTGAACATAGATTCCAGGTGTGTGAATACAATTTGGGTCCAGCTCACCTGCAGAGACCAGCTCTTCCACCTCCGCAATGGTAATCGTTCCCGCCGCGGCCATCATGGGGTTAAAGTTTCTTGCAGTGCCCCTGTACACGAGGTTCCCTGCGGTGTCGCCCTTCCACGCTTTCACAATGGAAAAGTCAGCCCTCAGCCACTGTTCCATCAGGTATTTTTTGCCGTGGAATTCGCGCACTTCCTTGCCTTCGGCCACCTCCGTACCATAGCCCGCAGGTGTGTAAAAAGCGGGGATCCCTGCGCCGCCTGCGCGGATGCGTTCTGCCAGCGTCCCCTGGGGGATCAATTCAACTTCCAGCTCGCCTGACAGGAGCTGGCGTTCAAACTCGGCGTTCTCGCCCACATAGGAAGAGATCATTTTTCTTACCTGCCGTGTCTTCAGAAGAACCCCGATGCCAAAATCATCTATGCCCGCGTTATTGGAAATAAAGGTTAAACCTTTGATGCCTTTCCTGAGGATGGCCTGAATACAATTTTCAGGGATACCACATAATCCGAATCCACCCATCATCACGACAGCGTTTTCAGGAATATCGCCGACTGCTTCATCGGCGTTTTTTACAACTTTATTGATCATACAGAAATGAAGTTTTTTTTGCCCCTAAGGGCTTTGCCATTAAGACACAAAGATATTTTAAGAGAAATCGCTCCTTCCTTTCACTGGCCTTCCATGCTAAGTTAATTATTTTGCTTTAATCGCCCGGCTCCTGAAGCGGTATTGCCCGTAATCTAATCATTTGATCGGAGGACCTTAAGGGCGTGTTCTTTATCTCTGTGCAACTGGGCTTTCATCTCCTCCAGGCCCTGAAAGGTCTGATCGCCGCGGAGGAGTTTTTGGAAATGAACCGTCAGGGTTTCGCCGTAAATATTCTCATCAAAGTCAAAAATATTCACTTCGATGTTCCTGCGCGTTCCCTGAAGGGTGGGACGGTATCCGATGTATAACATTCCGCCGTAAAGGCACTGGCCGAGTGATACTGTAACAGCATAGATACCATCTGCGGGAATCAGTTTGTACTTTGTGTCCACCTCAATATTGGCCGTGGGAAAGCCGAGTGTCTTGCCTATTTTATCGCCGCTCACAACCATACCTGTTATGCGGTAAGGTTGCCCCAGGAAGTGGCTCGCCGTATCGATGTCGCCTTCTTCAAGGGCTTTCCTTATTTTGGTGGAACTCACTGCCACGTGGTCCACTTCCTGCCTCGGAATTTCTTCCACGTCAAATCCGTACATGGGCGCATTGAGTTTGAGTTGCTCAAAGCTTCCTTCGCGGTTTTTCCCGAAATGGTGGTTATAACCGATGACAAGTTTACGGGTGCCGATCGTCTTGACGAGTATTTCCTGAATGAATTGTTCGGAAGTAAACTGGGAGAATTCCTTTGTAAATGGAATGCGGATGAGGTGTTGAATTCCCTGGTCTTTCAGTAACGCTGCCTTCTCTTCAAAAGTGTTGAGCAGTTTCAGCGTGTCATCTTCAGGATGTAAGACCAGCCTGGGATGTGGCCAGTACGTGATAACCACGGTCTCTCCGAAATTCCGGGAAGCAATTTCCCGCAATCTTGAAAAGATCTTCTGATGGCCAACATGTACGCCATCGAAGGTTCCGCTGGTCACGACAGCATATTGAAGCTGTGTGAAATCATCGATGCCGTGGTATATTTTCATTTTTTGATCGTCGATTCATGATCATACTCCTGCATCACCTTTTACGGCCTCCGGTTCTATCGGATCAATTGTCTCCGCATCTTCAAGGCGGAAGTTGCCGATCCTTGTGCGGCAGAGGTCCGTCAGATAAGCACCAACGCCCAGAGCATTTCCGAAATCGCGGGCGATGCTGCGAATATAGGTTCCTTTTGAACAAACAATGCGAAAGCTGACTTCCGGCAGTTCGATGCTGGTGATCTCAAAAAATTTCACCTCCACTTCCCGGTGCTTCAGATCGATTTCCTGCACTTTCCGCGCAAACTGGTAAGCCCTTTTACCACCTATCTTGATGGCGGAATGCATGGGAGGAAGTTGCCTGATGTTACCCGTAAGGGCTGCTGTCGCCTGATGTATCCGCTCAGCAGTAAGGCCGGAAATATCTTTTTCTTCGTGAATAGCGGTCTCCAGGTCATGGGAGGCGGTCGATTTCCCCATGACGAACTTGCCTGTATATTCCTTTTCAAGGCCCATGAATTCATCAATCCGCTTGGTCATTTTACCGGTGCATATAATTAGTAACCCCGTGGCCAGGGGATCCAATGTTCCGGCGTGTCCGATCTTTCTAATTTTTAAACGGTACCGCAATTTGTTCACCACATCAAATGATGTCCATTGAAAAGGTTTGTTGATGAGTAATACGCGTCCGGTTTCTGGCTGCTTTTCCATTAAACCACGGAAAGTTCAACGCCCAAATAATAAAGGATGAGGATAACGGTTCCCACCACGATGCGATAGTAACCGAATAACTTAAAACCATGGCGTGTGAGAAAAGTGATAAATGATTTGATGGCAGCCATGGCCACAATAAAGGCAACAACATTGCCGATGATGAGCGCGGTGATCTCATTTTTTCCGAAGGAACCACCGCTTGCATAAAACCCATACATGGAATAAACTGTGGCGGCAAACATGGTTGGTACGGCAAGGAAAAAGGAAAATTCGGCAGCGGTTCTTTTGCTGAGTTTTTGCGACAGCCCGCCGATGATGGTGGCCGCCGACCTGGATACTCCGGGTATCATGGCAATAACCTGGAAGAACCCGATCTTAAAGGCTTTGGGATATGTTACTTCCTGGTCGTCCAGATGTTCCGTCTTAAAGATCCTGTCAATGAACAAAAAGAAGATACCTCCCGCCAGGAGGGCATAACCGACCACGTCCACCCTCTCCAAAAGCGTATCGATCATGTCTTTGAGCAGGAGGCCAAAAACCACGGCGGGAATAAAACCAATGAGGATCTTGAAATAGAAGTCAAAGGATTGGAAGAAGCGTTTCCAGTATAACGCCACCACGGAGAGGATAGCGCCGAACTGAATGGCTACCGTAAACATCTTCGTGAAAGGGTCGTCGGCGATACCCATCAGCGAGGAGCCGATAATAATGTGGCCAGTGGAGGAGACGGGTAAAAATTCAGTAACGCCTTCAATAATGGCGAGAACAATCGATTCGAATATTGACATGATGGTAGTCGTGAATTAAAGCCAGCGCTTTAATCATTGATTTTATTTTGTAGGACGGTGAAGGATAGCGAAGATCTCAATGATAAAGCCGGCCATCACGACCACGGGCCCCAGGGTGATCCCGAGAAATCCAAAGCCGTGTTGTTGCTGGTCAAGTGCCATAATGGTGAAACCTGTTACCAGGGCCACAATGCCGATGATCATCCATTGATAGTTTTTTTTGCCGAAAGGAAGTTTATCCATAATCATCAATTCGTTCAATACAGTTCTTCTAAAGACATTCGCAGGTATTTTCTGATGGAAAAGAAAGTGCTTAAGACTGCCACCAGGATGCCAACGGCCAGTAAAATTGTCAGCAATAATATAAACTGCTCCTGATCGTGCAATACTTTGAGATCAGTTATTTCGCGCTGGGCATAATCGGAGAGAAGCCACATGAAGGCTGAGGCCAGCACACCACTCAGCAGTCCGTACCCCGCTGCCCGATAGAGGAAGGGCCGTTGTATAAACCATTTTCTGGCGCCCACCAGCTGCATGCTTCGTATGAGAAAACGTTGTGAAAATAGCGCGATGCGAAGGGTGTTGTTGATTAGCAGCGCCACCGTGATAAGCAATATCAGGATGAGACCCGCCAGAATCAGCGCGATCTTCGTTACATTTTCGTTCACGGCTTCAATCAATCCTTCGACGTAAAATACCTGATACACGCCGCTCATTTTCTGTATCTCCTGCCTGATCGTATCCATTTGCCCACGGCTGTGGTATTTCTCATCGATGCCGATCAGGTAGGCGTCGCGCAGCGGATTTTCTCCCAGAAAGTTCTTAAAATCCTCACCAGTCTCGGCAATGAATTTTTTTGCCGCCTCCTCCTTCGACACAAAAGTCAACTCCTGCTTTTCGTTTTTCGACACATAATCTAGTGACAGCAATTTGTTTTTGATCTCGAGACGTTGCGTTTCGGATACATTGGATTTCAGATAAACCTGCATCCGGATATTTTGGCGAACCTGCCTTTCCAATTGTTGGGAATAGATCAGGACCAGACCGAACAGGCCCACCACAAACAGGGCAAGCGTGATGCTGATCACAACGCCTGTTGCGGGATATCCACCCAACTTTTTCTTGTGTGTATGCCTTTCCATTGTCTTAAAGGGCAAATTTAGGAAAAAAAGGATACGCACCGCCATGGCGACAAATCTATTGGAGTGCGTGCATAAAAAAGCCCCGCTACTGATGGAGTAGCGGGGCCCTGGATGGCAGCATCACCTCACTTTGAGCTGCGGTATTCCTTTAATTTTTTCAATAGTGCCGGATCAGTGATGGGGTCCAGAGGGCGAATCTTACTGTCTGCCTCTTCCAGCCGGTAATAATGATCCCTATAATACAAAAACACCGTGCGTTTCTCGCCCGCAAAGAATTCCATTATTTCATAGAGGTTCTGCTCGAAAGGCCCGTACAAGAATAACTTGCCTTCCCTGAACTGATAATGGAATTTGTAGCGCGTGTTTTCCAGATCGGCCTCGACCAACAAAGTGGATTTGCCGGGCGTGTACGCCGGTTGTTTTTCTTTTCCAATATCCGTACCCGGGGTGCTGTCTTGCGCACCTGGATCAAAAATATCCAGCACCGGTTCCGGTGCTTGTTCCTCGCTCTTTTTCTCAGGTGCCTTCAAAGGATCGGGCTTCCCCGCCAGCGAAGGTTTCCTGTGCTCCGTACCGGCAGAAGTCTGGTTCTTATCCTGGGTGGTTTGTTCCTGCACCGTTTCCCGCTCCTCCTCAGGTATCGTTTGGTCTTCTGCCCGCGGAGAAACCGGCTCGTCTTTAATGTCTTGTTCCTGTTCTGTCGGTATTACCGGTTCAGCCATTTGAATATCGTCACGTGAGATATACAAGTAGGCAACCGCGGTGACCATGAGGGTCACAACCGTTCCGAGCAGAATTTTTGTTGCAAGGGCATTGCCGGGTCCATTGGCAGGGACTGGCACGTTGTTGAGCATGGCTTTCAATTCGGCGACGCGGACGTCTTTGATTCCCTTTATCAGACGATTTTGCAGGGCATATTCGTGCTGAAGGTCGGGATCTGCCTGAAGCTTTTGTTCAAATGCACGACGATCCTGCTCACTCATGCGGTTCGTGAGATAATCGTCTAAAAGTTCAAGGTCGCGTTCGTCTGCCATGGTTTTAATCTAAAAAGTCTTGGGCCGAATATTGAGATTTCACTAATTCATCCAGCTTTTTTTTGCATTTATATTTTTTTGTTTTGGCGGTATCAGTATTTGCGAAGCCCAGCTTTTCGGCAATGTCTTGCATCGACATTTCTTCAAAATAATAATACATCAAAACTTTCTTACAGGTGTCGCCCAGCTGGTCCATGCACCGGGCAATTATTTTTTCTTTTTCGGCCGTGTCCATGTCTATGGAAACAGGCGAGTCTCTTTCTTCACTTGACAGGCGTTTTTTCCGGTCTAATTCTTTCCGCCAAAGGTTCTGGCAAATACTGTAAATGTATGTGCTGATCTTGGAGGTCAACACCAGTTTGCCTGACCTGGCCTTTTGCCAGAAAACGATCAATGCATCCTGATAAACATCCCGCGCCTCGTCTTCGGTGCCACTGTTGGTGATGACCAGTTTCGTCATCATCCGATAGTACTTTTTATACAATAGCTCAAGCGCCTTCTCGTCGCCACCCTGGATCCTTTCAAAGATCTCCTTCTCATTCATGCTAGAGCTTGTCCTGTATACCATTGTTGCGGGGCTTTGTAACCTCTTTATTTTGTCCTTATATGGTTCTTCATCGACGATAAAGGCCGTTTGTCTGAATATCTCACATTCTTCAGGCCTTGGTTATCCAAATGGTTACAAGTACCATAACCCTCCTTGTTTGAATACCTTAGCAGAAACAAGGCATGCCTTGTCTCTACTAAGGTACCCGGCCATCTGATCTGATCATTTCCGTTCTGGGGCCCTGTTTATGCCCTGGAACGCGAAATAATTTAATCACTTTAGCCTGAAATTTAAGAACTCTCCCAAAAAAGTCTTGCCGGATACAGGTCTCTGTTATCAGAGAGGCCTTCCTGTTCCCTGCGTTTTCGCATCAAAAACAGGTGAATGACCGATTGTTTGGTGGAGGTCAAACCCAAAAATAAAAAAAGCCCCGGTATAATTCCGGGGCTACGGTTTTTAAGTTGAGTTTATTGTTGCGGAAGGGTCTTCGACACTGTTTCCACCGCCGGCTTCTTTAAATCATGTTTTTCCGCTGTCGCGGGGCTATTCTCCGAGATGTGGGGCGCAATGATAAGGGCGACAATGGAGGTTAGCTTGATGAGGATATTCATGGAGGGGCCGGAAGTGTCTTTGAATGGATCTCCTACGGTATCGCCCGTCACGGAGGCCTTATGCGGCTCTGATTTTTTGTAATACATCTTACCCTCGATCTCCACGCCTTTCTCAAAAGATTTCTTGGCATTGTCCCAGGCGCCTCCTGCGTTGGACTGAAATATGCCCATCAGCACTCCGGATACGGTAATTCCAGCCAATAGTCCACCGAGGACTTCCGGTCCAAATGAAAAGCCCACGATAGCAGGGGTAAGCAGGGCAATTGCCCCGGGTGCGATCATTTCGCGGAGTGATGCCTTCGTCGAAATTGCCACGCATTTTTCATACTCGGGCTTGGCCTTGTATTCCATTATGCCCGGGATTTCCCGGAACTGGCGCCTTACTTCGTTTACCATATCCATGGCAGCACGTCCGACGGCGGCAATGGCAAGGGAGGAGAAAATAAAAGGGATCATACCGCCGACAAACAAGCCCGCGAGCACCGGAGCTTTATAGATATCGATGGCCGTGATGCCTGAAACGCCTACAAAGGCAGCAAATAGGGCAAGCGATGTAAGTGCAGCCGACGCAATGGCGAAACCTTTTCCGGTAGCAGCAGTGGTATTCCCTACTGCATCGAGGTTATCTGTGCGGCGGCGTACTTCTTCAGGTAGCTGGCTCATTTCAGCAATGCCTCCTGCGTTATCTGCAATGGGGCCAAACGCATCGATAGCCAGTTGCATGGCCGTCGTTGCCATCATTCCCGCCGCAGCAATGGCGACACCATATAATCCCGCGAAGGAATAAGATCCGATGATACCTGCTGCTAGCGTGATGACCGGGAATACGGTGGATTCCATTCCGACGGATAAACCACCGATAATGTTCGTGGCATGACCTGTTCCGGATTGTTTAATTATGGAGAGCACGGGGCGTTTGCCCATGGCCGTGTAATATTCGGTGATCATGCTCATCAGCGTGCCGACGATCAGTCCGATAATGATAGCGATGAACACATCGGTCGAGGTAAAGGCAACGCCTCTGTGGACGAGCGTTTCAGGCAATAATATTGTCACGGCAAAGTACGACGCAATGGCGGTCAGAACGATTGATGACCAGTTGCCAATATTCAAGGCATTTTGCACGCTGTCTGTTTCATTTTTAATCCGCACAAACCAGGTGCCTACGATGGAAAAGATCAAACCAAGACCAGCGATCATCATGGGTAGGAGAATGGGCGACAGGCCTCCAAAGTTATCTGCGGAGGCATCGATTTCCTGACCCAATACCATGGTCGCAAGGATGGTGGCGACATACGATCCAAAAAGATCCGCCCCCATCCCGGCCACGTCTCCAACATTGTCTCCAACATTATCTGCGATGGTCGCAGGATTTCGCACATCGTCTTCAGGAATACCGGCCTCAACCTTTCCGACCAGATCAGCGCCAACATCGGCGGCCTTGGTATAAATACCACCGCCCACGCGCGCGAATAAGGCGATGGACTCAGCACCCAAAGAAAAACCGGCAAGCACCTCAATGGCGCGCTTCATTTCATGCCCGTTCATCGCGGAACCTTCAGGGACAAAGATGTGATACAGAATAATAAAAACGCTTCCTAAACCAAGGACGGCGATACCGGCCACACCGATCCCCATCACGGAACCTCCGGTAAAAGATACCTTCAGGGCATTGGCAAGACTGCTTCGCGCTGCCTGGGTAGTCCTCACGTTTGCTTTCGTGGCGATTCTCATTCCGAGGTAGCCAGCAAAGGCGGACAGGACGGCGCCCATCAAAAAAGAAACTGCAATCAGGGGGTGTGACTCCTC
>JBBEBN010000304.1:0-15356 GCA_040882305.1 Cyclobacteriaceae bacterium
GTCCAGCCATGGATCGCGTTTGCGGACAATATTAAATTTTGGCGTCCGCATAAAGGGGGTTTTGATGCCGAGCCATCCCTCGATGACCGCAAGAGAATTGTGCAGGGAAAGGCCCATGGAAACGATGAGGAATGCGGGAAACATAATGAAAAATTTCCTGCCGGGCTTTTCGTAAAACCGTTCCGTGGCAGTCCAGTAAAAAATTGCCACGGAGAAAAATCCCAGCAAAAAAGCGATGCCGATGTTAAACAATAAATGAATGGCGGGGTGGGTATTTTTAATGAATAACATCGGAAAGCTCAGCACCGCTGCCAGGAACAAGGCTACAAAAACCGAGCTGTTGAAAAGATGAAGGAAAGCGTGGATTTTCTGAACAAATGCAAGGTCTGATTTGATGACCTTTCCGATCAGTTTGCGCGCTGTCTCTGCCGCGCCTTTGTTCCATCTGTACTGTTGTAACTTAATAACAGGCATGACCACAGGTAGTTCACCCGGGGTGACCACATCTTCCAGGTATTGAAACCTCCACCCCTTCAGTTGCGCGCGGTAGCTCAGGTCCAAATCCTCTGTGAGCGTATCAGCACTCCAGCCTCCCGCATCCATGATGCAGGCCTTGCGCCACACTCCACAGGTGCCATTGAAGTTAATAAAACTTCCCACGTCATTTCTCGCCGATTGTTCAATGGAAAAATGGGCATCCAGTCCGAAAGCCTGTAATTGCGTAATGAGCGAGTAATCTTTGTTGATGTGACCCCAACGCGTTTGCACTACGCCTACATTGGGATCGATAAAATAAGGAAGTGTCTTTTTCAGAAAGTCGCGGTCCGGAACGAAATCAGAATCGAAAATGGCAATAAAATCTCCTTTTGCGCTAAGAAGGCCTTCTTTTAAGGCGCCGGCTTTATATCCTTCACGGCTGTCGCGGCGAATATGCTTCATGTCGACCTTGAGTCTCTTCAGCCAATCGAGTTTCTGGTAGATGATGCCCGATGTTTCATCCGTGGAGTCGTCGAGGATCTGTATCTCCATTTTTTCACGCGGATAATCTATCTTGACCACAGCATCGATCAACCGTTCGACCACGTACTTCTCGTTATAGACGGGTAGTTGTATCGTTATCAGTGGCTCAAAACCTTCTGCCGGTACAGCGGGATATTTATTTCTTTTCTCGCGGCGATAAATAAGCGTCAGGTGCAACTGGCCAATGCTGAAAAGAAGCAGGTAGCCCAGGCTTAAGGTGTACAATATGGTAATGATCCATTCCAGCATCGCCTGACCTATAAGTACTTAAAGAGGGTGTATAGGATCTTGTATCCGGCCATGATCGTTCCTTTTGCCGTTCCGGATACTTTGGAGACACCGATGCGTTTCCGGTATCGCACTGGCACTTCCACACTGCGCAATTTTTTTTTGGCGCTTTTTACCTGCATCTCGACCGTCCAGCCATAGTTCTTATCCTGCATATCCAGCCCGAGTAATGACGAAAATCTAATGGCCCTGAAAGGTCCCAGGTCGGTAAACTTTACGCTAAAAAATAACTTTAGAAGCGTAGTTGCCAGCCAATTGCCAAAAATTTGCTGAACGGTCATGGAACCCTTATCTCTCTTTCCGAGGGCGCGCGATCCGATCACAAGGTCTGCCTTGCCTTCCAGTATGGGTTGAACAAGAGTGGCCATTTCCTGGGGATGATCCGAATAATCGCCATCGAGGAAAACTACTATGTCGGGAGGGGGGGATTTTCTTTGGCAATATTCAATGCCTTTCAGACAGGCATATCCATACCCCCCTCGTCGTTCGTGAAGGACGGTAGCCCCGGCCTTCATTGCCACTTCCGCCGTTCGGTCGGTGGAGGCATTGTTGATGACAACAATTTCTGTCACGATTGCAGCGGGAATTTCGGCGATCACTTTATCGATACTCAACTCCTCATTGAAAGCGGGTATGATCGCATGTATGATGGGTTTCAATGGGCTGTGATTCAGAATTAAGTTTCTCCGTTCAAAATGTGAAGAGGCCTGTGAGGATTTTGGAAAACATCACCGCTGGTGGAAGTTAGGAAAGATTAACCCTTAAATTTTCACATGATTGTTACCGGTTAGGACGGGCGCTCCGAATCTGCCTTTCTCATCCTTGACTTCGAGATTCAACACACCGCGGGGACACACCGCGGAACATATGCCGCAACCCACGCAGGATGCCCGGATCACATTTTGGCCCCGTTGAGCATACCAGCGCACATCAATTCCCATTTCACAATAGGTAGAACAGTTGCCGCAGGAAATGCACTGGCCTCCGTTCGTGGTAATCCTGAAACGCGATTTAAATCTTTGGACCAATCCTATGTAAGCAGCGAGCGGACAGCCATACCGGCACCATACCCGGTTGCCCATCAGCGGGTAAAAACCCGTACCAATCACTCCGGCAAAAGCAGCGCCGATGTACACACCATAAATTTCCCGCAATGTATAGGTATCAATAAAAAGAAATCTCGAAGATGTCGTGAACCAAGTATATAATACACCTATGGTCATGACGACGGCAAAGAGGAGAACACTGTGAACCATCCAGCGCTCAACCCTCCAGGCCTTCAGTGATTTTTGAGAGAGTTGCCTGTAGGGATCGCCAAGGGTTTCAGCAAGGCCTCCACAACCGCAAACCCAGGAGCAATACCATCGTTTACCGAAAAAATACACCATGACGGGGACACCAATAATGATTAGCATCAATCCCCACCCGATCATAAAGATTCCCAGCGTACCGTGATCGATCATTTCCGAAAGACGGTAGTCGAAGAAAAAACTGTAATCCAGTGGCCAGATATTTTTGAAATCATAATAGGGCTTGTTTAACCGCACGAGGATTTCGGGAATCAGAAACGCGAACGCGGTCTGGAAGAACATGACGGAAATCGTCCTCAGGACCTGGTACTTGCTGTGCCGGTAGTGTATGATAAACCGGACACCCATCACCAGGATACAAAGCGTGTAGAGAAAACCATACAGGAAGAACTTTCCAGCTTCATGCCCGTTGATCAGCTGGCTGACGGGGTCGACCATGATCACCCAGTTGGTCATATACTCTGCAAAGAAATACAGTAAGATGTAGAAAAGGATCAGCCATGTGCCGGTCAGGATACCCAGCCATCCTGTGTTTTTCATGGGGTTAAAGAAGATCCGGTTATTTCTTATGCCGGGCTGATGTTCCAGCTTTGGCGTTATGTAAAGCATGGCACCGGCAATGCATAGCCCAAAGGTTAAGATAAGGAACATTCCGGGAGCACTTTTTACCGGTCCGGAAGAGGATGCTTTTGTGAGGCTGTATTTGAGATCCTTGATTGCATAGCGGTCAAAGCCGGCCTGATTTATGATTCCGTATTTTTCGACCTTCTCCGCCACTTCCTGCAAGCGCGCGCGGAATGCGGCCCTGGACTCAAATGCTTCCCCTTCAGGAATATTGCTGAAACTGCGAAAAGCATTGTTCTTAAAGGCTGCAATTTCATTTGAAGTTCTGAAAACGGAATCAATCTCTGGTGTGGTAAATTTATTGCGACTCCTTTCCAGGATCTGTTCAATGTCTTCTTGGGTGATCTGATAAAGTTCAAGCTGTTGCTTATTGGCCTTGTTAAAAACATCGCTGAGCACCGCCACAAAGCGGTGGTTGGAGGTGAAGAGGTGACCCATCACGGGAGCGGCGTGCCGCATGAAGAGATCCTGTTTTTTCGGGTCGGTGATCTTTTTTTCAATGATCGAGGGCGTAAGCCTGTAATCTGCCCAGAACGGTGTGGCATTGAAGAAGAAGAATCCGATCGAGAAAACAATTAGCCCAAATATTTTTAATGCTTTCATAAGTTTTTCACGCTGTGTGTCAGACTGCGGTGTAAAAAAGATTCCTGATCTCCGCCTCATGCCTCTCCGAAAATTCCGGATCGAAATTCGCCTCGTGTAAATGATCCATCACAAAGTCCACAGATCTTTTTTCTCTCAGCCACCTGTCAAAGTTTTCGTGACGCAGCCGGATGCCAAAGGAATTGATGCCGTCAAATTGTCCCGTGCCCTTATTCCACACGAGGTGAACTGCTTTTCTGCCACCAGGATGTTCCCAATACAGGTCGGCTTCCTCATCCTGCAACGAATTTCCAACGTTGCCGTAATTCTGGAATTCGATATCAAAGAATTTGGCAGAGTTAAACCACGGTCCAGGTTCGTACCTTGTTCTCACATCACAAATGGTTTGGGCAACCACCTCACCCATCATTCGGGCGGTGTACCATACCTGTTCAATGTTTTTCCTTCCATGAAGAGGGTGCTGGCGCTCCACACAGTCGCCAATGGCATAGATCCCCGGAATAGTAGTTTCGAGAAATTCATTTACGAGAATGCCCTGGTTTATGGCAATGTCGGTGTTCTTTAATAACTCCACATTAGGATGGACGCCTACTGCGAGGCCAACAAAATCACAGTAAATCGATTCGTCGTTCTTCGTCCTGACACCATTTACTTTCCCGTCCCGCTCAGAAAAAATTTCTTTCAGTTCCTCCTCATGTTTCAGCTGGACGCCGTGCGATGCGATGTGCAGGCTGATCATCTTGGCTTCCTGGATGGGCAGCACGTTGTTCCAGAAGGCGGGCTCCCTGACGAGCATGGTCACTTCGATATTCCTGCTGCAAAGCATTTCGGCCATTTCAACACCGATCAGACCTCCCCCTACGATGACAGCTTTTTTAATGCCACGGGTGTTCGACTCCATTGTTTGCAGGTCCTGATAGCTGTAAAGGCCCTGCACACCCTTTAGTTCCTGCCCCGGCCACGCGGGAAAATTTGAACGGGAACCTGTAGCCAGGATGAGGTTATCATAGGCGATCATTTTCCCTGAAGCCATTGTCACCTCTTTTTTTTCAGAATGGATCTTCTGCGCGTGGTCGAAAACGAGATCGATACGGTTTTTTTCCCAAAACCAGTCCTCATATGGTTTTGTATGTTCAAAAGTAAGGTGGCCCATGTAGACATACATAAGCGCCGTGCGGGAGAAGAAGTGCGGAGTCTCTGAAGAGATGACCGTGATCTTATGATCGCTCAGCTTTCTGATGTGCCTCGCCGCGGTGATACCCGCAACTCCGTTGCCAATGATCACGACATGTTTCATGGTAAAACGATCCCTGGCTTACCGCCTGTTTGGAAAGTCAATATAAAAAGAAAACCTGCGCCGGGCAGGCTTTCTTTCAAACTTGTTGTTACGTCGGCTGAACCTGTCGAAGCTAAGCGGCGAATTGATTGCTGGCGCGCTCCGTTGCCTCAGAGGCCGACGCCTGGTGATTGTATAACTTCTGATAATATTCATCAGCCATCCTTCTGGCATCAAAATACGGTGTTACATCCTGCATTCCCGCTTTCATGATTTTCACCCATTCCTCCGATCTCTCGTAATACATTGGGATGATCTCATTCTCGAGAAGGTCGAGCAGGGTTTGTGCCTCTGCCTTATCTTTTTCTTCCGGCGACAGGTTGTCGGCGGCGGGCTGAATGATGAAGGCGTTTTGTTTATGGCGGGCAAATTCCGGAACCCAGCCATCGGGAATGGACAGGTTTATGGATGCATTCATGGCTGCGGTCATGCCGGAGGTACCGGAAGCTTCATGGTATAGTCTTGGGTTATTCAGCCACAGATCAGAACCTTTCTTTAAATGGGCCGACAGCCAAAGTTCGTATCCGGTAACAACAGCGCAATTGGCAAGGTCTTTTGTTTTCCAGAAGATCTCATTAAAGATATTGATGGCTCCGAAATCTTCCGGATAAGGTTTCCCCGCCCATATAATTTGTACTGGAAATTTCTTATTCGTCGCGATCCTTAAGAATCGGTTAAAATCCGATAATATGAGATTGGCTCTTTTGTAGGCCGCAAAACGCCTTGCCCACACAATCGTCAGCACGTTTGGATCAAACAATTTTCCGGTTTGATTGGCCACGCTTTTGAAGAGCTTGGCTTTCATCTCCTTTTTCCGCTTCATGAGTCCATCGTCGTCATTCATTTCGAGGGCCTTATCGAGTTGGGGATCATGCCAGTAAGTTTTATTCTGGGCGTTGGTGATAGCTGTGATCTCGGAAATTCCTTTATATCCTTTCCACATGCGCCGCGAAACTTCTCCGTGCAATTGGGAGACGCCATTGGCAATCTTAGCGATCCGCAGTGCGGTGAGTGTATAGTTTAGTATTCCGTTTTCCGGGGCTACATGCTCCTCAACCTGGCGTGTAGTAAGGCCGTTGAAAAAGCTCATGTTGTTCAGCAGTGGAATGCTGTGTTCTTCATTGCCGGCCTTTTCGGGAGTGTGGGTGGTAAACACCACGCGTTTTTTTACTTCGCTGATGTCTTTGTATTTATCGAGCAGATAGAAACACAGCGGAAGGGCGTGCCCTTCGTTCATGTGATAGATAGCGGTATCGCGCTGCAGTACATCAAGGAGCTTCGCGCCGCCGGCGCCCAGTAAAATGGACTGGGCGATCCGGGTGGTTTCATTGGGGTCGTATAATCTGTGGCTGATGGTCTGGGCAAGGAAATCGTTCTCCGGAATGTCAGTTGTCAGCAGGAACAGGGGAACAGTATTGAAGACCTCCGGTCGTAACAGGAAGGCTTTTACATATACCTTGGCGCCATGAATGGTAATGGGGAATACTATCTTCGTATCTGTCAGGAAGAAATACTCCTTATCGCGAAAGTTCACTTTTAAAGTCTGGTCCTGGTTGCGTTCCTGGTCGTAGTATCCTTTCTTCCAGAGGATTCCGATCCCGATCATGTTTTGCTTGAGCTCGTAGGCGCCGCGAAGATGCGATCCGGCCAGGAAACCGAGGCCACCACTATAAGTCTTTAAGGGTTGATCCACAGCAAATTCCATTGAAAAGTAGGCCACTGGTTTGGAATATTTGGGATCGAATTGGTAGGGGAAGAGGTCCGATATATTGAACATGGATGGTAAGTTCTTTAGAAAAATATCACAATAACATGCAAACTAACAAACGCGTGCCAATTGCGATACACGAAGAAAGCAGAAAACTCACCAATGTTTCCCGCAATCGTTTGTTACAATAATTTCATGACCTTTTCAATGGAGTTGGCCTCAGTGATGTCATTATTTTTTTTCACAACCCATGCTAACTCCCCGGAATTTTCAGCCAGCGTGATGGAAATTGACTGTTCTTCGGAGGTAACGCCAAAACCGTTTCGCTCAAGTGCGTTCTTGGTCCATAGGTACGGGGCGCCTGCTCCTGTCAATTTGATCATGGTTTCCCGGAAGGGGGTATGCAGCACTTTGCCGGTCTTGAGATCAAAGCCTTTGAATTGAAAGATGTCATCGAACGATCCATTGAGGACCAGGTCTTCCGGCAGGCCTGCCAGGATATTTTGGTTTTTTCCAGTCAGCCAGATGACATCTGCGGTTTGTAAAGCGAGGTCCAGCTCGTGTGTCGCCAAAAGAATCGCCCGACGGGTAGTCCGCGAAAGATCCCGTAGCAGGTTCATAATTTCCACACGGTTATTCAGGTCGAGGTGGGCAGTAGGTTCATCCAACAAGATGACAGGGGTGTCCTGAGCGAGCGCCCGGGCGATCATCACCAACTGCAACTGACCATCACTCAGCTCATAGATCTTCTTGTTCAATAGTGGTTCAAGGTGTATTCGCTCAATTGCCGCTCTGATAATTTTCCTGTCTGTTTCTGTCAGGGTTATATTCCAGCCGAGATAGGGATAGCGGCCGAAGGTGACAATCTCCTGCACCGTCAGGTTTGGCATTTGGATCCGGTCTGTGAGGACGACGGCAATTTGTTTGGAGACATCCTCCCTCCCTTCGGGGGGATACAATTGAATATCACCTGACAGCGGTTTTTGCAATCCCGCCAGGGTTCTCAGGAGTGAAGATTTACCTGCACCATTGGGTCCCATAAAGCAAATCATCTGGCCGCCCTCCAGGGTCAGGTTAAGGTGACGAAACAGCCGGTTCTCCGACTTACTTTCCGCATAACCAATTCCCAGGTCAGCGGTCGTGAGGTAAGTATTCCCAGGCTTCATCAGATGCGCATTTTTTTGTTTCTGATAATGATCCAGATGACGACAGGGGCGCCGATCAGTGCAGTAAGCGCATTGACCGGCAATACATAGGTGCTGCCGGGCAGTTGCGCGAGGATATCACAAAACAATAAAAGGGCCGCCCCGCCAACCAGGACTGCGGGAATCAGGGTTTTGTGATTGTGGCTGTTGATGACAAGCCTGGTCAAATGAGGAACAGCCAGGCCGACGAAGGCAATGGGTCCGCAAAAAGCTGTAACAGCCCCCGTTAATATAGAGGCGGAAAGAATGATCACCAGGCGTGATCTTTTCACGTTGATGCCAAGGCTTCGGGCGTAGTGGTCTCCGAGCAACCACGCGTTTAGCGGTTTGATTTGAAGAAAGGCCAGTGCAACCCCAATGAAAAGGACGATAGCCAGGATCTCGATCTCCTGCCAGTTCAGACCGCCGAGGCTTCCGAACGTCCATAATATATAGACCTGCATTTCTTCAGCTTTGCTCAGGTATTGCAGGACACTGACGATGGAAGAAGTGGCGGCCCCAACCATGAGGCCTACTATGAGTAGTGAAACATTGTCCTGTAGTTTGCGCGCTACCACCAGCATCACGAGTAGAATGGACGCACATCCAATGCTTGCGGCAACCGAAACCAGCAGGGGGTGCGGTGCGGAGAGGAACGGCACATTCGCGGAGGGACTCATGAAGATCAGGGCTACGGCCAGGCTGGCGCCGGAACTCAGACCCAGTACGTCCGGACCGGCGAGGGCATTCCGGAAGAGTGTTTGCATCTGTAAACCGGCGGCTGCCAGGGCGCTTCCTGCCAGGATGGAAGTCAGTCCTTTGGTAAGCCTGAAATCCCAAACTATTTCGGTCCAGACACTGTTGGTACTTTCGCCCGTGAAAAGGATCCTCGCGATTTCAGGGAAAGGGATGGCCACGCTTCCCAGAGACAAATTCAGAGCAAATAGCAGGAGCAGTGCGAGCAAAAGGAGGATCCAACGGATGGTGATTTTTTCCTGCATCTTATTGATTTTCAGCGCGACGTGGTGGATTTTTTTCCGGTTCTCCTTTCCGCTGACGACTTTTTAAGGGCGTGAGTTAAAACTTCCCGAGCAAAAATGCTACCCCCTGGTGATTTCCGGAAATTTTTGAAACCCGAACTTGCTAACTAATCTTTAGTTCCTATCTTTGCAGTCCTTTTTGCGCTACGAAGGCGCAAAATCCTGAGAAACAAGCATAAATAGGTAAGACAATGCCTGGCATTATAGGAAGAAAAGTTGGAATGACTAGCGTATTCGGCCCACAGGGTGAGAATATCGCATGCACTGTGATCGAGGCTGGTCCGTGCGTAGTCACCCAGGTAAAAAATGTTGAGACTGACGGATATCGTTCTGTTCAGCTTGCTTTTGGCGAGAAGAAAGAGAAACATACTACCAAGGCGCTGTTAGGTCATTTCAAGAAAGCCAGTACCACCCCCAAGGCCAAGGTCGTTGAGTTTCGTGATTTCCGGGCTGAGTTTGATGGAGTTGCCGAACTGGGCAAAGAGATCCGCGTTCAGGATGTTTTTGCTGAAGGTGATTTTCTGGATGCAGTTGAGATTTCTAAAGGGCGCGGTTTTCAGGGTGTGGTTAAGCGTCACGGTTTTAGCGGGGTCGGTGGTCAGACCCATGGTCAGCACAACCGCTTAAGAGCGCCCGGTTCAATGGGTAATGCATCGTTTGCCTCCCGCGTTATCAAGGGCAAGCGCCTGGGCGGTCGCATGGGTAACGACCGCGTAAAGTTGATGAACCTTCAAGTGGTGAAGATCCTTCCTGACCAAAACCTCATTGTCGTAACCGGTTCGGTTCCTGGTCCCAAAAATTCAACTGTAATCCTTCAGAAATAATGGAAGTGGCAGTAATAAAATATAGCGGTGAGAAGACCACCAAGAAGGTAAGCCTTTCTGACAGTGTATTCGGCATTGAGCCTAATGATCATGCCATTTACCTGGATGTGAAAAGCATTTTAGCAAACAAAAGGCAGGGTACCTCCAAGGCCAAGCAGCGCAACGAGATTTCCGGATCCTCCAGGAAGATCAAGAAGCAAAAAGGTACTGGTGGCGCCCGTGCCGGTAATATCAAGAACCCGCTGTTCAAAGGTGGCGGAAGGGTCTTCGGTCCGGTGCCCCGCGATTATTCCTTTAAGCTCAACAAAAAAGTTAAGGACCTGGCGCGCAAGTCTGCGCTTTCCTACAAGGCAAAGGACAATTCTATTTCCATCCTGGAGGATTTTTCTTTTGAGAATGCCAAGACGAAACAATATGTGAATTTATTGAATGCGCTGTCTTTGGCAGACAAGAAGACGCTGCTGGTGCTTCCTGAAGTGAACAAGAACGTTGTGTTGTCAGGAAGGAATATTCAGAACGCAAAGGTGACCACGGCTGATCAGATCAACACCTATGACCTGATGAACGCCGACAACGTCATTTTCGTGGAAAGCGCTGTAAGCAAAGTTGAAACTCTACTAAATAAAGAATGATGAGTGTCCTGAAGAAGCCATTGGTTACAGAGAAGGTTTCAGCCATGAATGAAAAAGGCAAGTACGGATTTATCGTAGATGCCGACGCAAACAAGGTCGAGATCAAAGAAGCAGTGGAGAAGCAATATGGTGTGAACGTCGAAAAAGTGAATACCATGAATGTGATGGGTAAGTTGAAGACGCGTTACACTAAGGCGGGCGTTTTAGCGGGCCGGAGGCCAAGCTACAAGAAAGCCATTGTTACACTTGCTGAAGGCGAAGTAATTGATTTTTATAGCAACGTATAATCCAAGTTTAATTTCTGAACAATGGCGTTGAAGAAACTTAAGCCGGTAACTCCCGGAACCAGACACAGGTTAGCCCCTTCTTTTGATGACATCACGGCCAGCAAGCCGGAGAAGTCATTGGTGACCACCGTGAAGAAAAGCGGTGGAAGGAACAGCAACGGAAAGATGACCATGCGCTATATCGGAGGCGGTCACAAGCAGAAACTGAGAGACATCGACTTTAAGCGGAACAAGCACGGAGTTCCTGCCGTGGTGAAGTCCATTGAATATGATCCCACCCGTTCCGCGCGTATAGCTTTGCTGTTTTATGCAGATGGTGCAAAGTCGTATATCATTGCCCCGCAGGGTTTGCAGGTTGGACAGCAGGTCGTTTCAGGAAGCGATGTAGCGCCTGAGGTAGGCAATGCCCTTCCGCTGGCGAAAATACCGCTGGGTACTATTGTTCACAATGTTGAGATGAAACCTGGCAAAGGTGGTGCTATTGCCCGCAGTGCCGGATCATTTGTTCAGTTGCTCGCCCGTGAAGGCGGATTTGCAACTTTAAAGATGCCTTCAGGTGAAATGCGCAACGTGATGGATGTGTGCATGGCAACCGTTGGCGCGGCTTCCAACCCTGACCACATGAACGAAAGTGTGGGTAAGGCAGGTCGCAGTCGCTGGAGAGGTGTTCGTCCCAGGACGCGTGCGGTTGCCATGAACCCTGTCGATCACCCGATGGGCGGTGGAGAAGGTCGTGCATCCGGAGGACATCCCAGGTCAAGGAACGGTATCAGAGCCAAGGGGCAGAAGACCCGTCACCCGAAGAAGTATTCAGATCGTCTAATCATATCTAGGAGGAAAAAATAATGGGACGTTCGATTAAGAAAGGACCGTACGCTGACTTCCGTCTCCTGAAAAAAGTGGAGACTGCCGAGAAGTCCGGCAAAAAATCTGTGATCAAAACATGGTCAAGGAGATCAACAGTTACGCCTGAAATGATCAGCCATACTTTCGCAGTGCACAATGGAAATAAGTTTATTCCCGTATACGTCACGGAAAATATGGTAGGCCATAAGTTGGGAGAGTTTGCTCCCACCCGTACTTTCCGCGGCCACTCAGGTAATAAGAAAGATAACGCCAAGTAATCATGGGAGATACAGCGAAAAAGACTAAACGGTCTGTTGTAAAAAAGAAAAAGGGCGATGCAGACGCAGTGGTCGCAAAGACAGCCCCCGTAGCGGCAGAAGATACAGCGAAAAAGACCAAGAGGTCAATTGTAAAAAGGGAAAAGCGCGATGCGAGAAAAGAGGCTGCGAAGACCGGCCCGGTCATGGCGAAGTTAAGCGATGTTCCTACTTCACCGCGAAAAATGCGGCTCGTGGCTGATCTTATCAGAGGTGAGCGGGTGAACAAAGCGCTGAACATCCTGAAGCATGAACCGAAAGTGGGTGCCAACAACCTTGAAAAACTTTTGCTTTCAGCTATTTCCAATTGGGGAATTAAGAACCAGGATCAGAAACTTGAAGAGGCAGATCTCTTTGTAAAAGATATTTGGGTTGATGGTGGCCGCATGCTGAAAAGACTGAGGCCTGCCCCACAGGGGAGGGCGCACCGGATACGCAAGCGCTCAAACCACGTGACCCTGGTGATCGACAGCCTGACGAAGGCTGAAGGTGTTGAAAATAAAGTTGTAGACAAAGAAACTAAGGCATAAATAAATGGGACAAAAAATCAATCCTGTTGGATTCAGATTAGGAATTGTTCGCGGTTGGGATTCCAACTGGTACGGTGGCAAAACCTTTTCCGACAAACTTGTTGAAGATCATAAGATCAGGGAATATGTTCAGGCGCGCATTCCGAAAGGCGGTATTGCCAAAGTGGTGATTGAAAGAACCCTGAAGCGTATCACCCTTACCATTCACACTGCTCGTCCCGGTGTTGTGATTGGGAAAGGTGGCAATGAAGTCGACAAGATCAAGGAAGAATTGAAGAAGATCACCGGCAAGGACGTTCAGATAAACATCTTTGAGATCAAGCGTCCTGAACTGGATGCGAAACTCGTTGGTGAGTCAATAGCACAGCAGATTGAAGCGCGAATTTCCTATAAGCGCGCCATGAAACAGGCTATCGCTTCGGCGATGCGTGTTGGAGCAGAGGGCATCAAGATCAAGGTCTCCGGCCGTCTGGCAGGCGCCGACATGGCCCGGACCGAACAATATAAAGAAGGCCGTATACCCCTTCATACACTTCGCGCTGACATCGATTATGCGATCTCGGAAGCGCAAACCGTGTATGGAAAGATTGGAATTAAAGTATGGATCTTCAAAGGTGAGATCTACGGCAAGCGCGATCTTTCTCCGAACATCGGTGTAGTAAGCAATGCTCCACAGGGTCAGACTGGCGGCGGTCCTCGCGGTGAACGCGGAGGCGAGCGCGGAGGTCGCAGAAGAGAGAGCGGCGGAGGCGGAAGGCGTCCTGAAGGAGGCGGAGGCGGTCGGCGCGGTGGTTCAGGCGGCGGAAGACGAAACGGATAATAATTAATAGAAGCGAAACGAATAAAGTCAGGTAACGATGTTACAGCCGAAAAGAACGAAATTCAGAAAAATGCAAAAGGGTCGCGTAAAGGGTATGGCTACGCGGGGACATTCCATTGCTTTCGGATCTTTTGCCTTAAAAGCTTTGGAAGGCGGGTGGATCACTGCACGCCAGTTAGAAGCGGCCCGTATTGCAGTTACCCGTGCTATGAAACGCGAAGGACAGGTATGGATCCGCATCTTCCCCGACAAACCCATCACGAGAAAGCCCGCTGAGGTGCGCATGGGTAAAGGCAAAGGAGCTCCTGAATACTGGGTAGCTGTGATCAAACCCGGTACCATCCTTTTTGAAGCCGGTGGTGTGAACATGGCGACGGCAAAAGAAGCGCTGGCCCTGGCTGATGGCAAACTGCCCATTAAGACAAAATTTACAGTTAGAAAAGATTACGTCGAGACGACTATCAAGGCATGAAAAATTCTGATATCAAGGCACTGAGCGTTGCCGAATTAAACGAAAAAATCGCAGGTGAAAAGGAGGCTTTGCGCAAGATTCAGTTTGCACATAAGATCTCTTCGATTGAGAACCCCATGCGGATTAATCAGACGCGCAAACTGATCGCCAGACTGCACACCGAACTGAGAGCCAAAGAACTTCAAAAATAATTCCTATGGAAAGGAACGAACGAAAAGAAAGAATCGGAAAAGTGGTCAGCAACAAGATGCAGAAAACCATCACTGTTGCCGTCGATCGAAAAGTGAAACATCCGATCTATGGAAAATTTGTGAACAGAACGACCAAGTTCAAGGCACACGACGAACAGAATTCGGCAGGTATCGGTGATACAGTGCGGATCATGGAAACGCGTCCGCTGAGCAAGGACAAGCGTTGGAGATTGATTGAGATCGTGGAAAAAGCGAAGTAATAATGTGTTGATGTGTTAAGGTGTTTATGTACCTGACTCACAGTTTGCAGCAATAGCCAAGCGCTGCATTTACAACCGAAAATGACATTTAAAAGAGACACCAAAGAGTTAAGTATAAAGCGCCATGATACGTACCGAATCCAGACTTACCGTAGCCGATAACAGCGGAGCAAAGGAAGTTCTTTGTATGCACGTGCTGGGTGGAACCCGCAAAGGATCCGCTACTGTGGGTGACAAAATTGTTGTTACAGTGAAGTCTGCCTTGCCCACCAGCCAGGTGAAGAAAGGAACTGTTTCCAGGGCTGTGATCGTTAGAACCCGGAAGGAGGTAAGAAGAAAAGACGGTTCTTATATCCGTTTCGAAGATAATGCTGCTGTGCTGTTAAACGCGCAGGATGAGCCCCGCGGAACCCGTATCTTCGGACCGGTAGCCCGCGAGTTGAGGGAAAAACAGTTTATGAAGATTGTTTCGTTGGCCCCAGAAGTGATTTAAGCCATGGAGAGAAAAAATAACTTACAGCCAAAGCTGCACATCCGCAAAGGTGACACCGTAAAGGTGCTGGCCGGCGATGATAAAGGCAAACAGGGGGTCGTTCTTGAAGTCAACCGTGAAAAAAGACGCGCCCTGGTAGAAGGTGTAAACATGATGACCAAGCACTCGAAACCTTCGGCCGGAAAGCCGGAAGGAGGGATCGCGAAAGTGGAGTCATTCATCCATATCAGCAACCTGATGTTGATTGACCCCGCGAGTGGAAAACCTACTCGCGTTGGAAGAAAACCCAACGACAAGGGTAAGCTTCAGAGATATTCAAAGAAAACCGGAGAAATAATTAAGTAAATGGCAACGCCTAGATTAAAGGACAAATACACCAAGGAAATTGTCCCCGCTTTAAAGGAGAAATTCAGCTATAAGTCTGTTATGCAGGTGCCTAAAATTGAGAAGATCTGTATCAATAAAGGCATGGGTGTGGCGGTCGCGGATAAAAAACTCATTGACGTGGCGGTAGAGGAAATAACGGGCATCACGGGTCAAAAGGCCGTTGCCACTAAGTCAAAGAAGGCGA
>JBBEBN010000305.1:0-15314 GCA_040882305.1 Cyclobacteriaceae bacterium
ACGATAAACTTCATTGGTGAATTAGTGGTTTGAGTTAAAGCGGGGTAAAGTTATAAAGAAAACCGAATTTTAAAACCGGCATTTTTACCGAAAATCAGACATCATGCCTCAAATTGCCCAGAGCGGTTATTTTTTCCCGAAAAACGATTTCGGCTTCAATAAACGCTGAATCTTTTTACGATCAAAGAGTGCCGGCTGATCTTCGTGAACAATCCCCATAACCGTTTCAGAAACAGGGTTGTTGTATAGCCGCAAGCGGTATGTGCGGTTAGCAATATCCGTTACCCCGAGTTGAAAATCCGGGCTCAGATTAAGCAGGCTGTCCCTTAACCAGGGTTCAGAAATGTATTCATCAACTGTCAGGAGTGAAACATCATCCAGGAACGTGTTGAGCTTTGACGTGTCGCCATTGGGAAGTCCCTCTATACTCAAATAGCCCCTGTCCATGGTAACTTCGAAATTTTCCGCAGGACTCTTCAAAAAATCGGCCTCCAGGCTTTTGAAATTCCGCCAATGAAATCCAAAAACAAATTTATCGCGCCATCCGCTTTCACCCAGCTCAAAAATTCCAGACACATAGACCCTGTAACCGGGAATTGCCATCACATACACCTCCTTGCTGAAAGGATCAGCAAAAAAGCCCTGAGTTTTCGCAGAATTGCCTCCAACAAAAAACTCTTTTTTCAGTTCGTCTCCCTCGTAAAGGGAAACTTTTATACCCTTGTTCAGAAGGTGGTTGTAAACGGAATCCTGGCGGAAGCTGGTCACTGGGCGTTTCGGTGCCGCTTGTTGCAGCGTTGCAAACAGCACCCTAATCATGCTGCCGTCTGCATCGTATTTTTCGTTTACACGCCATCGCGATCCATTAAAGGAAAGACTCACCGCACTGGTATCGGAGACCAATTCAACTTTGCTGATCGCGCTTAGGTCCTCCACCTGAAAAATATCCTGATCCACATCCAGCCTGTTTTCCGGTTGCAACAACCAGAACGCGATCAGGGTGGCCAGCGTGAGCGCCACCAGTAAAATAAATCGCTTTTTGTTTTTCCTTTCCTGCATGGCTAGAAGTTTGCAAACTTTCTTTTCCGCCAGTGAGAACGGACCATTCCAAACACCACGAGGATCGCCAGCGGCAATCCTAAATTGGTCACCTGCCACTTCAGTTTTTCCGCCGCGATCCGTTCACGATCAAGCGGCCGGATCCTGATCTCCTTGTTACGCGCGCGGATCAATCCGTTTTCATCCACGAGGTAGGAGATCATATTCAGGAGCAGGTCCTGGTTGGCAAAAGTGTAGTTGGTGAAGGGGTCAAACCCCAAGGGCAGTGACAGGCCTGTGCGGCGATTTATTTCATTTCGCGCGAGATCCCCGTCGGATACAACGATAAGGCTAGTGGCTTCGCTCTCTTCCCTGAAGGAGCCTTTTTCCGCTCCCTCTGGAAGGAACCGGTTTTTAAAAAGAGAAGTGAACGTCCCCTCCAGCAACCAGGCTACGGGAATAAACTTTTCCGTGAATTGTTCCGCCGTGAGATTATCGCGCAGTTCGTTGATGTTCACATTCACCGGTGCGGTGAGTTTTCGCGAATACTGCGAAGTGAGCATCAGCGGTGTTTTTGTGACCCCTGCGGCTTTTACGGTATCGATACTGCTTACAAATCTCGTGAGCACCATATCGAGGTTGTGGGTGATGGGGTGTTCGGGGAACCGGTTAATGAGTGGAAAGAAAGGCCAGTCCATCAGCTGAATCTGGGCGGTGCCATCGGGCCGCTGTCCGGTGATCACGGGATATCGGCTCGCATAGCGGTCCTGAAGCAGGTCAGGATTGATCCTGGTCCCATAGCGAAAAAGCTGATCATCCAGCCGCGTTTCATAAGGAATAGCAAAGTGGGTTGCTTGCGTAGCGCTGTCCATGCTCGCATCAAGTCTGTCAAGTAAGAACAAAACTTTGCCGCCCTGCATGATGTATTGATCCAACCTGTACTTGTCGGTTTCGGAAAACGGCATCGTTGGTTTTGCGATCACGAGGGCCTCAAAATCCGAAAGCGACCGGTCACCAAGGTTAACGCGTCTTGTGTGATACAATTCTGAGACGGCCTGGTCAAAGGAGGCGATGCTTAATCCATCCAACTCACCGTGGCCGGATACCATTCCGATCTGTTTGGGATCTGTTTCCGCAAGTTTATGTATCGCGTTGGCGATCTCGAACTCAATTCCTTCGATCGACTGGTTGATTTCTTCTTCCGGCGTGCCGGCCTTGTTTCCCTTCAGCAGCATCACGCCCTTCTCCGCTCCACTATAGGAGATCACTACTCCGGGAAAGATGATTTTCTCAACCCGTTCTCCTTCGCGTGTGTCGATCACATTGGTGGGTTGAATTCCTTTCGAGGCCAGGTCAGCCATGAATTCAGAACGCGCTTTCTGACTGAGAGCCGTGGCCGGATCCGTAAAGGAGTACTGCACGCTGTTGCCGGAATAGATGCGGAACGTTTCCAGTGTTTCGCGGATCGCTTTTTGAAACCGGCGAAAACCGGCGTTCAGCTCACCCTCCAGGAACACTTCCACATAGACCTCATCGTCGAGGTTCTCCAGCATGTCACGGGTGGAGTTGTGAATAGTATATCGCCTCTCTTCGGTCAGGTCAAGTCGGAAGAAAAATTGTGAAGAGAGGATGTTCATCAGTAGCAGCGCCACAATTCCGGTGGCGAGCAATAACATATCACCCGTTTTTTTGCTTTTCCAGTTTACCATGACCGCGCCCCCAGGATGATTCGTGTGATCAGTAACATGGCTGCGATCACGCTGCCGAAGTAAACAAGGTTCCGGCTATCGATAAGTCCTTTGCTCAGCGCTTCGTAGTGATAGAGCAATCCGAGTTCCTTTATAAACAACGTGCGTTCAGACCACGCGTTCAGGAGTGATAGCGACTCAAAACCCGCAAATAGAAAATAACAGACAAACGCTCCTGCGATAAAGGATACGATCTGGTTGCGGGTAATGGAAGAGGAAAAAACTCCAATGGCGCAGAATACCGCACCCAGTAATACGAGACCTATATAGGAACCCATCACTCCTGGAGTATCAATATTTCCCACGGGGTTTGCCAGCGCATAGACTGAGAGATAATAGATCAGTGTGGGTATAATGGAAAGCAGAAAAAGAAAAAAGCATGCTAGAAATTTCCCGAGAATGACATCCCAGTCCGACAGCGGTTTCGTCAATAATAATTCCAGCGTTCCTCCCTTCGATTCCTCGGCAAAACTGCGCATCGTAATGGCGGGAATGAGAAAAATAAAGACATAGGGGCCAAGCGTAAATAAAGTCTCCATGTCCGCATACCCGTATTCCAGCACGGATGTTTCAGGAAAAACCCACATGAGCAGCCCGATGGACGTGAGAAACACCCCGATCACGATATAAGCGATGAGCGAATTGAGGAAGCTGCTAAATTCTTTCGATAAAACGTGGATCATTTCTAAAAAACGCAAATATAGCGGTTACGGGTATACCTGGTACATGAGGAAATGGGGAAATAGGAGCATAAAGGCCATAAAGGACATAGGGTCAGGCAATTTTAGATTTTAACTTTTGAATATTAAGTCTTAAATTACTCAGCTAAATCCGTAATTCCAGTCATCCTAATTCTGTACGTTATGAAAAAAGTAGCTGATATTTTGGCCCATAAAGGAAGAAGCATCATTTCGGTCACCCCTGAAGCAATTGTGATTGAGGCCCTCAAGATCATGTCTGACAAGAATATTGGTTCGGTGCTGGTGATGGAAGGGGCTAACTATGTCGGGTTGCTGACGGAAAGAGATTACGCGCGCAAGGTTATCCTGAAAGGAAAAGCATCCTCCGAGGTGAAGGTGAAGGATATCATGTCTACCGGGCTGCCGAAGATCCAGCCCGACGCTTCTATAGACGTGTGCATGAAGCTGATGTCTGACAACAACGTTCGCTATCTCCCCGTATTTGAAAAGGATTCAGTGATCGGCATAATATCCATCAATGACGTGATCAAGGCCGTCATCGCCAACCAGCAGGATACGATTCAACAGCTCGAGAATTATATACATTCTTAGCGGAGCATTGCATGCATTCTTTGGTAGAGAAAAGGCATGCCTTTTCCTCTACCAAAGATCAATCGCGATCACCGTTCCCCTCAGTCAGTTCCCTGAAGATATTCTCCAGCGAACCCTCCTCCTGTTTCAATCCTACAAGGGATAAATTCCTGTCGGCGGCGAATCGAAAGATCTCCGGGCGTATATCCACCTCGGGATGATGCCGGATACGGTAGCGGTTTTTACCCAAAGGGATAAGTTCGGCAACGCCCGTTATCTTCGCCATTTCCTCCTCCTCCACTGGTGACTCGAACTCCACCAGTATCGTCGCGCGATGGCCTTCCTTCGACAACAGGTTTTCGAGCCGGTCATTGGCCACGATCTCCCCTTTATTGATCACGATGACACGTTCGCACAGCGCCTGCACTTCCTGCATGATGTGGGTGGAAAAAATTACAGTTTTATTGGTGCTGATACTGCGGATGAGTTTGCGTATCTCAAGCAGCTGATTTGGATCCAGCCCCGACGTTGGTTCATCCAGGATAAGCACCGCCGGATCGTGAATGAAAGCCTGCGCGAGGCCGATGCGTTGTCGATAGCCCTTGGAAAGATTTTCGATCTTTTTATTTTGTTCGCGGGTGAGTCCGCAGAGCTCTATCATTTCCGCCACCCGCTTTCTGAGCACACTGCCTTTCAGTCCGTAAAGCTTTCCCACAAAGGTCAGGTACTCATGTACATACAGGTCAAGGTACAGAGGATTGTGCTCAGGAAGGTATCCGGTGATCCTTTTTACAGCCATCGGGTCCTCTACCACGTCAAAACCTCCAACCGTCACCTTGCCCGAGGAAGGGGGAAGGTAGCCCGTAGCGATCTTCATGGTTGTGGATTTGCCGGCGCCATTTGGCCCGAGAAAACCCACAATTTCGCCTTCATGTACCTGAAACGAAATATTGTTCACCGCCTTTTGCGGCCCATACTCCCTTGTAAGATGCTCAACAATTAAAGACATTCGGCGCTAAAAATAATAAAGTTACGGGCTTAGATAAGGGGTCGATCAGAAAAACCGTCCTTTCGCGCGTGCTCCAGCATGGGAGCTGAGCGCCAGGGGCCGGTTCCAGCCTGCTAATATTTGTTAATCACCCTGTTACCTAAACCAAAATCAGCATATTCATTACATCCCTCTTTCAATGATGGATGTATTTTCGGAAATTTGTAAAAAATTCTAAGCTATGCGTATCGGCCTTCTAATTTTGACCCTCGTCTTTTCCTTCTCATGCTTTGCTCAAACCGGCTATACGATCCGGTTCAAAGTAGATGGATTAAAAGATACCACCGCCTATCTCGGCTACTATTACGGAGAAAGCACCTTCGTTAAAGACACCGCGAAGGTTAACCACACAGGGGAATTCGCTTTTGACGGCAAACAAACGCTGTCACAAGGTGTATATTTTCTTGTCCTGAACAAAACACGGATCTTCGAAATGGTGGTCGGCCAGAATCAAAACTTCACGCTTGAAACGAGCATGTCGGATTACGTGAAGAACATGAAAGTAACCGGCGATATCGACAACAGGCTTTTCTTTGAAAACATGATCTTCAATATGGACCGGCATCAGGAAGCTGAGCCCTTCATTAAAATAATCCAGGACAGCACGCTTTCAGAGGATCAGAAGAAGGAGGCGCGTGAAAATTTCATGAAGATCAACGAGAAGGTACTGTCGTATCAGGATAACGTGATCCGGCAGTACCCCGCGACACTGACCGCCCGCATTTTCAAGTCAGGCAAACCAATCAAGATACCAGATCCTCCGAAGAACGCCGACGGAAGTACTGATTCAACTTTCCAGTTAAAATGGTACAGAGAACACTTCTTCGACAACTTTGATCTGGCGGATGATGCGTTGATCCGCATGCCTCGTCCGATTTACCAGGAAAAGATCCATGAGTACGTGGACAAGCTTTACGTACCCCAGGCCGACACGCTGAAGAAAGCATTGAGCCGCGTCATTGCCAGGGCAAAGAAGAACCAGGAAACCTATAAATATGCCGTCTGGGTGGCTATGCTGAAATATCAAAATCCGGAGATCATGGGACTTGACGAAGTATATGTCCACCTGAACGATACCTATTTTGCGTCTGGCGAAATGAATTTCTGGGCGAACGCCCAGATGCGCAAGAACTTAAATGACCAGGCTGACCGGTTGAGGAAAAGCCTTATCGGCCAAAAGGGCGCCAATCTTATTATGCAGGATATTAACCTGAAGCCCAAAGCCTTATACGATATCAAAAATAAGTACACGGTGTTGTACATCTTTGATCCCGACTGCGGATCATGCAAGAAGGAAACACCGAGGCTGGTTGATTTTTACAACAGCAGGAAGTTTGATGTCGAAGTGTATGCCGTCAGCGCCGATACCAGCATGGTAAAAATGCGCAATTACATCAAGGAAATGAACATGAGATGGATCACGGTAAATGGCCCTCGTACCTATGTCGGCCCTTACCAGGACCTGTATGACGCAAACACCACCCCTACGCTGTACGTAATGGATAACCAGAAAAAGATCATTGGTAAAAAAATTCCCGCCGAAAAGCTGGAAGATTTCCTGACCCAATACGAGAGGATTCAACGCTTAAGAGCGTCAGGAAAGCTCTGAATTTCTGAAAATGAACAGTGATTGGTTCATTTTTGGACAGTTTTCAGGATTTTTTTGAAATGGTAAGCCCTTGAATGTTAATAGACTGTAACATTTTTCATTTTTTTTAGACTTATATGCAACTATTCCGCCTATGCGGAGTATCTAATGAAGAGAATATCCGGAATTTTAATTTGCAATTATGGCTTTTTTAGAAAAATTACTGGGAAAGAAAAAACCTGAATTAAAAGCCCGTTGCCCCATTACAAAGGAGCAAATTGAAAAAGGGTTTGGATACCTGCTTACGACCGCTCAGGTCATTACTTCAAGGAAGTACTGGGATATGATCATGACCGAGCCTGAGACGCTTTCCTATTCTCTTTCGCATTTCAAGAACCAGGAAAGCGGTACACACATGAGAAGTTTGATTTTTGAGAAATACAGCAGTGTGGAAAAACCCTGGATGATCTCTGATTCGTGCATCAATTTATTTGAACACATAGATCGAAAATCCGCCAAAGACTACGCCAGAAAATGGTGGGAAAGTCAGGGAAATTTCCAACCGGAGAACACCGGTCCTGCACTGGAAGCCCTCGAGCCCTCTGCCTATCAGTCCTTAAAGGATTACGCAGTGCTGGAAGCAGGTAGAGAGAGATTGAAAGTAAATTAATTTGTTCTGTCAATCGTGAACTGAACGAGTTCCTTTAATGAATTGCGGTAAGGGGATTCGGGAAAACGTTCCAGGATAGCGGTAGCCTCACGGTGGTAATGATTCATTTTTTCCACTGCGTACTGGATCCCACCGGATTGCTTCACAAATGCGATGACTTCCTTCACCTTCCTGGGTTTTTCGCTTTCGTTTCTGACGATGCTGATGATCCTTCTTTTTTCCATCCACCCGGTTTGTGAGAGTGCAAAGATCAGTGGCAGCGTCATTTTCTTTTCTTTTATGTCAATGCCCAGGGGTTTGCCGATCTCCATCTCACCGTAATCGAAGAGGTCGTCTTTGATCTGGAAGGCCATCCCGATCTTTTCTCCGAATGCGCGCATTTTTTCCACCACATCGTCTGAAGCTCCCGAAGAACTTGCCCCCACGGCGCAGCAGGAGGCGATGAGGGAAGCAGTCTTTTGCCTGATGATATCGTAATATACGGTCTCGTCGATATCCAGTCTTCGCGATTTTTCGATTTGCAACAGTTCACCCTCACTCATCTCCTTTACGGCGTTGGTGACAATTTTAAGAAGGCTGAAGTCTTTATTTTCAATCGAGAGGATCAATCCCCTGGAGAGAAGAAAATCTCCTACCAGCACGGCAACTTTGTTTTTCCACAGAGCGTTCACGGAAAAGAAACCTCTGCGGTAATTCGCCTCATCCACCACATCGTCGTGCACCAGGGTAGCGGTATGAAGCAGTTCGATGAGGGAAGCTCCGCGGAAGGTGGAATCGGTAATACCTCCGCAGGTGCCGGCGCTGAGGAAGACGAACATCGGCCTCATCTGTTTGCCCTTGCGCTTCACGATGTAACTCATGATCTTGTCCAGCAGCAATACCCTCGTCTTCATTGAACCCCGGAAGCGGGGTTCAAATTCCTGCATCTCCCGGGCAATGGGGGCTTTGATATCTTCTAGGCTCAAGGACATGAACCACAATTATACGCAAGGTTTTATTAAGTACTGAAGCCTTTGAAGGTTTTTTGAATCAGGCCAAATGAGGTTCTCAAAAAATCAGTTTTTAAACATTTTCTTCGGGACGACGGTATTTTACTTAATTTAGTGTAAGAATCGTTTTTCCTGGAGCTTTTTGGAAAAACTCCTCTGATAAGCCCCGAAATTTTATCCCATGCACCCGCATAACCTGTCAGCCACTGCCCCGGAAAATGTCATTCTGGAAATCATTACCTACGATCGGGCGAATCACAACAGGTTTGTCGCGTCTGATGTCCCGGATCTGATAAGCCAGATAAAACCCGACCAGGTGAACTGGGTCAATCTCGATGGTTTGACCAATACCTCCATGATCGAAAAGCTCCAGACACACTTCAACCTCCATTCCTTACTTGTAGAAGATGTTTTGACCGATCAGCGACCAAAGGCGGAGGAGTATGAGGACTACTTGTTTGTGACCATGAAAATGCTTTACCGCATTGACGGGGCCGAAGTGGATTACGAGCAGATCAGCTTTGTCCTGGGGAGTAATTACCTGCTTACCTTTCAGGAGAAGGAGGGTGACCTGTTCGATGCCTTCCGCGAACGGATCCGCCTGGACCAGGGCCGGGTTAGAAGAAAGAAAGGCGATTATTTAATGTGCCGACTGATCGACATCACCGTAGAAAACTATTACAACGTGCTGGATAACATCGGTGAACACATCGATGAAATTGAAAACACCATAAACACCAATACCTCTGATGAGATCTTTCAGAAAATACAGAGCATAAAAAAACAGTTGATTTACCTCCATAAAGCACTGTACCCGTTACGCGATGCGTTGGGAAAGGTCTTGAAGGACGAAAGTGATTTTATCCAGGATGAGAACGTCCCTTATTTCTCAGATGTCTATGACCATGTCATCCACCTTATAGATTCGCTCGACACGTACCGTGACCTGAGTGCCAGTCTAACGGATCAATATCACAATATCCAGAACAGCAAACTGAACGATGTCCTTCGCATCCTCACCATCATCTCGACCATTTTTATTCCACTCACTTTTATTGTGGGTGTGTACGGAATGAATTTTAAATATTTGCCCGAACTGGAGTGGCAACATGGTTACGCTGTCGTTTGGGGGGTGATGATTGCGCTTGCAATCAGTATGGTTGGGTATTTCAGGTATAAACGCTGGCTGTAAGGGACAAAGTTCGAACTACCCAAATTCTCTTCGCGGTAGCTACTCCTCTTCCGGTTCAACATACTTATCGAACACATCAACAAGGATGATCTGGTTCTTAATGCGCTTGATGACGGTAAAAACGTAGTCATCGTGTTCAATGCTTTCCCCTACATTGGGAATACGGCCGACGATGTCGATCAGCATACCGGCCAATGTAACATAAGTTTCATCTTCCGGAAGGGGCCGCGGCATCTTTTCATTTAAAGAAACCAGTGTGGCGGATCCCTGCACGCGGTATTTGCGGTCGTCGATCCTTTCGATAAGGGGCGTTTCCGTATCGTACTCGTCCTGGATCTCGCCCACGAGTTCTTCCAGGATATCTTCCATAGTGATAACACCCTCTGTTCCCCCGAACTCGTCCACGACAATGGCGAACTGGACATGCTGCTTTTGAAAATCGCGCATGATATCGATCAGTTTTTTGTTGGAAGCGATATAGTGCGCCGGACGAAGAATGGTTTCAATGGAAAACTGTTTTCCTGAGTGGAGTTTCAACAAGAGATCTTTCGTGAAGATGATTCCTACAATATGGTCGATAGTGCCTTCGAAAACTGGTACTCTTGAATAGCCGTTTTCCAGCACCTTCTCGATGATCTTCTCAACAGGAGAGGTTTTGCTCACAGCAAACACATGCGTGCGGGGAACCATCGCCTGGCGGGCGGAGCGTTCGGCGAAATCAAAAGCATTCCGGATGATCTCGTACTTTCGCGCTTCAATAACGCCGCTCTTTTTCCCTTGTTCGACCATCAGTCTTAACTCTTCGGGCGAATGAACTTCGGCTTCCTTAAGTGGCGTGATGCCGATGAGCCGCAACACGCGGTTCGAGAAGCCATTCAACAGCCATATGAAAGGTTTAAAGACCCAGAAGAAAACATTCAAGGGACCCGCGAGCCACAGCGTTGTGCTTTCGGGACGCTGGATGGCGTAGGATTTGGGAGCCAGCTCTCCGAAGACTATATGGAGGATGGTGATAATGCTGAAGGCAACGGGCAATGCGATCCGGTGGGCAGCTTCCGGGCTTAACGTGAGGCCGACAGCGGTAAATAGTTCCAGGATGAGTTCAGATACCACATCCTCTCCTATCCAACCCAACCCGAGGCTGGCAATGGTGATCCCGAGTTGGGTAGCCGACAAATAAGCATCCAGGTTAGCAATGATATGTTTGGACAGGGATGCCATAGGGTGACCTTCCCTTGCTTTAATGTCAATTTGTGAAACCCTGACTTTTACGATGGCAAACTCGGCAGCTACAAAAAAACCATTGAGGAGAACGAGAAAAAGGGTAAGAAGAATGTCGAGAATCATAAGACGCAAAAAAAGGCCGTCGTAAAACAGCCCTAAAGTAATTAAAACTCAAAAGAACGGCTAAATTCTGTCTGCCAGCTCGGCAATTTTAGCCTGGGCTTCCTTTTTTCCCAACGACAACGCCTTTTTATAGAGGTCAAGAGCCTGGCGCAGGGTTTCTTTCCTTTTTCGGGGCGCCAGTTTGGTGCGTTCGGCTGCCGTCTCGATTGCCTGCGCCCGGGTAAAGTACGCGTCCGCTTCACTTATCTTTGACTGGATCATCAGTTCCTGAACACGTGCTTCAATTAAGGCGAGTTCCTGTCCTTTTGTCTCGATCTGCGCCTGCTTGTCCGCTATCTCGGCATCCTGCAAATCTACAGTGATGATGAGGTTTTCATTTTCATTCCGGAATTTTTCGACCTGTTCCTGAAGGAAAGCCATTTCTTTGCTCTTTGCTTCCAACTCCGCTTTCAGTTGTTTGATCGCCTTGGAAAACGCCCGCGTATTGGCGCTGGATAATTGCAGCGATTGCTCCAGGTTTTCGATTTTTTCCTGCGTGTTTTTGATGTACTCGTTCAGGTCTGTCATCCGCCCGCTGTAGTCGTCGTAGGGAGTTCCCTCCACAAGATTTACGCGGAGCACTTGCCGGCTGGCATCGATTGAATCCAGCAGTGTACCAATTTCGACCAGCGTCTCAGCAGCTTCGTGGCTTTTGTCGAGTTCGGTCTGGAGGGAATCAACCTGAGACTGGAGGGCTTCTTTTTCCTGGTTGCCACATGAAAACAGTAGGGCGGGTGTCAATGCGAGATACAGCAGCTTTAGGGACATACTCATATGAATTTTGGATTTGAAACAAAAATAAGAATTTCCCCGCCCTATGGCAGGGAACTTGGAATATTTAAAAACGCGAACTTTAACTGCTCAAAAAGGGCGCTAATCCATCAAATCCGATGAATTTAACATTCTGGAACTTTCTTTTTGTCATTCGTAAAAGGCACTTAAATTTGCCTGCGTTTTAAGGATCGGAGTAACAGAATCATTGTCAATGCCCAAATTAATCACCACGCAAACGCGTATAGCAGACCTGGGCAAACCCCGAGTCATTATTATCGGAGGAGGATTTGGCGGTCTGGAAGTAGCCAAAGGGTTAACAAAATCGAAGACACAGACTGTTCTCTTTGACAAATACAATCACCACACATTTCAACCTCTCCTCTACCAGGTTGCCACGTCAGCCCTAGAAACAAGTTCCATCGTCTTCCCCTTCCGGAAACGTTTCGCCCATGCACGGGATTTTTATTTCCGGCTGGGAGAAGTCACCCAGATCCGACCTGAAAAAAATTGCATCGAGACTTCCATCGGAAGCATTAGATACGATTATCTTGTGATCGCCACCGGTGCAGAAACAAATTTTTATGGACTGACGGATGTGGCGCAGCACTCACATCCGATGAAAACGATCATTGATGCAATCAAATTACGAAACATCATCATCAAAAATTTCGAGATCGCCCTCCTCGTGGAAGATGTTGAGCTGATGAACAGTTATATGGACTACGTAATTGTTGGGGGCGGACCCACCGGTGTGGAGCTTGCAGGCGCAATGTCTGAATTGAAGCGCCATGTCTTCCCGAAGGATTATCCTGAACTGGATGTCAACAGGATGGATATCCACCTAGTAGAAGCCACTCCCAGATTACTAAACGGCATGTCGGAAATGGCCGGCAGGAAAGCGCTTGAGTATCTCACGGATATGGGAGTGCATGTACATCTGAATTCGGCAGTAAGATCCTACGACAGTTTTGAAGTGCTCTTCAACACAGGACAAAAACTAGTATCCAAAACGTTGATCTGGGCAGCCGGGGTCAGGGGAAATCCCGTTCACGGGTTACCCGCAGAAAGCCTGGGGAGTTCTTCCAGGCTGGTGGTTGATGAATTCAACCGTGTAACAGGATACGGGAATATTTTTGCAATCGGCGATGTCGCCCTCATGACCGGTGACCCTAATTTTCCCGGCGGTCATCCGATGATGGCTCCTCCTGCGATGCAACAGGGCGAGCTTCTGGCGGAAAATATCGACCGCCTTATTCATAATAAACCCCTGAAACCCTTCCGATATAAGGATAAAGGAGCAATGGCAACCGTCGGCAGGAATAAAGCGGTGGTCGATTTAAAATCCTTTAAATTCCAGGGATTTTTTGCATGGTTTGTGTGGATGTTTGTTCATTTGCTTTCTTTGATTGGTTTCAGGAATAAACTGTTCGTACTCATCAATTGGCTGGTAAGTTATTTTTCATATGACAAAAGTAATCGGCTTATTATCGCCCGTCCGAAAGATGGTGTGCATTAAAAATGGCTGAATCGAGTACTAAACATTCACCCCCGTTATCGGCAGCAGGGATACTCATAGCATTCGGGATTATCTATGGGGATATTGGCACGTCACCGATATATACCTTCCGATTTATCGTTGGCGCGCACCCCATCACCGAAGATCTGATCCTCGGAGGCCTTTCGTGTGTATTCTGGACTTTGACGCTCATCACCACATTTAAATATGTTTACCTGGCACTGAGCGCGGATAACAAAGGCGAGGGCGGGATCTTTGCCCTTTACGCACTCGTCAGGAGATATAAATCGCGCTGGGTGATATTTCCGGCAGTGATTGGTTGCGCCACGCTTATTTCAGATGGCTTCATTACGCCAGCCATCAGCGTCACGTCAGCCATCGAAGGGCTGAGGGTTATCGACCCGGAAATCTCCACCAATACGATCATTACCATCGTCATCATCATCCTCGTTTTGTTGTTTGTCTTTCAACAGTTCGGAAGTGGAGTAGTTGGCAGGACTTTTGGACCGGTGATGATGTTGTGGTTCACTTTCATTGCCATCATCGGATTTTCGCACCTGATCCTTAAGCCCGAGATCCTGAAGGCGGTCAACCCTGTTTATGCTTTTAACCTGCTCGTTCGTTACCCCGGTGGTTTCTGGATATTGGGCGCAGTTTTCCTTTGCACCACAGGAGCAGAGGCCATGTACTCAGATCTCGGGCATGTGGGTAAAAGTAACATACGCGCCGGATGGGCTTTCGTAAAAGTGGCATTGCTCCTGAGCTACTTCGGCCAGGGCGCCTGGCTGTTGGAGCACCAGGGACAAACGCTGGATGGCAAGCTTCCGTTTTTCGAGATCATGCCCCAATATGAAGCCTTTCTCATCTTCGGGGTCATTCTTGCCACCATGGCAACCATCATTGCCAGTCAGGCCCTCATCTCAGGAACTTTCACGCTCGTAAATGAAGCAATGAAGCTAAAATTGTGGCCCGCGACACGAGTGCGGTATCCCAGCCAGGTGAAAGGCCAGATCTACATTCCCGCTATCAACTGGATCCTGATGATGGGCTGTATCGGCGTCGTAATCATTTTCCAGGAGTCATTGCGCATGCAAGGCGCTTACGGTCTTGCCATCACGTTTGATATGCTGATGACCACTTCCCTGCTGGTGTTTTATTTCTCCGCTACACGACACTCCACCTTTCGCGCCATCATGCTTGGCGTACTGCTGTTTTCAATCGAAGGAGCATTCCTGATTTCGAACCTAAGCAAGTTTGCTCACGGCGGCTGGTTTACCTTTACCATTGCCGGACTGTTCTTCATCATGATGTACACCCTCCTGCATGCGAGGAAACTGCGCGACCGGCACACCGAATTTGTCGATCTCAAACACTACGTGGGGATGATCCAGGACCTGCAGGCGGATGAAACCGTGCCGAAGGAGGCCACCAACCTCGTGTATCTGGCCATGGCCGACAGCAAGCGGTATATCGACTCGAATATCATCTACTCCTTGTTTAAGAAACGACCAAAGCGCGCGGATGTTTACTGGTTTGTCCATGTGGACACCGTTGACAATCCCTTCACCAGCAAGTACGTGGTTGACACCATCATTCCGAAGAAATGTTTCTTTGTACGGATCAAGCTTGGGTTCAAGACGGATCATCGCGTGAACCTCATCTTTAATAAGATCATCCATGAGATGGCGGACGCTGGAGAGATCGATCTCACCAGTCCTTATCCAGCCCTGCACAAGTACAGCATGATGGCAGACTTCAAATTTATCATCCTCCATTCCTGGGCCTCATCAGACAGCGTTATCTCAAATTTTGACCGGCTCATCATCATGGGCTATCGCGCCCTGAAGTCACACAGCCTCTCAACGGAAGAGCTGTACGGCATTGAAGCCGCCAACCTGGAAGTCGAAAAAGTTCCCATTCAGGTTGGCCCGATGGCCAAGATCAAGATCAAACGCGAACGGGAAGGTTAAGTCCCCCACCATCCCACACCCCAGGGCATTGGGCATTGGGAGATTGTACGCAAGATGAGATTTCCCTAATGCAGAATCAGTGTTGTCCGGGGAAAAATCTAATCGCATCAAAAACATCGAATGG
>JBBEBN010000306.1:0-15264 GCA_040882305.1 Cyclobacteriaceae bacterium
CAAAAAGCAAAGACCATTCTCGCCGACCTGTTCAGAAATTTCGACCCGAAGAACTGCTGTTAAAAAATTTTTTAATCACCTTGATCGCAATAGTACGATAACAACGTCTTCAAGAATAGACATCTAAATTAGAATAGTTATGCAAACCTCAGAACAACTCAAGCAAATTGTAAAAGAAAACTACAGCAAGATCGCAGACCAAAGCCGGGAGGAAAACGCTTCCAGTTGTTGTGGCGCTGGTGGTGGATGTTCAACGATCGACGAAGCCGTCATGGCTGAAGATTATTCCAGGCTCAAGGGCTATGTTGCTGATGCTGACCTGGGACTCGGCTGCGGACTACCCACCGAGTATGCGCAGATAAAAGAAGGCGATGTGGTGGTCGACCTTGGATCAGGTGCAGGCAACGACGCTTTTGTGGCGCGTTCGGTTGCCGGCCCGACGGGGAAAGTGATCGGTATCGACTTCACGGAAAAGATGATTGCAAAAGCGCGTGCGAACGCCGAGAAGCTTGGCTACAACAATGTTGAATTCCGTTATGGCGATATTGAAAACATGCCCCTCAACGAAAATGTGGCCGATGTGGTCGTGAGCAATTGTGTGCTCAACCTGGTTCCTGATAAAGTCAGGGCCTTTGCGGAGACATTTCGCATCCTTAAACCAGGCGGACATTTTAGTGTTTCAGATATTGTTTTAAGAGGACAGCTTCCTGAAGGCCTGCGCACGAGCGCGGAAATGTACGCCGGATGCGTAGCGGGCGCGATCCAGCAGGGAGAATATTTGCAGGTCGTGAAACAAGCCGGCTTTACGGCCACAAAGGTGCAGAAAGAAAAAAAAATCACTATTCCGGATGAAATTTTATCTGTTTATTTGAATAACCGGGATCTGGAAAAATACAAGTCGGGCGAGCTGGGCATTTACAGCATAACAGTGTACGCGGAAAAACCCACGTCCGACGAGGCAAAAGAAGCTTGCTGCCAGCCCGGGTGTTGCAGCTAACCTCTCGATTATGGATTTGAGCTACAGACTCATCAAGGACAAAGAAAGCTTTGAAGCTTTCCGATCCCTGCTAAAAGCCTCAGGGCTTCCGGCCGACGACCTGGACTTTAACAAGGACCTTCTCGTTGGTTACTATGAAGGTGATTCGTTGGTGGGTACAGGTGGTCTTGAGATCTATGGACCGTACGCGCTGTTGCGCTCCCTGTCAGTTAAAATGGGCATTCGCGGAAAGGCAGTGGGAACCACGATCACCGAATACCTTCTGCAGGAAGCCAGGAAAAGACAGCTCAAAGGAATTTACTTGTTGACCGAAACCGCACACGGATTTTTCCAGAAGAAAGGATTTAAAGATGTAGCCAGGGAAGCCGTACCGGAACAGGTAAAACAGTCGACTGAGTTCTCAAAGCTCTGCCCCCAATCGGCGGCAGTCATGTGCCTTGAATTGATTTGACCAGGCCGGGGCATGCGAGTCGCCGCATGCCCGTGGCGATGTCCATCCCCAATTTATTAAGAGCTCAGTAACCCCGATCACACTGCTTTTCTTACATTTGCGCTTCATTATCCACCCATGAAGCCGAATAAGTATTTCGTAATCGATTTCGACAGCACTTTTACAAAAGTGGAAGCCTTTGATGTGCTGGCGGACATCTCCCTGAAAGACCATCCTGAAAAGGAAGAAAGGAAAGATCAGATCCATAAGATCACAAACCAGGGAATGGATGGCACCATTTCCTTCAGGGAATCCCTTGTACAGAGACTGAAGCTGCTACAGCCTTCCCGCCATCACATGGATCCCCTCATTCAGCGTTTGAAGGGCAGTGTCTCGGAATCATTTAAACGGAATAAGGAATTCTTCCAGAAATACTCCAGCAACATCTATATTATTTCAAACGGTTTCAAGGAGTTCATCGAACCAATCGTCACGGATTTCGGCATCAGGCCGGAAAATATACTCGCCAATGAATTCAGGTTTGATGGCGAGGGAAAGGTGATTGGTTTTGATGAGAACAATCCTTTGTCGGCCAACGGTGGCAAGGTAGAGCGCCTCAAGCAACTGAACCTTCCCGGCGACGTATACGTCATCGGCGATGGTTACACAGATTATGAGATCAAACACGCGGGCCTTGCAAACAAGTTTTACGCTTTCACCGAAAATATCACGCGCGAGAGTGTAAAGAATAAAGCCGATCATATCACTCCGAGTCTGGATGAATTTCTATACCTTAATAAATTGAATACAGCCATCTCTTATCCGAAAAACAGAATCAACGTCCTGCTGCTGGAGAATGTTCATGCTGTGGCCCAGGAGGTGCTGAAAGCGGAGGGTTTCAATGTCGAAACCTATCCTGCGGCGCTTTCAGAAGAGCAACTCTGTGAAAAAGTAAAAAACGTCTCCGTACTTGGGATACGGTCGAAAACCCATGTGACGGCAAAGGTGCTGGAAAACGCAAACCGATTGATGGTGATCGGCGCGTTTTGTATTGGTACAAATCAAATCGACCTCAGGGAAGCGACCAGGAAAGGGATCGCCGTTTTTAATGCGCCGTTCAGCAACACGCGTTCAGTGGTGGAACTTGCCATTGCAGAGATGATCATGCTCATGCGAAACATCTTTGACAAGTCTGTGAAGATGCACAAAGGCGAGTGGGACAAGTCCGCAAAAGGAAGCTTCGAAGTTCGAGGCAAGAAGCTGGGCCTGATCGGCTATGGCAACATCGGCACCCAGCTATCCGTGCTGGCAGAGTCGATGGGTATGAAAGTGTTGTATTACGACACGGAAGAAAAACTATCGCTGGGGAATGCCACAAAGTGCAAGAACATGAAAGAGGTTCTTGAAAAAGCCGATGTTGTTTCCCTGCATGTGGATGGGCGTGCTTCAAATACAAACCTCATCGGCGCAAAGGAATTCGAGCTGATGAAAAAGGGAGTGATCTTTATCAACCTGAGCCGGGGTCATATAGTGGATATTCATACCCTGAAAGAAAACATCGCCAGTGGAAAAGTGGCAGGGTGTGCCATCGACGTTTTCCCCGAGGAGCCTGCCAGCAACAATGAAGAATTCAAATCAGAACTTCGCGGACTTCCAAATACCATTCTCACGCCGCACATCGGTGGCAGCACCCTTGAAGCGCAGGAAAACATCGGAAACTTCGTGCCGACGAAGATCATGGATTACATCAACACGGGAAGTACTTCCAACAGTGTCAACTTTCCGAACCTTACCCTTCCTATCCTTGACAATGCGCACCGGCTCATTCACATCCACAATAACGTGCCTGGCATACTCGCAAGGATCAACCAGGTGCTGGCAGACCACGGCATCAACATCGTGGGTCAATACTTGAAGACCAACGAATCGATCGGGTACGTCATCACTGACATCAACAAGGAATACGATAAAGATGTGATCGCGAAACTCCGGGCCATTGAGCACACGATCAAGTTCAGGATGCTGTACTGAAAATAAGTTGATGCCATGGGCATGGCCATGCCACAATTTTGCAATTGACTGTCACGCAGCAGCGCGCCACTCAAAAAAAAAACCCACTGGATTTGGTGAGGTGTTTCTGAACCCCATAAGAGACAAGTTTTGAGCTGCCGTCAGTCGCAATTTTCCTCTGTTAACCTGCTTTTTGGGCGAGGGCCCGGCCCCCGATATGATCGGGGCGGGATGAGGCCTGATTTTGAAAGAAAGCTTTACTCGGTTTTGTTTAAATTGTTAGGTTCAGCAAACGTGTCCCAAATCCAAGTGGGATTTCTTACACAAACTTATGAAAAACAGATTATACCATCAATCTTGTTAAAATTGTATTTTTTCTTAAAGCAAATTTTAGCTTTGCCAGCTCCTTATGAAACACCACGTCAACTTCACCCCTGGTCCTTCCCAGCTTTATTTTACCGTGGCCGATCATGCGCGGCAGGCGTTTAAAGAGGGAATACCTTCTCTGTCGCACCGCAGCAAAGAATTCGAACAGATCAGTAAAGAAACCACCGATGGTTTGCGCGAACTTTTAAATATCCCGACCGACTACCACATTTTCTTTACGGGGTCTGCCACAGAGATATGGGAAAGGATTTTTCAAAATCTTGTGGAAGAAACGTCCTTTCATCTTGTAAACGGATCCTTTTCAAAAAGATTTCACGAAATTGGAGCGCTGCTGAAGAAAAATGCAAAAAAAACCGAAGTCCCTGCTGGTCACGGTTTTAACAAAAACCTGCTCCTTCCGCAAGATACTGAACTTATTGCTGTTACGCACAATGAAACCAGTACCGGCGTTTCCCTTCCCATGCAATGGATACACCGGCTGAAAGAAGAAAATCCAAACAACCTCCTGGTAGTTGACGCTGTTTCTTCCCTCCCCTATCCGGCGTTTGACCTTGATGTGGTCGACTCATTATTCTTTTCCGTTCAAAAGGGATTCGGCCTGCCTGCCGGCCTGGGGGTCTGGATGGTCAACGACCGATGTGTAGCTAAAGCGGAAGGGCTCTCTGCAAAAAATATCTCTATAGGCTCGTATCACAACATTCCAACGCTTCTTGCACACGCAAAGAAAAATCAGACCCCGGAAACACCCAACGTGCTGGGTATCTATCTGCTGGGAAAAGTGGTCGCTGATTTCCTGAGACGCGGAATTGAAAATTTGCGCAGGGAAACCGAATACAAGGCAGCCATCCTTTACCAGACATTGGAGAAGAGTCCGTTCATTTCCCCTTCCGTGAAAGAAAATGATTTTCGTTCCAAAACAGTGATCGTCGCCGACACCGGCGAACACACCGAAAAGCTTGCCATCTTTCTTGCTGCGAAAGGACTTCACGCCGGAGGCGGATATGGCGCTGCTAAGAAAACACAACTGCGCTTTGCAAACTTCCCCGCCCACTCGAAGGAGCAGTACGAGCTGCTGGCCGACACCTTGGGGGAATTTGAAGCTTGAAGTTCTGCGCGTCCTCGTTGAAGTTGCCTCCACAATCAATAAAACGAGCAGTGCCTTTCTTGAAAGCAAAAAAATTGCAGATACAGAAACTTCGAACTTCGAACTTTAAACCTCCGTTCACCGGAATTGTCTAACTTCGGAATCAACCCCCCTTCTTGGAAGACAAAGACTTACTGGAAAAGCTGCGGCATCCGGATTCAAGAAATTTCGGATTCAATATCCTGGTGCGAACCTACCAGCAGAGAATCTATTGGCATATACGCAAGATGGTGATCGACCACGATGACGCAGACGATATCACGCAGGAAGTTTTTATCAAGATCCACAAAAGCATTGACGCCTTCCGGCAGGACGCCCGGTTGTACACATGGATCTACCGCATTGCCACAAACGAATGCCTGAATTTTTTAAGACGGAAAAAAAGACGCTTCTTTTTACCCCTCGGGGATGTGGAAGGAGAATTGTCAGCAAAATTAACCACCTCTCCCTACGTGAGTGGTGATGAAGTTCAGTTAAAGCTGCAGAAAGCCCTGTTGAAACTTCCGGATAAACAACGCCTGGTTTTCAACATGAAATATTTCGATGAACTTTCTTATGATGAAATGGCGGAAATTACACGAACCAGCGTGGGAGCCCTCAAAGCGAGTTACCACCACGCGGTAAAGAAAATTGAAGATTTTTTGAAGAGTGATTAAACCTAAGGCGCGGGCCAGTGTCAAAACAGCGATGGGCAAATTAGAGGATATTCCAAAGAAACAGATATTCAGCGTACCGGAAGACTACTTTGATAAACTGCCGGCTGAGGTCCAATCGCGTATTCCTGCCACCCCGGTCGATACACCTGGTCGTCCGGTTTTTCGCTACGCACTTCAGTACGCCCTGCCGCTGATCGTCATTGCAACTATTCTATTTTTCTATATCCGTCCGGAGGCGGACGCTACATCCATTCTGGCAACCGTGGATGCGGAAGACCTTATAAATTACCTCCACGATTCCCCGATGACCACAGAAGATATTCTTGAAAACGTTGATTTCTACACCGGAGATCTTGAAGCCATTGAAAACGAAGTGTACGATCTGGAACTCCGGGATCTTGACGATGAACAAATTGATGTGGAATTGAACACCCTATGACCATGAATAAAACAAATATTTTCCTCTTCACCATTATTTTTTGCTCACTTACCGCCGGGGCTCAGGTCGAGCCAGCGGAAAACATCCGCGACCCCCGTGCGCGCGAAAAGATCAGAGCTGCCCATGCCGCCTACATCACGCAACGACTGGAGCTCACTTCCCCGGAGGCGGAAAGATTCTGGCCGGTCTATCGCGAGTATGGTGAAAAGCGCAGAGCACTTCGCGAGCCACTGCGTGAAGAAAGAAGCAAGGGGGCTGATGACCAAAAGCTCCTCGACCTGGATCTGAAAATCAAGCAACAGGAGCTTGACCTCGAAAAAGACTATACGCAGCGGTTCCAAAAGATCATTTCCGCAGAAAAGCTTCTGAAGCTTCGCCAGGCGGAAGTCGATTTCCGGAAACTGATATTGCGGCAGATCGAGCAGCGCCACCGCCGCCGCAGATAGTTTCAACCTTTATCCCACAGGGATCCTATGGACTGACTTTAAACTTTAAACTTATTGTGATATTTTGCAAACGTTAACAAAAGCGTTTTTCATGCAAAATACACTTCTTACAGCTGTCGTACTTTTTCTCTTTATCAACGTTGCGGTTGGGCAGGATTTCCGGTGGCAGCAACGGGTAGAATATGACATGGATGTCAGGCTCGATGTCAACACCCACAAGCTTACAGGCACTCAAAAACTAAGTTACTACAACAATTCCCGAGACACGCTGAGGAAAACGTACTATCATCTTTATTTCAATGCCTTTCAACCCGGTAGCATGATGGACGTCCGGTCGAGGAACATTCAGGATCCTGATCCCAGGGTCGGCAACAGAATTTCCAAATTAAAAGAAGACGAAATCGGATACCAGCATATCCAATCCCTTAAGCAGGACGGAAAGGAGGTCTCATTTAATATAGTGGGAACTATTCTTGAGGTAACCTTGAATAAACCTATCATGCCTTCAGGCAGGGCGGTCTTTGACATGGAATTCGAAGCACAGGTACCTGTTCAGGTCCGACGGTCGGGGAGGAACAACCGCGAAGGAATTGCCTATTCCATGACGCAGTGGTACCCAAAAATGGCGGAATATGATTATATGGGATGGCATGCTTACCCGTACGTCGCAAGGGAATTCCACGGTGTATGGGGAGACTTTGATGTGAGCATCACCATCGACCCGAGGTTTGTCATTGGAGGCACCGGCATCCTTCAGAATCCGGAGAAGATCGGACATGGCTACGAAAAAAATGCTGGTTCCGTAAAACGTCCCTCGGGTGACCTTACCTGGAATTTTGTCGCCAAAAATGTTCATGATTTCGCATGGGCAGCTGACCCGGATTACAAACATGAAATCGTTCGGGTACCCAAAGGGCCTGAACTGCATTTCTTTTACCAGCCAGGAGAAAAAACTAATGATAACTGGACGACCCTGAAAGAATTTGCCATCCCGCATTTTGAGTTCATGAACAAAACTTTCGGACAATATCCGTACGAGGCTTACTCCATCATCCAGGGAGGTGACGGCGGCATGGAGTATCCAATGTGTACGCTGATCACGGGAGAAAGGAGCCCGGGAAGTCTGATCGGTGTAACTGCTCATGAGGTGACGCACAGCTGGTATCAGGGTGTTCTGGCAAATAATGAAGCGTTGTATCCCTGGTTTGACGAAGGCTTTACAGATTTCGCATCCAATGAATCCCTGTCTTTCATTTTCGATGAAGAAGATCCGCATGAGGGAAGCTACCTGGGATATTTTTCGCTCGCAAAAAGCGGGCTGCAGGAACCCGCCAGCCAGCATTCGGACCATTACACCACGAACCGCGCCTACTCCACGGCCGCGTACGGCATGGGCGCCGTATTCCTCCACCAGTTGAAGTATATTTTAGGCGAAAATATTTTTTATTACGGAATTCGGCGATATTTAAATACCTGGAAATTCAAACACCCTGAACCGGTTGATTTTATTCGCGTCATGGAAAAGGTCTCCGGCCTGCAGCTTAACTGGTACCTGAATTATTTTATTCATACCACCAAGACTATCGATTATGGGATTAGTACTGTCCTGGAGAACGGCGGGAACACTTTCGTCACACTGGAAAGGTTTGGAGACTTTCCCATGCCCATTGACCTGATGGTCACCTATAAAGATGGCGCGCAGGAAATGTATTACATTCCTTTAAGCGAAACACTTGGGAGCAAACCGGTAGAAAATCAAAAGCTCATGCGCAATGACCTGGATGCCTGGCCATGGGTGAATCCTGCTTATACGGTAAGGATCAGCCGCAAACCTGAAGAGATCGCCACCATCGAAATCGACCCAACCCGGAGGATGGCTGATATCGATCGAAAGAACAACAGCATTGACCTCGAGCATGCTTTTAAAGCCTACGAAGACGTGACGAAATAGGCAGGAAGCCTGCGAACATTGCGGTGGGCCGCGCAGGCTGGTGGTATGTCAAAAATTTACAGTGTGCGGGAGAATTTATAATTTTGATGTTGAATCTTAATTTAAACCACCGGCTTAAGCTTTTAGCTTCCAAATATGACGCCCGAACAAGCTAAGAAAGAGATCGATCAGTTAACGGAGAAAATAAATTATCATAATCATTTATATTATCAGAAAAACAACACCGAGATCTCCGATTATGAGTTTGATCAGATGCTGGAAAGGCTGATCGCCCTTGAGAAACAATTTCCAAAATTCAAGGATCCCCATTCACCGGCACAACGGGTTGGGGGTAAGATCACCAAAGTGTTCCCGGCGGTTTACCACCGTTTTCCCATGCTTTCGTTGGGGAACACTTACAGTCCGGCAGAACTGGAGGAATTTGACCGTCGTGTGAGCCGTGGCCTGGACGGCGACCCCTATGAATATTATTGTGAGTTAAAGTTTGATGGTGTTTCCATCAGCTTGCTTTACGAAAGCCAAAAGCTCTCAAAGGGCGTCACCCGCGGTGACGGAGTCCGTGGCGACGATGTCACCAACAATATTAAGACCATTCGCAGTGTTCCACTTGTACTGAAAGGCAAAGACATCCCCCGCTCATTTGAAGTGAGGGGCGAGGTGTTTATGCCAAAAGAAGTTTTTCTAAAACTGAATAAAGAGCGCGAAGACATCGGTGAAGAACGATATGCCAACGCGCGGAACACAGCGGCGGGAACGGTGAAAATGCAGGACTCAGCCGAGGTGGCCCGGAGAAAACTGGATTGCTATGCTTATAGCCTGCTGGGAGCATCAGGTATAAAAACCCATGAGGAGGCGATCAGGAAACTGGAATCATGGGGTTTCCATGTATCACCCACTTACAAGAAGTGCAAGTCGATCGAAGCTGTGCTCGACTATATTAAGCACTGGGAATTAAAACGCCTGGAGCTTCCCCTGGAAACGGATGGTGTGGTGATCAAGGTGAATAACCTCGAACAACAGGAGCACCTTGGATTTACAGCGAAAAGCCCCAGGTGGGCCATCGCCTACAAATACAAGGCGCAAAATACAAGCACCAAACTGAACGGTGTGACCTACCAGGTTGGCAGGACGGGCGCTGTTACACCCGTGGCGATGCTGGAGCCCGTTTTTCTGGCAGGAACCACCGTTAAACGCGCCTCGCTGCACAATGCCAACGAAATTGCCCGTCTTGATCTCAGGATCGGCGATTATGTATTTGTTGAGAAGGGTGGAGAAATCATCCCGAAAGTCACCGGCGTCGATCCCTCGAAAAGGACCTCTCATGCCAAACCTATCGGGTATATCGACCGTTGCCCCGAGTGCAACAGCAAATTATTCCGGGTGGAGGGCGAAGCCGCCTATTATTGCCCGAACATCAATGGATGCCCTCCACAGATAAAAGGAAGGATCGAGCATTTTATACAGCGCAAGGCGATGGACATTGATTCGCTTGGGGAGAGGACCATCGATCAGCTTTTCCAGTTGGGTTTGGTGAAAAGCCCTGCAGATCTGTACGATTTGCGGCGCGAGGACCTCACGCGGCTTGAGAGCTTCAAGGACAAATCCATCAAGAATTTGCTCGACGGCATCGAACAGTCAAAAGAGCGTCCCTTTGAGAGCGTACTATTCGCCATTGGTATCCGCTATGTCGGGAAAACCGTGGCAGAAAAGCTGGCGCGTTACTTCAGAAACATTGATCAGTTGGCAAAAGCTTCGTATGAAGAGTTGTTGAGCGCTCCTGAGGTGGGAGATAAGATCGCTAAGAGCGTTTTTGAGTTTTTCCGGAAACATGAAAACAAGCAGGAGATCTCGAGATTACAAAAAGCCGGATTGATCTTTGAAAGCGAGGAAAAGGAACCTGAAAAAGAGAGCGATGTGCTGGCCGGCAGATCGTTCGTTATTTCCGGAGTCTTCCAAAATTACGAACGCGATGATCTGAAAGACTTAATTCTGAAGAACGGAGGAAAAGTTTTATCGTCAGTTTCCGGAAAACTGGACTACCTTGTAGCCGGAGAAAATATGGGGCCATCGAAAAAGGAGAAAGCAGAAAAACTCGGGGTAAAAATAATTACCGAACGTGAATTTGAAAAAATGCTGAACGCCTCCGCCTGAAATGATATGAAGTTTAAATTCTTAAGATATAAGACCAAATCATATCTGCGGAAAAACAAAACGCTGCGCTACAATGAGGCGTATAAAAAAGCGGTTTCCATCGGATTGATATTTACGGTGGAAGACAGGCAAAAACACGATCAGATTAAAAACCTTATCAGGAAATTTGAGCACGACGGAAAGAAGGTCAAAACCCTGGCCTATTTGCCGCGGAACCAGGAGAATTATGAATTCATGTTTGATTTTTTCACCTACCGGGAAATTTCATTTTGGGGAAACATTACAGCCAACAGCGCGCTTGAATTTGCGGATGCGCCTTTCGATTTCCTCCTCTACCTGGATGCGAATCCCAATGACCTTATCCTGAATGTGGTCGCCAAAAGCAAGGCCAAATGCCGCATAGGCAAGTTCTGGAAGGAAGGCGAACCATTTTTTGAGATGCTGATCGAAAACAAAGGCGATTCAAAAGTTCTCCTGGAAGAACTTTACAAATACGTCACGGCCCTGCGATGATTTTTTCTCCCCTCCTGCTGATACTCCATTTCAGTATTTTAGCCTAATATTGAGCTCTTTTTTAAATTACCCGACATGAAAAAACTTTATGGCACAGGAGTAGCATTGGTGACCCCATTTACAGAAAGGCTGGAAGTGGATTTCAACGGTCTCAAAAAACTTCTGGTCCACACTGCCAAAGGGGTTGACTACTATGTGGTCATGGGTACAACGGGAGAAGCGGCCACCCTTTCGGCGGATGAAAAGAAAAGCGTACTTGATTTTGTAAGAGACAATAACGCAAAACAATTACCCCTCGTGTATGGCACAGGCGGAAATAATACCCAACAGGTATTGGATTCGATTGCGGGAACGGATTTTGGAGGTGTTGATGCATTGCTGTCGGTTAGCCCTTATTATAACAAACCTTCCCAGGAAGGCATATTTCGTCATTTCAAGGCAATTGCCAACGCGTGCCCGGTTCCGGTCATCTTATATAATGTGCCGGGGCGAACTGCTTCGAATATCACTGCTGAAACCACCTTAAGGCTGGCGGAACATCCCAATATCATGGGAATCAAAGAAGCGTCTGGAAACCTGGAACAATGCATGCGCATTGTGCGGGACAAGCCCAGGGATTTTTTGCTAATCTCCGGCGACGACATGATGACTGTTCCATTATACGCGCTGGGCGCCAAAGGGGTCATCTCCGTGCTTGCAAATGCTTACCCGGTTATTTTTAGAAAAATAAAGGAATTCGCCCTGGCTGGAAATTATGGGAAAGCGAGCCTGGAGGCCTTCAAATTGCTCGAGATCAATCCACTGATGTATGAAGAAAGCAACCCTGTGGGCCTGAAAGCCCTTCTGGAGGGTATGAAAATCTGTTCCGGCCGCGTTCGGTTGCCGCTGGCGGAGGCATCTGAAGCCCTTCGTAGGAAAATATTGGCCTTGAATCAAAAAAATAAGGGATAATTCTAAAAATTATCCCTTATCTGACAAACTCAAAAATTAAAAGGCGCTGGTTAGGCCGCCTTGTTCTTAATTTCCTGAACCTCGGCACGAATCGCCTGAGCTAGGTTCTTAAGGTCCTGCATTCCTTTTCTAACCCGGGTTCCTGCTGCGCTATTGCCCTTGTTATAAAACTTGTCAGCATCACCTTCCAGTGAAGCAATGAGGTTTTTGAGCTCTTCAAATTTTTGCATTTTATTAATTGTTAAGATTTAAAAATTAGTTTCGGTATGCCAAATTAATTAAAAACCTTAAAAATCCACCTAAAAGGCGTTTTTTTTACAATCCCTTGGTTACGGAAACCAAAACCTCTTCGCGATAAAAGCCGCTGTCAAGCTTCTCTTTCAGCCTCGAAAATGCCTGTAGGGTCTCCTCAACATCCTCCAGTGTGTGGCTGGCGGTAGGGATGATCCTGAACATGATAACATCCTTAGGAACAACGGGATAGATCACAACTGAGCAGAAAATATTATAAGTTTCACGCAGGTCCATCGCCATGTTTGCGGCTTCGCCTACCCCACCTTTAAACAGCACCGGAGTGACAGGCGAACTGGTATTTCCGAGATGAAAACCGCGTTCTTTTAAGCCTTTTTGCATCGCGTCCACGATTTTCCAAAGATTAGATCTCAACTCAGGCTTGCTTTTTAACAGCTCCAGGCGCTTCAAGGCGCCGAGCACCAGGGTCAATGGCAGTGATTTCGCGTAAATCTGTGAACGAACACTGTATCGCAGGTACTTAAGGATGCGTTTGTCGCCGGCGACAAATGCGCCTATGCTTGCCATGGACTTGGCAAAAGTTGAGAAATATAGATCGATTTGATCCTGAACGCCTTGTTCTTCGCCTGTTCCCGCACCTGTATCGCCCATGGTTCCGAACCCGTGTGCATCGTCAACAAAAAGACGGAAGTTGTATTTCTTTTTCAGGGCCACCGCGCCTTTCAGATTGCCCTGCATACCAGACATTCCAAAGACGCCCTCCGTAATAACGAGAATCCCACCTCCCGTCTCATCCGCCAGCTTTGTAGCACGCTGGAGCTGTTTCTCCAGGCTTTCCAGATCATTATGGGAGTACACAAAGCGCTTACCCATATGAAGGCGAACTCCATCAATGATACAGGCATGTGATTCCGCATCATACACGATCACATCCTTGCGGTCAACCAAGGCGTCAATGATAGACACCACACCCTGATAGCCATAATTCAGGAGCATCACGTCCTCTTTCTTGACAAACTCCGCCAACTGCCGCTCGAGTTCAATGTGACTCAAAGAATTTCCAGACATCATCCTTGCTCCCATGGGCGCCGCAAGCCCGTATTGCGCAGCCGCTTCAGCATCGGCTTTGCGCACTTCAGGGTGATTGGCGAGCCCCAGGTAGTTATTTAAACTCCAGTTCAGAACGGTTTTCCCGTTGAATTTCATACGCGGCCCCACCTCTCCCTCCAGTTTCGGGAAAAAGAAATAATCATCAGGGAGGTGTGAGTACTTGGCCAGCGGGCCAGCCTCCATTCTAAGCTTTTCAAATAAATCTACCATGCTCTTGTGCGGTTTAAATATTGCGGCAAAAATAATCAAAAAAGCAATATCCATTCCCCTACCAAGTTAAACTCCCGGTTAATTAAGACAGGTTTAAGGCAAAAAAGGATAAATTTGCCCAATTGTCGAAAACGGAACCTGGGGAAAGAAAACTGTAAAGCCGATTATGTTACGCATTTTGTTATCCCTGATCTCACTTTTATTCCTGAATGCCAGCAATAAATAAAATACTCATCGCCAACCGCGGTGAAATCGCCTTGCGCGTTATGCGCAGCGCCAGAGAAATGGGAATCAAGACTGTTGCCGTTTTCAGTGAAGCAGACCGGAATGCCCTCCACGTAAGATATGCCGATGAATCGATATGTATCGGGCCTCCCCCTTCGATTGAATCTTACCTTCGGATCGATAAGATCATTGCTGCTGCGCAGCAGACCGGTTCCGATGCCGTGCACCCCGGCTACGGGTTCTTGTCGGAACATGCGGGGTTTGCCCAACAATGCGAGGACGCAGGGCTCATTTTTATCGGACCCTCGCCTCAATCAATCGAACTTATGGGGAGCAAACTTGCGGCGAAAGCGGCGGTAGCGAAATTCAAGGTTCCCCTCGTGCCTGGTACTTCCCAACCGATCGAAAATATTGCAGAAGCCAAAAAAATTGCTGCGAAGATCGGATACCCCGCGCTCATCAAAGCGAGTGCCGGCGGAGGGGGGAAAGGAATGAGGATCGTTGAAAATGAAGCCCATTTTGAACAACAGATGGAACGAGCGATCAGCGAGGCCACTGCGGCTTTCGGAGATGGATCTGTCTTCATCGAAAAATATATTAAAAAGCCACGGCACATTGAATTCCAGGTCTTTGGAGACAGACAAGGAAACGTTGTACATCTGTTTGAGAGAGAGTGTTCCATACAGCGGCGGCATCAGAAGGTGATCGAAGAAGCACCCTCCGCTATCCTCACTCCCGAAAAAAGAAAGGTCATGGGAGAGGCGGCCGTCAACGTGGCTAAAGCGTGCGGCTATTTTGGCGCGGGAACGGTAGAGTTCATACTCGATGAAGATCTGGAATTTTATTTCCTCGAAATGAATACCCGTTTGCAGGTAGAGCATCCGGTGACGGAAATGATCACGGGCCTTGATCTGGTGAAATTACAGATCAGGGTCGCATCGGGCGAAAAACTTCCATTTTCGCAGGAAGACCTCACCATGCGGGGACATGCGATTGAAGCGCGGGTGTATGCGGAAGACCCCGCCAATAATTTCCTTCCTGATATCGGAAATCTGAAGACTTATAAAAGACCGCAAGGCCATGGCGTAAGGGTGGATGATGGTTTTGAACAGGGGATGGATATCCCGTTTTATTATGACCCCATGATCGCTAAGCTCATTTGTCATGGGGAAACGCGCATGGAGGCCATCGGGAAAATGATCCGGGCAATTGAAGAATACGAGATTACCGGGCTGACCACCACGCTCGGCTTCTGTGATTTTGTGATGAAGCACGATGCCTTCCGGTCCGGAAACTTTGATACCAATTTTGTCGAAACCCACTTCTCGCCCTCTAAACTGGAGCGACCCGCGGTGGAAGATGAAGCGTTGATTGCTGCTTTGTTGTCAGTAA
>JBBEBN010000307.1:0-15042 GCA_040882305.1 Cyclobacteriaceae bacterium
AACGAGAAAATGTAACCAAACCCTTTATCAGGAAAATTCTGAATATCTCAGGATTTTCCTTACATCGAAGAGTCGCCCATTTGGGAAGATTCCTGAAGGGGACTATTCCCGGATAAGCTTTCCTTATCCGGACGGGCAGGCCACTCCCTGCAAATTCGAGGAAAAATGCGCGTCCCCGGCTGAAACCCGCCATTTATTCTAATTCAATATCTGATTTATTTAAAATCAAAATTTCACTGATTCTTCTAAGCGGCCATTCCTGCACCTTTGTCTCATCAAACAATGACCCAAACAATTATGACAACGAGAGTTCACGAAAATCTGCTAAAAGGAATCTTCTTTCTGATCCTTTTCACGATCCTGCTTTTACAAAGCCTGATCACAAGTGCGCAGCCCGGTCAACGGGATTCGCAAAAAACCTATAAAGGCTTTTTTGCCAGCTTCGGAAGCCAATCCCAAACGGTTTCGAGCAGCATCGTAAAGATCGATGGAACTAACCTGCTGCAAACAGGTGGTCAATTGGGACTGGTCTATGGCAACAACATCGTCCGGGCAAAGCTGGGCCTTCTGGGCTATTACGCTTCCTCCGGAAATACTGCAGGCACCACCGACCTATACGTATCCAGTCTCTCGGTGAATTTTTATCCGCTTTCGTGGATATCCAAAAAGAGCCTGATGATTGAACCTTACCTCACAGGAGGAGTGGATTACGATCAATATAAATTTTATGGATTTTATCTGAATCAGGAGCCGGGGACAATCAATTACAGCCAGGCGGAGGCCCCGTTCCTGGGCAAGGTAAAACAGGTCAATGCTACGGCGGGGCTGGGCATAGAAGTGAAATTAAAAGATCGTTTTGATTTCGTCCATCTGTTTTCCGAATTCAGATATGGACGTGACCTTTCGACAAAAACGAAAAACAGCGCCTTCTCGGCAACAACGCCTGGCAACCAAACCCATATCCTGATAGGGATCAGCTTTGGATCACGTAATTGAGGTATAGGGAAGTTTGAAAAAGTTTGCCCGCCAACCGAAGCTCATGTGCGGCTGCAGCGCAGGTTGGAGAAGTTTAAGAACTGGTTTCGCAGGAAATTCAACCAAATAAATAAATGAAAATTCACCATTCCATCGTCCGCGCTTTAAGAGGTTTCGTCTTCTTCGTTGGAATATTCGGCCTCATCAGTTGCGAACTTCTCGAGGAACCCGTCACCTCCCACAAGTTCGTGATCAGGCAAGGCGAGCACTATGCATCGCCGAGGCTATTCGAACAGTTTGATTCTCAAAAGCTGTCTTTCAAAGCAACCTTCGACGAATCAGCCATGTATACGCTCGAAGATCCCGCCATGCAGTCTAATAAAAATAAATTGATGGGCTTTTCAGACTGCAGCTCGCTGCACCACGAGAACAGCGCCCGATTTGCGTGGCAATGGTATAATTCGCAACTTGAGATCTATGCCTATTGCTACGTGGACAGTGTGCGCATCGAAAAATTTATTTCAACGGTGAACCTGAACGAAGAAAATCTGTACGAGATCACAGCGACAGATGACGAATATGTTTTTTACCTGGATGGGGAAAGAAAAACAGCAATTGAAAGGGTGAGCGATTGTATCAGGGGTACAAACTACATTTTATATCCCTATTTCGGAGGATCGATACCCGCGCCTCATAATGTGACGATAGAGATTGAAATGGTGAAATAAAAGATTCCGCATACGCAATCAAGAATTCCAGATGAATCTGTTAATTATCGACGATGACAATATCTCAAATTTCGTCAATACCAGGGTGGCGCAGAAGTCAGGGCTTTTCAAGGAAATCCGGTCGGTCAGCAATGGCAAAGATGCACTGGAAATTTTTATTCAGGCCGGCAAGGGAACGGAAACGGCTCCTGACGTGGTTCTGCTCGACCTCAACATGCCTGTAATGAACGGATTTGATTTCATGACGGAGCTGAAGCGTCTAAACTTTCCGAAAAAGGAAAACCTTAATATCGTCATACTCACTTCTTCAGACAACCCAATCGACATTGACCAGGCGCACGCCATGGGCATTAAGCACTATCTGGTGAAGTCCATCACACTGAAAGATCTGCAAGACACCATTTTCTCACTCTATAACAAAGCGCCAACCCCGCGTAAGGATGACAGCGATAATGAGATCGATGCAGCCACATGAATCTGAGTTCAACCATCAATAAAATTTAGAATTAACACCGAAGGTCGGGTGCTAGCTATTGCCCATTTTAATTTCCAATCCGTTTTTTGAACATTTCAGGAGTATCCCCTTTTGAAACCATGATAAAATGATCATTTTTTCTTGTTTCGAAGACTAACAGCTCATCCTTTGAATCTTTCCATTTCTTCTCGTTGCGGTAGATCGTGAATGGTTTTCCCGGCCATGGATTTCTGATGCGGCAATCCGAACCTGACTGTGAAAAAATTTCTACAAATTCTATTTTTCCTTTCTGCAGGGATGAGTTCACCAGGAATCCGCCGCGGCAAAGGAGACTAAATTGGGCATCCCAGCCGCCTGGCCATGCGGGGAAAACTCGAATAACAGGTTCTCTTCCAGGTTGAGACGGAACGCTTTGACACAATGCGTAATGCAACGCTTCTGCAGCCCGCCCCAGCCTTTGCGCACTGGTCGTTTGAAAACCTTCACGAAGGTCCATCCGATTGGGCATAGCCCTAATTTCTGATGTCTCTATCTGGTTTGCTATTAGAAATTCCGTGGACTCCGGACGCCCCAACAACGAACCGGCCACAGGCAATTTAGACAAAACATGAATGCTGGTATTTTCTTCAATGCCTTTCTCAAAGTAGGCGTCAAAAGTGGCATTGGCTGTTTCCAGGACCGAAAGATCTGATTCCAGCGTGCACAGGTCGAAGAACCAAACCGGTAGCGTATTCGGATCGGGAAGGCGATTCCCATTCCCCTGTATGACCGGAGGTAATGCCCTTGCCCACGTAACGCCCTTTTTAGGCGAGCCATCGCGATAGTCATCACTCGTTGGCAACGGCGAAAGATCCTTAAGCAATTCACTCCATTTTAACCGAAAGTCCGCATCGACATTCAACATTTCAGAAGCTTTTATAGCGACAGGAAGTACTCCCATCATCGAGGATAACTCTTCTACGGTATTATGACCGCCCCAGACAGATTCGTTATCGTTAACATGATAGATATGGTACTTGCCGTCGCCCTCTTTTTTCAGGTTCGGAAAATTCCGATAAAATTCGGCAACTCCTTTCAGCATGGGATAACCCTCCTCGCGCAGCCAATCCCTGTCTTGTGTGTATTCATACCTGAGCCAGTATTGATATGCGATCTTGGCTCCCCTCGAAAAAATATGGGTCACGTGCCCGAAAGCGCCGCCGCCCTTGTCGGAAGCATTCCAGCGCCCGTCTTTCCATCCATCATCTTTTTTCCAGTTCCAACGGCTCAGGAAAGGCATTTTCGTGAAGGCATAGTCACTGAATTCTTGGGACCGCCCGGCCCACGGCTTCCTCAGTAGATAAAGTTCACGCATTTCCGCTGCGAGACCTTCCGGTAGCGGAGCAAGCCCATCGAAGGCGACGGTCTCCGGAATATAGATCCCCTTGCTGCCCCACTGCTGCGCGGCCGCAATTTCGCAGGACTTGCGCATCGCCGAATACATATGGAACATGGGCTCCAGCAACTCCATTCTGTTCGTTTGAAATAAAGCGTTATAAAGACAACTCTGATTGGCGCCCCAGTACAGATTTCCCCATTTCCGGTCGTCGCCTCCCGTCGTCCATAGCATACCGTTAAACTTTGGCGGATAGGGGCCCCGTGAACTTGAAGCCATCACATAGAGGTAGTAGTAATAGTTCCTCTCAATGAGCGAAGCCTTTCCATCGTCGCTGCTCAGGTGGATAAATGACTTTTCCCAAAAGTTCTCCCACCACACTTTATTTGATTGCAACAATCCCTCAAACCCTTTGCTCTTTGCCTCTTCAAGTTTCTTAAAAGACAAAGCAACAACATCTTCCTCCGGATCAAAGGTGGCCGCACTTGCCATCAGAACTGAAAACTTCGCGTCGCCAGGAGCAACCACCAACCGGATCGTTGTTTCATTTTCCAAAGTGGCCCTTGCCTCACGACCGACAATCTCAACCACCACGGAAGATGCACAGTAGTACAGGTCTTCCCGGAACTCCTGCGTCAAAACGATCTTGTTGCCCATTACCTTTAGTCTCGAAATGGCGGTGTGATTTCCTCTTTTCGTCACAGGTGAACGAAGCGTTCGGAGTTTTACATGCACAAGCTCCGACGGGGGACGATCATCTTCTACTTCAACCGCCATGATGTCCTGCTCATTCCAGGCCAGGACCCTGGCCTTAATATGATGTCCTTCAACGGTAGCCAAACCAATATAGGGTGAAAGATGTTGTCGGAAATTTTTCTCCGCAAAGGTCCCTTCCGTTAAAAAATCAAGGTCGACAAATCCCAATCCCCCGCAATAGTCTGTGTGGCGTTCATAAAAGTTATTGGAAGCGGAATTATTGCCAAATACATCCACGCGGTTGAGCTGGAATCTGAGCGCAGAAGGTGTTGTCCATACCAGGCTTCCCATTGTTCCGTTCCCCACGGGCATTCCTTCTTCACTCCTGCTGACGGGTTTATCATAGGTGAGCGCGGCGCCTGAAACAATTTTCTCATAGTCTACTTCAAGAATGGTTGAATTCCTTTGTTGGCCGAAGGATTGAACGGTTGACAACAGCAACAAGACCGAAATTAATATTCTTATCATATTGCCATTAGACTAGTGTGATGCATCCGGAATTTTCGGCGCCAACTCCCGGATTGAATTACCCCATGTATCCTGGTAGTACTTAACATCTTCAATTTTCACATCGGGCGAGTGTCTTCGTTTTATAATGTGATGGTTATCCTCAGGCCGCACCATTCTTACGGAAGAAATGTGTGCGCCATGAACATCATCCAAAAAAATGGCATATCTGCTGTCGCGCGTTTCATAGTTAAATGAACAATTCAGCACCGTTAGCCCGACGACATGTCTGGCCCACAGGCTGTACGAAGGCACAACTCCCAGATTGGACGCATTGTATTGACCAACACCCAACTCAGGCGGTATTTTTGCCGTATCGGAAAGCGGGTTGCCGCCCTTGACAAGAATTTGTATATCGTTGAATACAACATTTTTGATGTACCCTGTGTGTTTACCATTCGGCAGGGAAGAATCCAGCCCACCTTCCACCATCTTTCCGTCGGGAAGGCTGTAACCCGCGACGATAGGTGTAGCCCTTCGTTGCGAACCGTCATAGGCCTTCCACCGTTCACCCCTGAAGGAACTTCCGCGGTATACTTCCGTGATGTCAATGCCATTCAATAAAATATTTTCCACCCGGCCGATGTCTACGTTCTTAACCAAAAGTTCATCGTGCTGTTCGCCATTGTCTGTAAATTGATATCGGCCTACGTCAGCTCCCAAAATTCGGCCCCGGTTCGAGATGGAAATAAAAAAAGGAGCAAAAGTCCGTTCCATCTTCGAGCGGGAATGAATGCTGCCGGTGTGTCCACAATTGAGGTGGATATCTTTAATGTGCCCTCCGTCATTGGTGGAAATGGAGAACCCGGCTTTGTTTGCACCCAAGACATAAATGTTATCTACGTGGACATCCGTAATGTCGTCGGCAGTTTCGGAACCGATCTGAAAAAGGTTGCAATTCGTGTCGCCTATAATATTCCGTACTCTGTAATTACGTGCGGGTCTTGTAAAACCCAACGAACAATCTGAGCCCGGTTTAACAATATCATCGGAGCTTACTTTAGAGTAAATATTCGTCACCGACACATTGTTACACGCCATAAAATCATAGATATCGCGGACATTTGAAGTACTGTGCTTCGCAAAATACGTGTTGTGCACATGGACATTATCCGTACCCGTAGCAAGCAAAACAAAATGCCCACCCCGGTCGATGTTCAGCATACTCCCAACATCAACATCTTTAGTGCCGTTTTCCATTACATAAAATGGTTCATCCAGGTCGGGATCGTACCAAAGATCTTCGTCGCGATGAAGCCCGCCTATTTCAATGTTGGTGCAAAGCTTGAAGCTAAACATCTTGTCAGCACGGTTATCCGGATTATTGTTCATGACCTTGTCGCCGGTCACTAGATTTCCATCGCCGGTAATTCGGCCATGTCCGATGATCTTTACATTATCGAGTCTTTCTCCAAAAAACATTGCATTCCTGAAAAATGTGTGTCCGACATCCTGCTTGGTAAGAAAGTTTTCAGGATCTGTATAGGGCCCGGTGTCTGTGGGTGACAAACCTGACCTGTACTTTTTATCACTGTACCACGTAGACTCAGGCGCATCGCCACCTTTTAGCGCTTTAATCGTAGCATCCTTATCTACGTAAATATAAACGTTGCTCTTCAGATGAACAGTCCGGACGGAGTAGGTACCCTTGCTAAAGCGCAGTGTTCCGCCTCCCAACGAATGCAGATACGCTATCGCCTCATTTATTTTTTCGGTGTTGTCCTGATTGTCTTCACCGTCCACCCCAAAGATTTTTATATCCATCTTTCCGGAAAAGTAGTAGACCGGATTTGAGACACCTTTGTTTTCACCATTCTTAACGGAGAGCCTGAAAAGGTACAGCTTATCAGGTTCCAATCCGGAAACCTTAGCAGTTGCCTTCCTTGCGTCCACCATTCCCCTGGAAATCTTCCATGTCTTTCCTTCATCCCGGGATTGCATCAATTGAACTTCCGATGCTTTCCCTGGCGTCCATCTGAAATCAACCTGCGTATAGATATCCTGTGTTTCCTTAAATGGTATTGCCTTATTCAGAACGCGTTCAAAATCCGAAATAGTTGTCCTGGTAATTAGAATTGCGGTTTCCGGCCCAATGCCCGGGCTCGACAGCACCTCGGGTTTGGAAGTAGTGTAGCGGGACCTGAAAGCATACTTTCCGGCCTTGCCGAGGTTTACATCATCGATCACGATGACAAGGTCGGCACCGTTTGCCGGACGCATGTCAAGGTGACTGAAAGTAATGATGGAACTGCCATCAAAGGTTTTTGCGATGTCAACTTCTCCTACTTTGGAATACGGATAGAGATTGCCCACACGACCGATCGATTGTCTCTGGAGGTCCTTTAGCTTCACTTCACCCCTGCCGATCACGTTCACGGTGGTGTTATCCATCGTCACATTTATTCCGGCTGGCACATAGATATTTACTGTCGCATCAGGCGTGCGTTGTCCGGCCGTAAAATAAAGTGTCAGACTCCTTTTGGTATTCACCGTTATCGCCTCCTGCTGCAAACGCAGTTTGCCACTCAGCGCCATGGTGCGCAAGGCAATGTGATAGGTTCGCGTTTCCCGACCATCCTGAGAAGTTACGACCAGCCGGTCCCCGTTTTCTATGGCGCCTTTGTTTTTTTCCGCACCATCCCTGGATGTGACCCGATAGGTAAGGGAAATACCATCCCTGGAAACAATTTGACGAAGAAGTTCTTTGATGTCCGGCGTCGTTGAGATCATTCCCTGATCCTCAGGAGTATCCACCGTAAATGAATAAGTGCTTCCGGAAATAATGTTTAAGGTATCGCCTGTAATGCCGGCAATATGGGTGGAGTTATCTTTTGCCATTATTTCAATGCCGATCACGTCTCCGCTAAGAGGAAATCCAATTGCGGCCTGAGACAGGATCAGGAAGAAAATAAGTGCATGAGTCGATCTTCTATTCATCACAAAGGTGATCATTCATGGGGCAATCTTCATATAAAGTTTCAAACCGGGGTGCGAAAATAGTTCAAAAGGAGGTTAGAAATCGTTCACCGAAAATTTAAGGCCCTGAAATTCCCCACCAGGGTCAACTTTTCAACAATTCCTTTTAAAAAAAATCATCAAAAGAACAAGATACAAAATGATGGTTTATTGTATTCTTTGTAAATTTCATTGCCTATTCAATAACAGCCTATGAATTTTTGCCTTCGCCTATTTATTCTCGTTCAGGTTTCATGGTTCATGAACGGGCATGGCGTTTATGGACAAAGTTTAAGTTTTGATCATTTGACACTGGCGGATGGCCTTTCAGAAAGTACCGTCCTGGCGGTAACCCAGGATTCGGATGGATTTATGTGGTTCGGTACACGCGAGGGGCTGAACCGGTATGACGCAAGGAAAATTAAAGTTTACCAGTATGATCCGCACGAGAAGGGCAGCCTTTCCGATAACTTTATTTACAGTCTTTTCTCAGATAGCCGCCAACGCCTGTGGATAGGAACACGGACGGGTTTAAATCTTTTTAATTCGAGGACCGACAACTTTCAGAAGTTCTTTTCCGAAGACGGCAAGCCGGGGTCACTCTCAGACAACACGGTTACCTGTATCCTCGAAGGGCGTGATCAGAGCCTGTGGATTGGAACACGACGCGGGTTGAACCTGCTGATTGAACGTGATTCGATATCTTTTTCGCGTTTCCTGCACCAGCCGGAAAATGATAATAGCCTGATAAACGATGATATACATTCAATTTTTCAGGATGATGAGGGCATCCTTTGGATAGGAACGTCTCATGGCTTCTCGAGGTTGGAGTATCATAGTCTTGATAACTATTCTTTTAGATCGTTCCGACTTCCACAGTTGGAGGGCAAATATCAAAAAAATAATTCCGTTAATTCATTTGAAGAAGACAGCAATGGAAGATTGCTTGTGGGCACTGAAAGAAGTGGTTTGATTTTCTTTGATAAAGTCACTTATGAATTTTCAGACCGGGAGATCAGGAATGCAAAACTGGAATCAAAAGCAATTCGTTCCATTTTAAAGGACCCTGATGGTAATTTCTGGATAGGTACTATTGGTGGACTGTTTATTGCCGATGGCGATTTTTCAAAAATAAAAAGTCTCAGAAACGTTCACGATGATCCTGCGTCTATAAGTGACAACTCCATCCGCTCGATGTTTTATGATCGCGACGGCTCCTATTGGATTGGAACGTTTCATGGCGGCGTGAATATTTACAGTCCTGTTTCCAAACAATTCCGGCACCTGGTACCCGAGGTCCATGGGCAAAAGCTCAGTTTCAAGGTTGCCAGTGCTATCACCACTGATCACACCGGAAATTTCTGGATCGGTACTGAAGGAAATGGATTGCTTTTTCTGGACCCTCATTCGAACCTCAGGGCGCACTTTAAGCACGAAGAAACCAATGTGAATTCTTTATGCCATGACAACATCAAATGCTTGTTACTAGAAGGCGACAGGGGGATCTGGATAGGGACCATCAAGGGATTGGATTTTTTTGACTCTCGCGAGAAAAAATTCGTGCATTTCAGGAATGATCCATCAGGCCAGGTCGCCTTACCAGACGATGTGATCTATGATATGATAAAGGACGCTGAAGGGAACCTTTGGCTCGCAACATATTTCGGCGGGCTCGCGCGTGTGAACACAGCGCGCGGGGTTGTTGAAAAAGTCTATACACACGACCCGGGTGATATCACGTCGCTCAGTTCGAAGGCAGTAACCCGCTTGTTCATAGACTCCAAAAAAGATCTATGGGTGGGTACTGCCTCCGGCTTGAATAAAAAACTGCCTGACGGAACTTTCACCCGCTTTTTAAGCGATCCACAAAATCCTACCGCTCCCAATGGGCATTATATTGTCAGCATCTATGAAGACCGGCAAAAGCGGCTATGGGTAGGAACACGGGGAACTGGTTTGTATCTTCTTTCTGAGGGTGGGGAAATCCTGAGGCATGTCTCCCTGGCAGATGGCCTTCCCGGAAATAGTATCTACGGGATACGCCAGGACTCGAATGGTTCTTTCTGGATCAGTACTGAAAATGGATTGTCACGGCTTGACGCGAACAATTTCTCATTCAAAAATTATAATCGCAGTGACGGTCTGTTGTGCAACGAATTTAACTTCAACTCGCACCACCTTGACGATGCCGGCTTGTTCTATTTTGGCGGATATAATGGAGTGGCCTATTTTCACCCGGATAGTATTTATGAAAACAAGGTGATCCCTCCCCTCGCCTTCACGTCCGTCAGGCTGTTTAATAAGGAAATTAATTTAAAAGACAACCATGGCGTATTGGAACGCCATGTGAACCATGAAACCTCGCTCAGATTCAGGCATAATCAGAATATTTTTTCTGTCGAATTTGCGGTCCTGAACTATATCAATTCAAGGAAAAATCAGTTCGCTTATATGTTAGAGGGTTTTGAAGAGGAATGGAACTATATAAAAGAACCCTTGGCAACTTATATGAACCTTGCCCCCGGCACCTACACTTTGCTGGTGAAAGGCTCAAATAATGATGGCATTTGGAATGAGACTCCAAAAACCCTGTCGATCCGTATCCTCCCACCTCCCTGGAAAACCTGGTGGGCTTATACAGGCTATCTGTTGACGTTCCTTTTGCTGTTATACGCCTGGGCGCGGGTAAACAAGAAACAACTAAAGCTTGAACACGATCTTCAGTTAGAACACATGGAAAAGGTTAAGCAGGAGGAGTTTCATCAGGCAAAACTGAATTTCTTTACGAATATTGCCCACGAGATCCGTACCCCTGTGACACTGATGGCGGCGCCCATCGAACACCTGTTGGATAACCATTCCCATAATCCCAAAGTGAAAAAAGAGCTCACGCTGGTTAAAAACAATACGGATCGGCTGATACGCCTGCTCAGCCAGTTACTTGATTTTCAAAAACAGGAAACCGGTAACGTGATCCTGAAAGTAAGCAAGGGCAATATCGTTGCCTTTGTCAGGGAGATCGTTGATTCTTTTCAGGAATATGGGGATTCGCGAAAGGTGTCACTGAATTTTGCGGTCTCTGCCGCCAACATTCCATTGTGGTTTGATAGTCAGGAATTGTCCAAGGTCTTTTTTAACGTGTTGGTAAATGCGCTGAAATTTACGCCGGGGGGCGGCGAGGTAAATATTTCCATATGCAGCGGTTGCGCCGCGGCGGGGCAGGCAAACGCCTCCTCCCAAGAAGATCCGTTTGTTAAATTAGTGATTGAAGATAACGGCCTCGGTATCGCCCCCGCACACCTGGAGAAAATCTTTCACCGTTTTTACCAGGCTGAAAACACGGGCATTCAGGATGCGGGATTTGGAATAGGCCTTGCCCTGACGAAAGGCATCATTGATCTTCACCATGGATCCATCTCCGTTGAAAGCCGCGAAGCCACGGCGACGAATTGTGGATTCACAAGATTTACCATACTGCTTCCCGGTGGCAACGGCCATTTTACACAAAATGAAATCCTCCCGGAACCGGAGGATCATGTTTACGCAGACACCATAGAGGATTGCCCGGTGGATCACACTTCACTGGATAATAAGGAAACATGTGAGAAAGCATTGATACTACTTGTGGAGGACAATCATGAGATCAGGACGTACATGCGTGACAGGCTGAGAGATCAATACGATGTCCTGGAAAGCAGCAATGGCGCGGAGGGTTTAGCCATTGCCGTCGACCGGTTACCGAACCTGATTGTCAGCGATGTGATGATGCCGGTCATGAACGGCATCCATCTGGTGTGTAAATTAAAATCTGATCAGCGAACCAACCATATTCCAATCATCTTATTGACCGCGCGCGGCACGCTTAATCATCAGGTAGAGGGACTGGAAACCGGAGCGGATGATTATCTGACAAAACCATTTAACACGAGCCTGCTTCTGGTCAAAATCAAGAACCTTCTGGCGATCCGTGAAAAGCTGAAGGAAAAATATAGCCGGATTGTCAGCCTGCAGCCCAATCATGAAGAAGTGCAGGATCCGGATGACCGGTTCCTTCAACGACTCATGCTGATCCTGGAGGAAAATATCGAGAATTCGGAATTCAACGTCTCGGCTCTTGTCAGAGAGATCGGGATGAGCCGGCCCGTTTTATTCAGAAAAACAAAAATGCTCACTGGATTATCAGTCATCGATCTTATCCGGAATGTCAGGCTTAAAAAAGCCGAGATGCTTTTGAAACAAAAGAAACTTTCGATTTCCGAAATCGCTTTCACCGTTGGTTTCAGCGATCCCAAGTATTTCAGCAAATCTTTCAGGAGCCAGTACGGCAAACCGCCGTCTCAATACATTGAAGAATTAGAATGAGGATCATTCTCCCATTCCCTCTTCTATGAGGGATCTTATCTGATATCTGCTGCGTATCGTCCCCGATCTTTCAAGTCAGTGAATCAATTCCTGATTGCGCCAGATTTCTTTCGAAAAAAATGACGGCTGATCCGCCTTCAAAAGGCCCTGAACGATCTCGCCCTCTTATTCGACCCATTTGTCCACCCCTGAAGCATCATAACATGTCAAATTTGAGTCGGATCGCAAACGATTTAACGGGTCACATTTAATGAAAAAACCATCGAGAGCCGGAATAGGTGCAAGGATACAGGAAGCTCTTATTGTGGCGCTCCTGGTTTTGGTCCTGATCGTAATGTTGTCATCACTCTTTTAAACTAAAACAATTGCTCATGAAGGTAGATTTACAAAATCCAAAATGGGTGGCAATGGCCCTGGGGCTGCTGTTAACCCTGATGTCCGACATTGCGTGGTCGCAACAAACCATATCGGGCAAGGTTACCGAAAATGCTGGCGCAGGAATTCCTGGCGTAAATGTCATTGTGGAAAACACCACCACCGGTACAACCACTGATGTGGACGGAAGGTATACGCTTTCTGTGGGTGAAGAAAATGCGGCGCTCGTGTTTTCTTTCATCGGGTACAAAACACAGCGCATTGTGGTAGGCAGCCAGACAACGATAGACGTGCTCATGGCTCCCGACCTCGCCACTTTGCAGGAAGTTGTTGTCGTTGGTTATGGCACTCAGCAAAAAAGGGATGTCACCGGGGCCATTACCTCTGTAAGCGCCAAATCAATTGAAGAACGACAGCCCATTGATGTCTTTGAAGCCATGCAGGGTCTTGCGCCGGGTGTGCAGATCAACACAGACCCGCGTCCGGGAGGAGAACCTTCCATCCGGATCCGGGGCACGTCCACCCTTGAAGGTGGCACTCAACCGCTCTTCGTTGTGGATGGTGTTCCTGTGGAGAATATCAATGTGATCAACCCCAACGATATTCAATCCGTGGAAATTCTAAAGGATGCTTCATCAGCCGCAATATATGGTTCCCGTTCTGCCAATGGCGTGATCATCATCACGACAAAAAAAGGCGTGGAGGGGAAGCCGAGGATAGACGTCCGTTATAATACGCTCTTCAGTACGTTGGCGCATAAGATCGAACAGGCTACTGCCGATGACCGGAGATTATATGACCGGAAAAGGACCAGTAGCGCCACCATACCCTCCCTGCCTTCTGATTCACTAAATCCGGCAAGAAATGCGGATAACGATTTGCAGGAAATATTAACACGGACAGCTATCAGGCACCAGGTCGACTTCTCGGTAAGCGGCGCAAACGATAAGCTTAACTATTATACAAGCTTAGGCTATTTAAGAGACGAAGGTATCATCCACAATAGCTGGGCTAATCTGGCAAGGGCAAGAATCAATATCGATTATAAAGCCTCCGACCGGTTCACCTTCGGCAACAGAATGAATTTTTCCTATGAAAATAAGAATTTTATCAATGAAGGCCGCGTATTGCAACAGGCCATCAACCGGCCCCCAACCTTCCAGTTATTTTACCCGGATGGCACCTATGCCCCTACGTTGGGAGGTCGCAGAAATCCGCTGGCGTGGGCTACGGAGCAGGTCAACGAATTTCAGACCTATGGCGCCACAATTTATAATTACCTGTCCTTTCAAATTATGGATGGCCTGAAGATAACCTCCGATTTCAATATCAGGGGGGAGTTTGAAGACCATTTGGAATTTTCACCTCTAATAATAGAGGGTACCGAAGGAGCTTATGCCAACGCATTCGAAACCTACTGGATGCAGCAAAATTATTTGAACTACGATAAGGAGTTCGGTGACCACAAGATCAACGCGGTGCTGGGAATTAGCGCTGAAAAATGGATAGATCGCAACATTCAAATTGAAGGCGAAAATTATGTTTCCCAATCGGTTTTAACGACAAACGCTATAGCGAATAAATTTATTGATGAGATCAATAATACAGAAAGCAGACATACCATGGTGGGAATGTTTGGACGGGCCGGATACAATTACAAAGGGAAGTATATCGTCAATGGTACGGTTCGCCGGGACGGATCCTCCAGGTTTGGCAGTGAAAACCGATGGGGTTATTATCCGTCAGGTTCCGTCGGATGGAGATTCAGCGATGAACCCTACATGTCCTGGGCACGAAATGTACTGGACGATGGAAAATTCAGGGCTAGTTATGGCGAAACAGGGAACGATAGAATCGGCAATTACAATCACCTGGAGCTGTATCAGTTCGGCGACAATTATTACAATGGCGTATTAGGCGTTGTTCCGGCTTCTACGCTGGGGAATCCTGGCCTCGGCTGGGAAACAACCAAACAACTTAACATCGGCGCTGACCTGTCGTTCTTTGAGAACAGGCTTTCTTTGGTGGCAGATTATTATGTAAAAACTACGGAAGATCTATTATATCAACAGGACCTCGCCCCGGAATTAGGCTACGAAGATACATACGTCAACGTGGGGTCTCTTGAAAACCGGGGTTTTGAGTTCGTGATCAATGCCTTCCCAATAAGACACAGCCAGATCAACTGGAACGTCGCCTACAATATGGCCTTTAATAAGAGCAAGGCATTGAAATTTTTTGATGGAAGGCCTTACATACATGATAACAGATGGTTGATAGAAGAGGGTGGCGAGCTGGGTGTTTTTTACGGATATAAGTCTTTAGGGGTTTACCCATACGCGGAATCAAATGCATGGACCCCGGATGGTCAAAGGGTGGATCCTGTTTTCAGCGAAGGTACGTTTACGGGCGATTACTTGCTCGATGGCTCCGCTTACACGGGCGAGATCAAACAGCTGAGCATTCCGGGTGGTTATATCGCCAAAGGGGGAGATATGATCTGGCTGGATGCTAACGGCGACTTTATCATTGAT
>JBBEBN010000308.1:0-15037 GCA_040882305.1 Cyclobacteriaceae bacterium
ATTCCAGTATAGTGTATTGTTGTTCAGACTGCGCTGGAACGGCAATTTGAAAAAACAATTTTGAGATTTTTGTCTTTCAACAAAAGATAAAGGTATATTCTAGCTAAAGACAGTTAGATGTAATTTCCGATGAGGGTTGTACTTCTTTTACTACTGGTGTTGCTACCGTACATAAGCCGGAGTAATTCGATCCTCATTCCCATGGATGAAGGCCAGCGCAACCACCTTAAAGCGTACGGAATCGCTTATTTTGTCCTCCAGCATGAAATTAACCTTGACTGGCTTCTGAATTACCGGGGCGGTAGTTTTTTGGTTACCTGGTCGAAACAGATGCAGGAGGAGTGCCTGGTCAGGGGTGTCACCCACGAAGTCCTATCGGATGCTGAGACGAACAAGATCCTCCTGGAGATATCAAGTCCCGCAGTCAATATGAATGCAGTAAGGCTTGAGACAGCTCCCCGCATTGCCGTTTACTCCCCGAAAAATGATTTTATCCTCGATGAAACCGACGCGGTGATGCTCGTGCTTGACTATGCGGAGATACCTTATAAAGTAATTTATGACGTGGAAGTACTGGAGGATGCCCTCCTTAAATTCGACTGGCTGCACCTTCACCATGAGGACTTTACGGGCCAGTTCGGACGCCACATGCGGAGGAACTCCTCCCGCATGGAAGCCGACATCCAGGAGCTGAATGCGCAACGTATGGGCTATAAGAAAGTTTCCGAAATGAAGCTGGCGGTTGCCAAGAGGATCAAAGCGTTTTGCGCCGCGGGAGGATATCTCTTTGCCATGTGCTCGGGTGCGGAAACCTTTGACATTGCTCTGGCGGCAGAAGGCGTAGACATCAACGAGAGCAGTTATGATGGAGACGATTCGGATCCTGGCGCGCAGGAAAAACTCGACTTCATGAAGAGCCTGGCTTTCGAAAAGTTCACCCTTGAACCCGGCTATAGCCGCAGATTTTCTGATATCAATATAGGCCGCGAATATTTTGAATCCAGCAAAGATTATTTCGCCGTTTTCAATTTTTCAGCGAAGTGGGACATCGTTCCCACCATGCTCACTCAAAATCACGACCACTATATCAGGGAGTTTCATGGACAGACCACCGCTTTTAACAAATACGTTGTGAAACCCACCGCCCTCATCCTTGGAGAAAATAAGGCTGAGAGCCGGGTCCGCTATATCTATGGAGAGTTGGAGCGCGGCCATTGGACCTACTACAGCGGCCATGATCCTGAGGGAGTCCCCGGCCGCGGACGTGGCCCAACCGACCTTAATCTTTTTCCCAATTCACCTGGTTACCGGCTAATCCTGAATAACGTTTTATTCCCCTCTGCCAGAAAGAAAAAACAGAAGACGTGACCTCCACTCGCGTTGGCGCGGTCTCTTGCCCGCGCGGATGTGAATTCTACCTTTTTTGCCCTGGAAAGAATCGGACGAAATGTATCGGATCTACGGTTAAGAGCCACAGTCGGAGGGAAATCACCCATGAGCGTTCCAACCCTTTGTTCACCCAGATGACCGGGAGAGCAAGCCATGATCTTCAGGAGCCGCTGCGGAAAATCCAGGTGTATAGCAACGGCATACTTGAAAATGGCGGTACTGGTATCGGGTTGGCCCTGCGCAAAAAAATTATGCAGAATATGAATGGAATAATCACGGCCGACAGCGAGCCGGTAAGAGGATCCGTATCTACGTTTTATGTCCTGTTGTTAAGCCGTCACAACCTCAGTTGCTCAGATAGTTCCTGCTTGAACTGACAAGCGCACGCGGGTTCTTCTGCATCTGGATGCGGATCATAGTCCTGAAATCATTATCCAGCTGCATAAACCTGCTGGCCTGAGCCGGGGACAGCGCCTTCTTAAACTTCCTGAAATACTGTTTCCTGGTCTTGGCCAGCAAAAGGTCATTCAACAGTATGTTTGTCGTCAGGGAGGCTGATTTTTTTTCCGTCATTCCTTCTCCTTCGTAATTCAGCAACCGGATATATTCCATGTCCAGATACTGAATGGCATTCGAATAACTCTCATAAACCGGCCAGAAAGAGGATTTTTCCGCTTCGGTGAGGTTCATTTGTTCAAGGATCATTGCCTTTTTTTCCATGGACCAGATGCTCTCGGCATACCGCAAGCTGTCGTCAACATTTTGAGCCAGCAGCGAAGGATACAAAAACAGTGTTAAAAGCAAAGATGCAAATAGCTTTTTCATTTTCAGAAAACTGATTACAGGTGCATCAGTAGGGACGTATATCGGGCCGGCTTTCCGGCATAGACGAACAATACTGCATAAAGGGATGATAAAATATTCGTGCCAGCAGTAAAAGAAGCACTTTGTTGGACGCAGGGGGCCGGCAAGGCGCGTCGTGAATAGTTGAATACCAAAAGAAATTTTTCGGATCCTTTGACTGTAGATTGAGCGCTACAGTCGTAAAGATTCAATGTTACCATTGACGGCTGAACTCGCGCCGGCACACCGGAGGATTAAACTACCGGCCAATCACCCGCCTGGTCTTCTTATATTGATCAAGCTCCACCAAGCCGTCGCTGACCTTTTCGGACCAGGCGGCCTGTTTCTTTGATAGGCTGCCATGAAGTGTTTCAAGATCATATTTTAGGTCAATCTGATTGCTCTCCAAAAGGAGTTCGTTAATGGCAGCATTGTAAATCTTAATGTCGTTTACATCCCGGGCAGCCAGTTCCTTGATTTTTTTCCTGATCTTCCGGGCATACAGTTCTGCAATGTCGAAGTGCAACTGCTCATGCGCAAGAAGCGATGGCGATTGCCCGCGGGCCCACGATTTGCTCCTGTTGAAGAGAGCAACAACATCGTACTTTATTTGCTTCTTCACCACAAACGGTTTGGCTTTTATCTGCACAGCAGCGCCGGCATCTCCTTTCGCGTGCTCATCAGGTTCACCCTGAAAGTCGACCCACCGAAGCTTGTAAAATTGATTCCACGAAAGGAGGTCCTCTTCCGGATCACCTGCGGGTTCCTCGTGGCCGGCCTGGCCGGGCAACAGGAAAATGATTAATAAAAAGATCTTGATCATTGGGGTAGAATATTCTGATCTTCCGTCAAAACTATGCCAGAAATATCTGGGTTCCCCATAGCTGCTGTGGCAGGGTGTCTTTCGCCATTGGAAGTAGTGCCCGCCATGGCGCAAAAAAGAACTGTTTTTACCGAAGGCCGTCGGCTGTTATACGTAGGCCAGTCAATTATTTGACAACCTCGTAAGCCACCACTTTATTTTTAAAGAAAGTGGGAACAAGCAGCAGGTTCTTCGATCTCACATATTCAATGTCAGCAGAGCTTACGGTATCGTTTCTGGTGTCGAGAACAATGGTTTTGTTCCAGTCGGAATCTATATGATGAATGATCCCGTTCCAGCTGGAAACCAGGTACTCGTTATTGCCGATTGCTTCAATGCCGTCGGGATTCTCTATGCCATCAGTGCGTTTGGTTACTTCCTTGGAAGAAACATCAACTGTATTGAGCGTCTTATCATCCCATAGCGCCATCACCAGATCTCCATTTTCGGAGAACAGCCCGTTGGGGTTGTGAAGGTTTTCCATCCATGGAGAAACTTTTCCATCTTCAAGCAAATAAACGGTACCTCCGCGCGAATCACTGATATAGACTTTACCGTTGTCCACAGCGATGTCATTGAGGAACTTTGCGCCCGCTACTGGGTAGCTTTTGGAGATGTTTCCTGTTTTGGTGTCTATTTCATGCACCCTATCGATGTCGGAGACGTACAATTTTCCGTCGTGAATACCCATTCCTTTAGGTGCGTCAATGCCTCTCACCCAGAATTGGTTGGTCACCTCCCCATCCAGGGAGACTTTTGAAATAAATCCATTGCCATCCTTTGCATCAGGGGGACCGTTGATGTTTGAAACGTACAGCACATCCTGGTCTTCATCGTGGATAACCGATTCACAGGTCGTTAACAATGTATCGGTTTCCCACAAAACCTTGAGGGTCACGGGGGCCTTTTCTTCCATTGCGGCGGCAGTCGTTTCTTCACTTTCCTGTTTGCCTTTGTTGCAGGCGGAAAACAAAATTGCCAATGCGATGATGGTGATTGGATAACGTTTCATATACATTTACTTTTGGTTAAGGACATGAGCGACAAAAGAATTCCTCATTCTCCGAGGCGAGGCAAAAGGCTTCTCACACCGGGCCATCCGCAATCCCTAGGATTTGGAAACATACCGGCCAAATCTCTTGCTGACGGAGAGGTTTGAGTCGGTATGGTCGTCCTTGCGGTTGACAAAGAGGATGTAATCAATGCTGAATCTTCCGGCTCCAGTGAAGAAAAAGGAAAGGGACATCAGCCCAAAGAGAAATGAAAGCTGATTTTCCGCGAACACCTTGCCTTCACCCATGACAAAACTAAGGAACATGAAGGAAATGAATAGCAGCGCTGTCATCAGTCGTGTAAACAATCCCAGGATAAGAAAAAAACCTCCTGTGAGTTCCACCAGTTTCGTCGTAAATGACATGGCTTCCTGGAATGGAATTGACATGTTGAAAAGCAGGTCTGAAACATCACTCAGCTCCTGATTTTCAAATAACCCCCACCCGCGAAAGATCAGCATGATCCCCACCATGATCCGAACAAGGGCAACACCATCATACCAGACTCCAGGGGATTGACTATTCGCATTAACCATATCAAGAATTTAATCGAACAAACTTCGAAAGATAGTTCAATAGTTGTTGGGGTGTTATTCCAATTCAGAGGAAAGAAGTGTCGCAACTGATGGAACAACAGAAAATCAGGTGGATCACCACGCACAATCCAGTGACCAAAGCTAGGAAATTTTGCAAAAAACATTGCTGGACGCATCCATGTTTATCTTAGCTTTATTTCGCAGCCTACTCACAGGCAAATGAAGGCAGCCAGGCGGATTCCGAGCGAAAATTGGATGCCAGGCAACGATTTGATCCTCTTTTTCCCACAAAGGGCTACTTTCACGCCGGGCTGATCGTCACTTATTCCGGGATAAGGCCCCCGCCGGCCCCCATAGGCGATGTCACCTACAGCTTATCACGGAAACTTTCCCTTTTGCGTGACCGGCGGTTCCGGGATGGAAGACTCATCGAGCGCACGAATTCAAAATTACGTTCAATGTAATCCATACATATGCTTGGTTTACAAGCTGTGAAGACCGGGTGATCCATGCTTGTAAGAAATAAAAATCCGAACTAAATTGGATTTCATTTAATACTTAACTCTGTGAAAAGATTAACTTATTTCATCACCGCTGCGGCGATTTTATCATCGGCATTACTTTCCTGTACATCGCCCAATGCCCTGACCTCCGAGGAAAAAGCCGAAGGATGGCAGCTGCTGTTTGACGGCGAAACTCTTACAGGCTGGAAAAGATTTAATCACGATACCATCGGCCCGTTGTGGAGTGTGGAGGACGGAGCAATCCTTTGCGATGGCGAAGGGCTTGGTGAAGGCAGCGGCGAACATGGCGGGTCCCTGATCACTACACGCGAGTTTGGCAATTTTGAGCTCGTGCTGGATTATAAACTCTCGCCGGGAGGGAACAGTGGGATCATTTACCACGTGGTGGAAGATCCCAAATATAAGTATGACTATGAAACGGGACCAGAGTTCCAGCTGCTTGATGATGGCGGATGGGAAGGCGATCTTCGTGAGGAGCAGAAAGCCGGCAGCAACTATGATATGTATGCAGCACCTGCCAATAAGAAAGTAAACCCTTCAGGCGAGTGGAACACCGCGCGGATCATTTACAATAATGGTCATGTTGAGCATTGGCTTAACGGCGAAAAGACGGTGGAATTCGAAGAGGGGAGCGATGACTTCAAAACGCGCCTCAGCAACAGCAAATGGAAGGACTATCCGGACTGGAATAAGTTCAGGACCGGCACCATCGCCCTGCAGGATCACGGGGCCCCGGTTTACTTCCGAAATATCAGGATCAAAGAGCTTTAATCGTCAAGCCGCCAGCGGACAGGGACGCAGCATGGGATGTGGTGGGTATTACCTGCGCATTTGCTATTTTTACTTACCCCAAAGCGAACCTATGAGCTACCTGAAGCACTTGAAGGAAAAACCCCACCTATACACTTTCCTTCCCATTTTCTATGTGGCGTGGTCCGACACCCTGCTGACTCCGGGTGAAATGAGAAGCCTGAAAGAATTCATCAGAACACAATCATGGCTGAAAGAGGAAGAGAAAGCTGTGCTGCTTGAGCAGCTCAACCCCTCTTCTCCCCCCTCACCCGATGAATTTAAGCTTTGGTTATCAGAAATCCAGGAGGTGCTTGACCCAACGGCACCGGATAAGAAGGATAGGCTCGTAGACATCGGTTTGAAACTTTCAGCCCGCCATTCCGATGGCAAAATGAACGCTTCATTAACCAGTGCCCGTGAAGCCCTTCATGAAATGGAAGACGCGCTTGGGTTCATCAACAATGAATCCGTATACCACTTTTACCCGGAAGGGCGCAAGACCATCACGCAGGAGCGCGCTACCACCCATACATTTTCCATTGATGCGCTCGCAAATATTCTCGATGGCGACCATGAGTTGATTTACAGAAAAGTTAAAACCCTTTTGTCAGAACCTGAATTCATGTATATCGAGACGGACGAGCTGGCTGCCTACAGGGAAAAGGTGTTGGAATGGTGCCGTCATCTGGCGGACCAGGGTTTCGGCGCCATGGGGTATCCGAAAGAATATGGCGGCGGAGGCGATATGGCGGCTTACTTTGCCATCATGGAAGCCCTGAGTTATCACGACCTCAGCCTGGTTATAAAATTCGGGGTGCAATTCGGTTTGTTTGGTATGAGCATTTATTTTCTGGGAACGCAAAAGCACCATAAGAAATATTTAAGAGACGTCGGCACTCTGAAGCTTCCCGGATGCTTTGCCATGACGGAAACAGGTCATGGGTCTAATGTTAGGGGAATTGAAACTACGGCTACCTATGTGCATGCGACAAAGACTTTCCGGATACAAACGCCACATGCGCAAGCGCAAAAAGAATTCATCGGCAATGCAGCATGCCATGGACAAATGGCAACCGTATTTGCAAAAATGATCGTCGACGGCAAAGATTATGGCGTCAGTGCTTTTCTGGTCTCCCTTCGAGATAACACGGGAAAAGTACTGCCCGGCGTCACTATACGCGATTGCGGCAGAAAAATGGGACTTAACGGAGTGGACAATGGCATGATCCTCTTTGACAACGTGGATATTCCGTACGAAAATCTCCTTGACCGTTTCGCGAGCATCACAGCAGAAGGGAAATTCGACAGCCCCATCGCCAGTGACAACCGCAGGTTTTTTACGATGCTGGGAACGCTTGTCGGAGGGCGTATAGGCATACCGAGATCGGGATTGAGTGCAGCCAAGTCCGGTTTGACGATCGCCATTCGTTACGGAGATCAGAGAAGACAATTTGGTCCGGAAGGCGGGCAGGAAGTTCCTGTCTTGAACTATCGTCAACATCAAAGACGACTCATGCCCCTGCTGGCGAACGCTTATGCCCTTCACTTTGCTTTGCAATACCTCACGGAAAGGTTTCTCCACAGAACGGATGGGGATATCCAGGAGATTGAAGCCCTCGCAGCGGGCCTCAAAGCCCTGTCAACCTGGAACACCACCCACACGCTCCAGGAATGCCGCGAATGTTGCGGAGGAAAAGGGTACATGTCTGAAAACAGGATCGACGCACTGAAAAATGATTCGGATATCTACACAACTTTTGAAGGTGATAACACGGTGCTCATGCAGCTGGTGGCCAAAAGCAGATTGACGGAATTCAAACAGGAATTCAGCAACATGGACCTTTTCGGGATCTTTAATTATGTGGCGGAACAGGCAAAGACTAGCCTCACAGAGAGGAACCCGCTGATTATCAGGAACACTGGCGAGGAACATTTACTGGACTCCGACTTCCATGTCAATGCATTTAGATACCGCGAAAGGAACATCCTTACTTCGGCAGCGAGACGACTGAAAAGACATATCGACGGCGGAATGGATTCCTTCGATGCCTTCAATGTTTGTCAAAACCATTTGATAGAAGTGGGCTTTGCCTATGTTGAAAGGATTATTCTTGAACAATTTATTTCGCAGGTAGGGAGAACGGAGGATGCGGCGTGCCAGTCGACGCTCAAAAAACTCTGTCAGCTCTACGCGCTTTCGCAAATGGATCTCCACAAGGGATGGTATCTCGAGAACGGATACATGGAGGGTGTAAAGACAAAGGCCTTGCGCAAGACCGTTGATCAGCTCTGCTGGGAGATCAGACAAGATGCCGTGCCGTTGGTGGATGCATTTAGAATTCCTGACAGTTTGTTGGGGGCGCCGATTGCGAAAGTCATTTAGTCATTAGTCATGCTTTATAGACACAAGGCATGCGCCCTAAGTAGAGACAAGGCAAACCTTGTCTCTACTTAAGATGCGGCTCCAACGCTTTTTGCCAGATTGCGTAACCTTTTTCATTCATGTGTAACATGTCAGCAAGAAACAGTTCCTTTCGCGGCGCACCATTACTGTCCAGCATGGGGTCCCAGATGTTAACATAGACAGCTCGTCGTTCACCTTTTAAAAAATCCTTAATGGATTCATTGGCCGCCGACATTTGGGGCATAAGATGTCGACGGCTGGGGCTGGGTTTCATCGAAACAAATACAATTTCCGCCCTGCGAATCTCTTTCCGAAGGAGGTTGAATAGTTGCTTAAATCTGTTGACGACAATTTCGCTGGTTACCGTGTCACTCATAAAATCATTTTCGCCGCAATAAACGACAACCTGTCGTGGTTTGTAAGGTATGACAATCTCATCGGCATAGTAGATCACATGAGGAAGGCTTGATCCACCGAATCCCCGGTTGATCACTGTATGTTCCGGGAAATCACTCACTATGTTTTTCCACATCTTGAAAGAAGAGCTGCCTACAAACACAATGGCCTTTTCAGGAGGTGGTTGCAAGCTATCATTGGCCCGAAAAGATTGGATTTCTTTCCAGAAGGGACGCTCCTGGGCAAAAAGAAAGAATGAAATGCAAACGAGCAGGGCGGTGAGTAATCTTTTCATGGGCCTTAAAGATAAGATTAACTTCATGCTTGTTCAATCTCTATCGCTACGCGGTTTGCCGAGCGCGTTGCGGCTTCCATTCCCCGGTTAAGATTATCTGCATACGCGCCGGCGAAATGAATTCTTCCATGGGGTTCCTTGACGTGCGGCCAGAATTTGTCCAGCTGACCCATTGGAAAATTCAGCCTTTCACAGGTATACGCGTACTGTTCTTTCGTCCAGTCTTTTACCAATGCCAGTTCAATCGTATCGCGCTTGCCTGGATACACCTGGCGGAAGGCAGCGAGGGCCCGTTGTGCCGAAACACCTCCGGGTCCGGTGGCCATCAGGGCAACACGATGTGTATCAACCTCATCTGCTACCTGCCATATGGAGCTGATGTCGGGATGATCCAGTTCCATATTAATGCTCACCTTATCGTCCAGCCAGAATTTTGAACGCGCCTGAAATACAAACCGCGAATAGGAATCATACGAGACATGATCCACTACAAATTGTTTTTCCGCTGGTAATGCCGGAGTGACCGGAATATTTCTGAAGGCTGGAAGTGGAATGCAGTTTGCGAGGAAATCAGCAGAAATTTCTTTCTCTTCACCAAATTCCCGATAGGTAGTGGTTACGCCACTGATGCCGTGCCTGATGGAGGTAACCGGGCAGTTCAATTTAACCCTCTCACCCAGCCGTTTCGCGAATGCATTCGGTAGTTCCTGGTTTCCGCCTTTTAGCCTAAACACATCCGGAGATGAAAAGGGTATTCCGCGAAGGTTCATGATAGCTGACCTCCATAATTCAAACAACGCCGAAGTATTCTTTCCCCCTAGCTGGCGGAGGGCTTCAGATGACGCTCCCTCCTTTTTGTAAAGATCACTTACCGGCATGTTGTCCCAATGATCGAACCCAACGCCAAATGGCTGGTGCTCGTCCGTAAACTTATCGAGGTAAGGGCTTACAAATAGAGATCGCAGGTCGGGCCACCGATGCCCGGACAGGTATTTGACCTCCCGCTCGTTGAATCCAAAATTCCTGAGGAGCGATGGGTCAGCGAGCATTTCTTCAGTGTAAAACTTCCCATTAATCCTCCTTAAAATATTTCTCCTGCGCGGATATGGCAGGACCGTGAGATTGAATTCCTTCGTGTATTCCCAGTAGCGTTCGTAACCCTGCCCTGTAATGTGTTCTGCCCCGAAATCAGCGTACAAGCCGTCCGACAAGCCATCCTGAGCGGTAAACACATGCCCACCGTGGCGGGATGATGCCTCCAGCACAACGACTTCATACCCGCGCCGCATGAGCTCATAGCCGCAACACAACCCCGCAATTCCACCTCCCGCAACAATCACCTTCTTGTTCTTTTGCGGAATCGAAACGGATTTCCATAGCGGATCTTTACCTGGATCGCCTCCTTTCGCCATTTCAGGAAGCCCAAGGGCCGCGCCCACTCCGGAAGTGATGGAAGTTCTGATAAAATCCCTTCTTTTTAAGTTTTCCATACGTGATGAATGTGAAACACCGGCACGGATTTTTGACTGCCGCCCGGAATTACTTGTGCGACGCAAGCGTTATGCTTGTTCAATCTCCTTCGCTACGCGGTTTGCTGAACGGGTGGCGGCTTCCATACCCCAGTTCAGATTATCTGCATATGCTCCCGCAAAATGGATTCTTCCATGCGGTGTCATGACGTGCGGCCAGAATTTGTCGAGCTGGCCCATTGTAAAATTCAACCTTTCACAGGTATAAGCAAACTGTTCCTTGGTCCAGTCTTTCACAAGAGCCTGTTCTATCGTATCGCGTTTGCCTGGATAGACAGACCGGAATCCAGCCAGCGCACGTTGAGCGGAAACTCCTCCGGGACCCGAGCCCATGAGCGCCACCCGGTGCGTATCCACTTCATCCGCCACCTGCCAGACACCGCCAATATCTGGATGGTTCAGATCCATATTGATACTCAGCTTGTCATCCTCCCAGAATTTCGAGCGGGCCTGGAAGACAAAGCGCGAATAAGAATCATAGACCACATTATCAATCACGAATCGCTTTTCAGGGGGCAGCGCCGGGGTGACGGGGATCGTCTTAAATGCAGGAAGTGGAATGCAATTGGCCAGAAAATCTGCCGACATCTCTTTTTCTTCATCAAACTCCTTGTACTTTACCGTCACGCCATTCGGGCTGTGGGAGATCGCTGTGATCGGACAGTTTAACTTCACCCTTTCTCCCAATCGCTTCGCGAACGCATTGGGCAACCCCTGGTTTCCACCTTTGAGGCGGTAAACGTCTGGCGGTGCAAGAGGCACTCCGCGAAGGTTCAGAATTCCGGTCCTCCACAATTCAAAAAGCGCTGATTTGTGTCTTCCTCCCAGTCGCCCCAACGCTGCTGCGGAAGCACCTTCTTTTTTATAAATATCTATGATTGGCACTTTGTCCAATTGATCATAACCAACACCAAAGGGCTGATACTCATCCGTGAATTTATGGAGGTAGGGTTTTACAAATAATGATTGGATGTCCCACCACGGATTTTCAGATAAATATTTGACTTCCCGCTCATTGTATCCGAATGCCTTCAGCACAGCTGGATCGGAAAGCATTTCTTCGGTATAAAACTTTCCGTCAATTCGCCGGAGAACATTTTTTCGCCTTGGATAAGGCAGCACTTCCAGGTTAAACTCCCTTGTGTATTCCCAATAGCGTTCATAACCGGGTTTGGTAATATGCTCTGCACCATAGTCGGCGTACAAACCATCTGACAAACCATCACGCGCCGTATACACATGACCACCATGGCGTGATGATGCCTCCAGCACGATCACTTCAAATCCCTTGCGCATGAGTTCATAGCCGCAACATAAACCTCCGATACCGGCGCCGGCAACAATAATTTTCCTGTTTTTTTGAGGAACTCCGGGGGACTTAGCCGGATGGATGGCTTCCACCACCCCCGGAATTAGGGAAGCGCCGACACTCGCGGTAACAGTGGTTTTGATAAAATCTCTTCTCTTTAAATTTTTCATGGGCAGAAATTACGATTGATTCGTCGTTTAACAAATTTCCTCATACTGTATTATAAACCAATTCACAGCATTTCTTAAAGATAGGTTCGTTGTGCTAACCAACATCATGCTGAAAAATGGTAAGGATCAAAAAATAAAGTGCGTTTTCGTCTGAAGTTCCGCCCGGATGATTTGCTGTAAAACTTCAGTTTTTTCGTCGAGCCTTTTCAACAAAACCACCTGGTTGCCCGCGCGCACAAAATTCTGGTCGGGGTAGCGGGCGCCATAATACACGTCGCGGTTAAAATAATCTGCAAGAAAACGGATTGCCTGCATGTAGATAAGAAACAGACCAGAGTACAAAATCAAGCTTTGTTCTTCACCAGTCAGTTCATCTCCCATGCTGCTTAAGTAGCCGTTAACAATTGCCCTGAAATAATCCTCCCGGACTTCGATAAGATCGAAATCCTTTTCTTCTTCGTTTGCCGGCGAAAGATAGGTTCTCATCATGTCACCGACATCGCTGATGAAATACCCGGGCATTACTGTATCAAGGTCGATGACACAAAGCCCCTTACCCTGCTCATCAAAAAGCACGTTGCTGATCTTCGTATCGTGGTGAGTTACTCTTTGTTTCACTTGCCTGCCGGCGCGCAGCCCACCGGTTGGCAGGCGGGCCTGATCGCTCTTCCGGATCTTTTCATAGGCTTCCACAATGTGAACGTACCTCTTAATATCGGCGATCATGCGTTCAGATCGCCTGATCCGTTCTGGGTCACCATTGTTTAACGAAGTTTCAAATAGTCTGTAACGCAGGGTAAGATTGTGGAAATCGGGAATGGTCAGATGGAGGACCTGAGCATCAAATGCCGAAAGAAGCCGGGTGAATTTACCGAACTGAAGGGCAGCTTCGAATGCCTGGTTAGAATTGGAAACCACATCGAGGGTATGCGATCCCTCAATGAAGGGAAAAACCCGGAAATATCCTTTCTCCTCATCGAAATAGATGTCATCGCCGTTGAGATTGCGGACAGGTGAAACAAACAGGTAGTTGGGAGAATTTTCTTTCAGGTAATCCGCGATCTGGCGGATATTTTCTGCTACTTCAAAGGGTTTTCTGAAGACCTGATCATTGATGCGTTGCAAAATGTATTGTTTTCCGCCGCTGGTCACCTTCCATGTGTTGTTGATCAAACCGCTTGTCAGGGATTCAATCTGGCTCCGCTGAGGATCCATGCCATAAGCCGGTAAAATGCGCTTGATCATTTCCTAAAACGCCTCACTGGGTTGTGAATTCAATCCTTAATATAACGTAATTGTGGTCATTTTGAATATTACTCCCCGGAATCCTTGAAATTATTTGAAGCGCAAGAAACGATTTCTAACATACCGGAAATTTCATGGAAGATCCCTACGACAATCTTGATGGCTTATCAGTGCCCGTCGTTTCCCTTCGCGAGGTATGCAAACAGGTCGCGGACCTGCTGGTCAGTGAGTGCCTCGAGCAGATTGTCGGGCATCATGGACGGTTGGGGGCGCATGTCCTCTACTTCTCCTTCGGGAAGGGTGGTCCGTTCTCCTGACAAGAGGTTAAAGGCGATGGTTGTTCCGCTTCGTCCGGCAATGGTACCTGCAAGGATGCGGCCATCCTTTGTTGTGACCCGGTATGTAACATACCCTTCACGGACATACGCATTTGGGTCGATGATGTTCATCACCATATCGTTAACATTCCTGCGGTCATAGCCGGTTAAGTCAGGCCCGAGCACTCCACCTTCATCAAAAAGGCGGTGACATGCTCCACAGCTTTTCAAGAAGATCGCCCGGCCCGGGTCGGGATCACCCGCGCCGGATTGCAGTATCGTGGAGACATTGCTGATGCGTTCTGTTTTTTCCGAACCGGATGCAAACCGTAAATCCGGCCACAAGCGTGTAGCCACACCGGTAATAGAAGGATCATCCAGCACCTTAAGCTGGCGAACGATCTGCTCGGGCACGTCATCTTTTGAAATGGTGTGGGCAATGAAATTATCGCCAGGCTGTTTCTTGCGGCCAATGGCGTTCAAAAGTTCCGCCGCCCAGGCAGCCCTTGTGGAAAACAGAGTTAATGCCGCAAGGCGCACGCCGGGGTCAGCGCGCAATTTATTCGGGTAGGCATTTACAATTCTTCTTCCGATCTCCGGGTCATCATAACGCTGCAGCGCCTGAATCGCAGCCTGCCGGAGCGCGGCGCTTGACTGATTGTTTTCAACAACGGCCAACAGCGCGGGCACTGACCCGGGCGCGTTGATCTCCCCGAATATGCGAATATAGGATAACCGCTCGCCTATAGAAGACGCTGGATCACCGATAATAGAAAGGGCTTGCTCAATAGCTTTCTTATCAACTTGTCTCAGCGCCACCGCAAGCGAATGTCCAACCAGTTCCTTTTCGTACGGTTTGATTGCTTTTGCCAACGTCGGTGGCAGTTGCACCATGTCCTGGCCACGAAGGCCTTCCTGCAGGCCATTCAGAAGTATTTTGACTTCCTGAATCGAAGGGGCGAGTGCAACAAGCCTGGCACAGGCCGCGTATCCGGTGGAGTCGGCCTGGATGACGTACCGTTGCATCAGTCTTTCCAGCAGAATGTTCCTGACTGTTTTCTTCCCCCAGACAGAACGATCCTGAAAAAGATCCAGTACACCTTGAGTATCAGTGGAAGTTTTTGATTCCAGCGCCCACCAGATCTGCAAGGGAAGGTCGGGATCATTGCTGTCGTCATGGTTTACAACTAAATTTCTGATAATAGGAATCGCGGCGGTGCCGGGAAGGCGTTTGGCTGTGGCGGCCAGCTGACTTCGAACTTCAGGATGTAGTTCGACGGCCGCAATGTCTGACAGTTTTGCTGAAACCTGGCTTGATAAATGGGCAACGTCTCCTAACAGGCGCACAGTCCAAAGGCGCACGAAAGGATCCTT
>JBBEBN010000309.1:0-14984 GCA_040882305.1 Cyclobacteriaceae bacterium
CAAGCGACCATGCTTTTATTCATAAGCTGGTGGACCAGACAATTGAAGAGTTTGGCCAGCTCGACATCGCGATCGCCAATGCAGGTACAACTTTGTTTGGAGATTTCTTTCAGGTGACATTGGATGATTTCCAAAAGATGGTGAACCTCAATCTTCAGGGTTCGTTTTTCCTCGCGCAACAGGCTGCATCCCAAATGCGATTGCAGGGAAAAGGAGGAAGGATACTCCTGATGTCATCTACCATCGGGTTGCGCCCATATCCGCACCTCGCTGTTTATTCCATGACAAAGTCGGCGCTGCACATGATGGCCAAAAGCCTGGTGCTCGACCTCTCACCCTATGACATTACCATTAATACTCTGGCGCCCGGTGCTACCATAACCGAACGCACATTGCTGGAAGATCCGGATTATGAAAACTCCTGGCGGGAAGTGATCCCCGATGGAAAAACAGCGATGCCCACAGATGTGGCGAAAGCCTCCTTGTTTTTATTGTCGGAAGATGCGGCACACATTACAGGACAAACCCTGGTGATCGATGGAGGCTGGACTGCCCTCTCACCTTATCCTGCATCCATCGATGCCGTGAAGAATATTTCCAGGGAAAAACCCGGGACCACTATCAAAAAATCATCCTGAATCCTTATGATCATGAAGAGAGCTTATGTCCAATCCCAGCTTCGGAAAAACCGTTCCGGATCTTTTATTTTCTTTTCTGTTGTCTTGCTTTTCCTCTTTTCGGTTACCAGTAAATCATTTGCACAGGAAGTGGCGCGCCCAACAAAGATCACCCCTCTGCCAAAGGCATCTGTATCCTGGCAATGGGAGCATATCTCTTCCACTACCGGGGGGATTCAGGTGCCGAGCCAGGGCAACCAACAGACTGCCACACTTGTAATGGATGTGGATAAGGATGGACTCAATGACTTTTTTATCTCTGAGCGCACAAAAGCTCCCGCGCTCATGTTGTACCGAAGGACCCGCTCGGGATGGGAACGCTACGTGATTGAAAAGGATGCCCTAACCATCGAAGCTGGCTCGACCTATTCAGATATCGATGGTGATGGCGACAACGACATTGTGCTGGGAGGAGATGCCCAAAGCAATCAGGTGTGGTGGTGGGAAAACCCGTATCCAAATTTTGACAAAACAAAAGTCTGGCAGCGAAGGCTGATAAAAGATTTAGGGGCAAAGAAACACCATGACCAGATGTTCGGCGACTTTGACGGAGATGGAAAGGATGAACTCGTCCTCTGGAACCAGAGCGGAACGACGCTGTTCCTCGCAGAGATCCCCGAAAATCCCAGGGGGGCTAAATCCTGGAAATGTGAACCCATCTACACCTGGAGCAGCGACAGCGAGATGGAACAACGCGGTGAGTATCCGGCATGGCGAAGGACGCACGAACATGAAGGACTTGCGAAAATTGATATGGATGGCGACGGTAAAATAGACATCGTCGGAGGGGGAAGATGGTTTAAACATATCGCGGGACTTACTTATTTGCCGAATATCATTGACGCATCGTATGTGTTCACCCGCTCTGCGGCTGGTGATCTTATTTCCGGCGGAAGACCGGAAGTCATTTTGGTGGCGGGCGATGGCGCTGCTCCGCTCGTCATGTATGAGTGGCAAAAGGGAGTTTGGAAAAGCAAGGTCCTCTTTGAGAGTATCCGCGATGGTCATTCCATCACCCTGGTTGACTTCGACAAGGACGGCAACATGGATATCTTTACCGCGGAGATGCAGCTCGGCAAAAATCCTGAGCCGAAAACGCGCATCCTCTTAGGTGACGGCAAAGGCAATTTCAAAGAAATGCTCGTGCATACGGGCTTTGGGTTGCATGAGTCCGTTCTCGCCGACCTCAACGGCGATGGCCTCCTCGATATTCTTGGTAAACCCTATACCTGGCAGGCGCCGCGGTTGGACATATGGATCAATAGGGGCAAGCAATGATTAATTTGCTATCATTATTCTATGAAAAGAATATTTATTCTGATTGTCATGGCCTTCAGCCTCCATGTTTATTCACAGGAGCCCGGAAAACCATTGCCCCCATGGCAGGAAGGAATGCTGGTGTTCCGGAGGATTACCTCTGAATATCTGTATGAAGGACCACGCGACCTGTTTGCCACCAATATGATGGAAGCCAAATAAACTCGTTATCGGTCCTTCTCTGGAAAAGGCATACAAAAGCATGGACGGACATATCCTTTTAAGGGTGATGCCCGGGGCAATTGAGTATTACGTCATCATCCTCAATGACGAGAATCCTGACTGCGAAGTAAAAGCAGTCTTCGGACCTTAACAAAAAAAAAAGAAATCACTGTAGTGGCGCAAGATCTTGCGGCCATGTAATGAAGAATGTACGCTTTTTGACCTTTCTTTTGCGCGATCTGTGAAGAAGAATCTGCCGATTAGTCATAATTTTATAGTTAATTAAATAGGGAATGAGACGATCCGAATTCATCATAAAAGGATTTTGCTTTCTGGTTGTAATTCTGGGCTGCTTCAATTTCTTTCTAGCAGATGCGCAGGTGCTGAAGGCCGGCGCTGCTGTGCGCGTGATTACCCCGGAGCCGTTGCTTCCGGTTTCAGGAGGCATAGGAACGCCGAAAAAGGCTGCTGAAAAGAAAGGAGATCTGTTTGCGCGCGTGCTCGTCCTTGAAAAAGGAAATGTCCGGATCGCGATCGTAAGCATCGACAACCTCGGGTGGTCTTCAGCGCTTGGCGACCGGTCGCGGGCGCTTATTAAGGGTATCCCCCCTGAAAACATTCTGATCGGTGCCACGCATACCCACAGTGCGCCTGATGCCTATGGTTTTCCTGATGAGAGTGGAAAGTCGTACGCCGATCTGAATTATCTCGACTGGTGTGTGAAACAGATAGCCGAGGCGGTAAATGAAGCAGCACGGAATGTACAGCCCGCCTCTTTGAAGATCGCCGTGGGGGAAGCAAAGGGAAAGATTGCGTACAATTATTATGCACCACAGCTTTTCGATCCACGGTGCGGGGTGATTCAGGCAGTCTCCACGACCGGAAAAAGCAAAGGTAAGGTCATTGCGACCCTCGTCAATTACGCTGTGCATCCGGAAGTGCTGGGCTCGGGCAGAGGAATTTTAAGTCCTGATCTGTGCGGGCCATTGTACGACCGCATCGAATCCAAAACCGGTGGCGTTGCGATCTTTATGAATGGGGCGCAGGGAGGGATGGTCACCGCCGACGTTCGTTTGGAAAATGGTAGCGAAGCCAATACATGGGATGAATGTGTGAGGATTGGAAACCTTTTGGCAGATGAAGCTTTGCGTATCGTGGCGGATGCGGAACTGCAATACAATCCTGAGTTGCTTTGTGCGTCGAGAAAGATCAATTTTCCTGTTGATAACGAGGTCATTCGCTACATCCTTCAAAACTCACCGATTAAAATGACGGCGGCGAAGGGCGACTCGATCGCTACTGTATTAAATTATCTCCAGATCGGCACCGCAAAGGTTCTTACCATACCGGGAGAAGCCCTTCCAAACATCGGGTATTACATCAAACGGAACATGAACGCGGATCACGCTTTCCTCTTTGGATTGACAAACGACGCTTTCGGTTACATTCTGACAAAAGTAGATTTTAATAGTTTTAAACGGTATGATTACGTCAGCCGGACCAGCCTCGGAGAAATGACGGGAGAGATCTACATCGCTGAAGTCATGAAATGGCTGAAAGAACATGACACGCGAATAAATGATCCGGCACCTGAGATGAAACCGAAACCTACAAACAGATGAAACCACTGCTCAGATTTTATTTTGCAACTTTAATTGTCCTTGGTTTTCTGGTCACGGCCCACGCGCAGCTGCAACTGTCGCCGGAAACAGCGCTGCAGGGATATCTGAACAATGGCGATAAGACCTTCCGGTGGGAATTGAAAGAATCGTATCGCATAGGGTCAGTGAATGCCTACAGTCTGCTGTTAACCTCCCAGCAATGGCATGAATACATCTGGACCCATCAGTTAATTATTCTCGTTCCTCCGGAAAACAAATACGATGGCGCATTGCTGTTCATCACGGGAGGAAGCAATAAAAAGGGGTTGCCCAACTGGCAGGGACAAGATGATAAGTTTACACAGGCGTTAAGTTTGGTTGCTTCAAAAAATAAGGGAATTGTTGCTGTTCTCAGGCAAACGCCAAACCAACCCCTCGTCGGCGATCTAACGGAGGATGCGTTGATCTCCTATACACTCCATAAATTTAAGGAAGACGGTGATCACAGCTGGCCATTGCTATTTCCCATGGTGAAAAGCGCCGTTCGCGCCATGGATGCCATCCAGGAATTTTCAAAACAAACATTGCAGCACCCTGTCAACAGGTTTGTCGTGTCGGGTGCCTCTAAACGCGGATGGACTACCTGGCTGACCGGGGCATCGGATCCCCGCGTTGCGGCGATCGTGCCTATGGTGATCGATATCTTAAACATGCCAGTGAACCTGGATTATCAGGTAAAAATGTGGAACGACTACAGTGTGCAGATCCAGGATTATGTGAAGTTGGGAATTCCGCAAACGGCGCGCTCGGAAAAAGGAATGGCCATCACTACGATGGTGGATCCTTATTCCTATCGCAAAAAACTGACAATGCCGAAGATGATCGTGATGGGGACCAACGATGAATACTGGACGGTAGATGCCATTAAACATTACATCGACAGCATACCCGGTGAGAATCACATATACTACGTTCCCAATGTCGGCCATGGCCTTGGCGATAAGCAACAAGCGTTGGCAGCGCTAAGCGCGTTTTTTGGACGAACCATTTCGAAAAACCCATATCCTGCTCTTCAATGGGATCTCGTTCAGGCAAAGAACGGTGTGAGCTTAAACGTGAATGCTACGCCGGAGATCCTTGTGGATGCAATACTGTGGTCGACGGATTCGGAAGACACGGATTTCAGGGACGAGAAATGGTCCGGTAAAAGCCTGGAGTTGAAAGAAAAGAAACCTGCTGTTATCACCACAACTCAGCCGTTTCCGGAGAAAGGCTACAGGGCTTTTTACGTCGACCTGAAATACAAAGATCCAAATGGGGGTGAGTACACGCAAAGTACCAGGATGTTTGTAGCGGATGAGGATGAGGTGTTTTTGAAGTAATCGTATTCATGAAAATGTATCGTCATTCCGCACTGGTCATTTCAGTCATCTGCTGTTGGGCGTGTGAATCAACAATAGATTCAGATGATCAGACGTTCCGATCGCAGATCATTTTCCCTTATCAGGGCGAACATGTCCATGGCTCTGCTCTTGTCAAATTGCCAAATGGTGATATGCTTGCTGCCTGGTTCCAGGGGTCGGGTGAACGATGGGCGGATGACGTGAGGATCATGGGTGCCCGCCTGAACGAGGGCGATACGGCGTGGTCCGAAATATTTCTGATGGCGGATGTACCCGGCTTTCCGGATATCAACCCTACGTTGTTCATGGACAAGGAACAGCGGCTCTGGATGATGTGGTATCCCGTGTTGGCGAATCAATGGGAGACTTCTATTCCGATGTATCGGATAAGTGAAGATTATGACGACCCAGGCGCTCCGGTCTGGAAATGGCAGGATGTTTTGTTTGTGAAGCCCGGCGACAAATCGGAAAGAGGGATCCAGCCGGATGACCGTTTCGTGACGGGAGTAGCCAGCCAGTTGAAGGAATATGAGACGTATTTAAAGGGAACGCTCATGTCGGAAATGCCGGATAGCATCCGGGCGTCTGTCGGCCAGGAATGGGAAAAGTATAAAGTGAAGCTCGATAGCCTTTCCAGGGGAAGGAACATGGTCCGCAGCGGAAGGATCAGGCAGGGAGATAAGGAAATCCCAGCCGAGCTGGGCTATCCGTTGACACAGAGGATCGGGTGGCAAACAAAGAACAAAGCATTTTTTTCCCGCAACCGTATGATCGTGCCCTTGTACTCCGATGGATTGGACTGTGCGCTGTTTGCGCTGACCGACGATGGCGGAAAGAGCTGGATGTTCAGCAACCCTGTACTGGGAGGCGCGGGTATTCAGGCAACCATTGCACTGAAAAAAGACGGAACGCTCGTAGCCTATCTTCGCGATAACGGACCTCCGCCGCAGCGAATGCAGCGCACGGAATCCCATGATAATGGGTTAACGTGGACCATTGCGAAGGATGATATCCTCCCGAATCCCGGCGCAGGTTTCGATATTGTTACACTGGAAAACGGTGAATGGCTGATTGTGTTTAACAACCTGGAGGACGGGCGATTTGACCTGACGGCAGCTGTTTCTGATGACGAGGGAAGATCCTGGAAGTGGAAAAGACAGCTCGAGTATGACAACCGGAAGGAGAGACCCACATCGAGTCATTACCCGTCAGTGATTGTGGATGGAGACGGGAAGATCCATGTCGTTTACAGTTTTCATCGCAATGACGTGCAGCCGGGCAAGACGATCAAATATGCAACCTTCCCTGTCAGCTGGATTAAGAGTAAACAGACGGAATGAGGAACAGACAAATCCTGTTACCGATTGTTGCAGTGGGCCTTGCTCTGGGTACGGCCTGGGCTGTGCGGGGGAAATTTGGTCACGAGCAGGGCGCAGCGTGGGCCGGGGCCATCGGCGCCCTCTCGCTCATTCTTGTGGCCAAACGAAGGGACTGGTATCCGAAAACTTTCAGGATCCTGATGGCCGCAGCATTCGGATGGGGGATAAGTGGCATGATGAGCTACGGCGTGATTGTCGGATATGGAAGGGCCACTGACTTTTTAAATGCCTTCTATGGGTTGCTCATGCTTTTTGTGCTGGGGGCGCTCTATGGTTTTTTGGGAGGAGGATTTTTTGGGCTTGCCCTTGTTGATTCGAAAACTCTGAAAGTGAAATGGCATTCCCTGCTAGCCGAGATGGTGGCCATTGGACTGCTCACCTACGGCCTGCTTATCAACCAGCTTGGGTGGTTGATGACCCCACCGCGCTCGGAGTTGTGGGCGGTGGCACTCGGGGCGAGCATTGCACTCGCGTGGTTCATCGCGCGCAACCAATATGCGAGCGTGATGAAAGTGGCCGTATGGTCTGCATTGGGCGCCGGATTCGGATTTGCCTTTGGGAATTTCTTGCAGGTGATCGGGAACAGCGCCCGCATAGACTTTAATTTCTGGAATGTGATGGAATACTCGATAGGATTCTTTGGCGGTGCCGGAATGGCGTATGGTACCTTCACCTCTTCATGGCCAGCCTCGGAAGTCAATCCTTCACGAGGATATGATCTCCTCGCTATCGTGTTCGTTGTGCTGTTTATTCCCTTTGTCGTGTGGGAGCAGTCTTTTGTAACGGAAAGATTTGAGTTTGTTGTAGACAATGGCGGTTCGGCCGCGACAATCTTTTACATCAAACTCGCAGCCATAATCAGTATACTCTTATTATTCGGGTTCGCTTTAACCCGGAATTATTCTTCACCAAAAGCTAGCGTGGAAACTTGCCCGGGAATAAGGCAATTCTTTATTCTTTATACTGCGCTTTACATTTTTCTCAGCTTTCTTGTTACTGGTCTTTTTGTTCATCCCCCTGAACAGTATTTATATATAATCAATCTGCTGTTAATCCTTTTTCTGATATCCAGTGCAAAGGAAAGTTTTGAGGTAGAGGCGAACAGACCGCGTACATGGTTGACCGTTACCGTTACCTCTATTCTAATAGTGGCCATTCTCGCCATCATTGCCATCAACAGCCATGAAGGTATGAGGGGATCCAACCTGCGGTTTGAAATAAACCAGTAGAGACAAGGCATGCCTGCCTTGGCTGAGACAACGCAGGTCGTCCTGCCAACGTTTACGCTTTCTGCAAGACGTATTTTTTCCTGTAGGCGACGGGTGTCAGCCCCTTGAGTTGCTTAAACTGGCGCGCAATATTTTTACTGTCGCTCAGGCCGAGGTCAAGGGCAATTTCGAAAATGGTCATGTCAGTCTCCAGGAGCTTTTGCGTGAATTTTTCAATTCGCTTGTTGTAAATGTATTCATACACCGGATATCCGGTCGTGAGTACAAAACGTTTCTCAAGCGAGCGGCGCGACATGGGAACTTCTTTCAGGACCTGGTTGACCTTGAGATTCTTATCGAGGTTGTCATGGATATATTTAAGGGCATCCACAATATATTTATCCGCGCTGGCGAAAATGTCAGTGGATATTCGCGACACTACCTGCGTGGGCCGGACCACCACATCCTCGAATTTATCTGATTTCTTATCGATCATCTGGTGCATGAGTCTGGCAGCCTCATAACCGCTTTTCTCCGTATCGAGACCGATACTTGACAGGGGAGGATCGGAGAGTTCGCAGAGCATTTCGTCGTTATCCACCCCAAGCACGGCGATTTCATCGGGGATCCTGACCTTGATCTGTTGGCTGGCTTCGGTGATATGATTTCCCATGTTATCGTCGCAGGTCATCAGCGCCACGGGCTTGGGCAGTGAGCTCAACCAACTGGTAAGGGCTGATGGCTTATAATGCAAGAGGTCCATGCCCCGGGAATCTGTACGTTCGTAGAGGTGCACATCGTAGCCGGCCTCTTTCACCCTTTCTTTAAATCCTTCCGCCCGTTCACGCGACCAGACGATATTTCCGAAGCCGTAAAACGCAAAATTCTTGAACCCCTTCTTCAGGAAATATTCGGCGCCCATTCGCCCTGTTTCCCTGTACGCGCCGGTAATGTTTGGGATCTCCTGGAACCTTTCCTTAAAATCCTGTGCGATCACGGGAATTTTTGCCTGTCTGAATTTCCGGACCTCCTCATTGTTGTAGAACTGCCCGATTATTCCATCCGCTTTCCATTCCTTTGCCCACGCCAATATGCCATCGATGCCAATCGTTTCCCTGTAGTACCCGGGCATGCGGCAAAAAGTCCACGGCCCGTGATCCCTGGAGTAACGCGCTATTCCCCGAAGCAGGTTCTTACCGTACTCTTCGGCAAAGTCACTCAGTAAAATTATTTTGCACATATCCTTTGGGTTAATGAAGTTACTTGTTGTTCGTTCCTGTCTTGTGTTACCACCACTCATCTTTGATCATACTTCGCCTGCGCGACAATTCCAGTGAATGCTTTATGCCGCTTCCGGATGTATTATATTATTTTATAGTTCATACTCATTTTTTGCTGACGAGGGGTTTCATTAAATCTTCAGGGGTTTTTCTCTCAGTGCAAAATCGAAAAAGGACGTTTTTTGTAACCTGTCCAGCAGGGACGCTGTCTCAGATGTCTTGAGGTTTTTCAGCGGTCTTCTCACCGGGCCGCAGTCAATACCTATAAAGCGCATGATTTCCTTTCCTGCTATCAGGGAATTGTAATCGTTCAGGATCTTGTATATACCGGTGGCTTGCCCTTCCAGACTCGTTAATTTTTCAAGGTTGCCAGAGTGATAGGCATCAAGCATTTTGGAATAGATGCTGCCCATAAAATTATAGGTGCTGCCCACATAGTTGCGATTGCCCGCCGCGTACACCATCATAAAGACTTCATCCGTGCCCCAATACATCTGGTACTTGTCTTTCGCGATATGAAGGCATTGCTGGTAGTCCACCAGGTCATTAAAACTGTTTTTTAAGCCTGAAAAAGTCGGGATATCTTTAATAGCCGCCTCGACAAACGCTGTCAAGGGGAAATTAACCCCTGTAAGAGAAGGGATATTGTAGTAATAGAATGGTACTTCGGGTGCTGCCGCTGCCACATATTTGCATTGATCAACAAGGTCAGCCAGGGTTCTCGGGCGGAAATAAAAAGTGGGAACCATGGCGATGCCATTGGCGCCGTGCGCCTGTGCGTGCTCGGCCAATTCTGCAGCCTCATACAAATTACTGCTGCCGACATGAACAAAGATCTTGAAAGAAGGATTCTTGTTTTTTCTCCGGCAATCTGCCCATGCCTCCAGCAGTTGTTTCCTTTCTCCCGCATCGAGCGACATACACTCACCTGTCGTCCCGTTTAAAAATATACCATTGAAGCCCGATTCGATACACCGCTGGTATAAGGCGTTTGTCTGGCCGTAATGAATAGACCCATCGTCAAACATGGGCGTGAAAACTGCAGGCAGGATGCGTACGTTGTATCGGGTCATATAAATTCAGAGATTCATTTAAGTTTTATGCCCTTGCAAGTTGGGGAGACACAAAGAGTGAATCAATGTAAGCCTTTATTGAAAAGATGTATAAAATTATGATTGTGATTTTCAATCTTTTTTTTACTTTGCGGGGGTGGACCGACAAGAATCACACATGGAGAGAGCTGAAAAATTGGCCATTCAACGCTATTGCGTTATTCCGCAAAGCGTGCAGAAAAGAATGAGCCAACATCCTTTATGTAAAAATTTATTCATTACTGAAATTGGTTTCGAAGGCGACACTGCGTTCCGGCCATTTAAAAAACACACCGCGGGCAATCATTATCTGCTGATCTATGTGGCAAAGGGTGAGGGGTGGTATTCCGTGAAAGGAAAAACCTTTAATGTGGCTGAAAATGATTTTTTCGCGCTTTCACATGATGCTGCTGTCAGATTAGGTTCGTCGCGTGAAAATCCATGGAGCATATACTGGGCTTATTTTTCGGGAACACAGGCACAGAGTATACTTCTTCATCTCATGGGCAAAAGCAATATTGCTCCCCGAAGGGCGAAACCCCTGGTTGGAAGGATTGCCCAGTTCAATGACATCCTTCACCATCTCGAGCTCCTGGAAAATATTGAGAACCTCGTTTACGCCAACAGCCGATTTTACAGTTTTCTTTGTTCTTTCCGGCTGACGATTCTGTCGGCGAAGAAACACGCGAAAAAAGACGGGGTCATTCAAAGTATAGAATATATGCGTGAAAATATTCACGGAAATGTGACACTGCAGGATCTGGCGGAGGCCGCGGGACTGTCTGTCTCGCATTATTGTGCCTTGTTTAAAAAGAAGACAATGCAGTCGCCATTAAACCTCTACACATCGATGAAAGTGCAACGCGCCTGCCAAATGCTGCAGAACAAGGATCAGACGATCAAGTCAATCGCGTACAGTCTCGGTTTTTTTGACCAGTATCATTTTTCAAAAGTGTTCAAGCAGATCATGGGATCTTCGCCAAAGCATTTCAAGAATCACAAGCGTCATGAGTAGCCGGCGCGCCGACACTTGAACCCGAAGGGTTCAAAAGTCCCCTTCAGGCGATTTAGGGCCAATTTCATTTAACCTTATGAAAAAATTGCGTATCTAGGTGGGTGCATCTTGTGCGCTGAAGCAATCCATAAAGGCAAAAAATGAAACGAAACACTTTAATAGTACTGCTGATCTTTTTGATCTTTTTTGTCATTTCGTTTTTAACCAATATCCTGGGACCCCTCATCCCGGACATCATTGACAGTTTTGATCTAAGCATCGGCCTTGTAGGATTTTTGCCGTTTTCTTTTTTTGTCGCCTATGGAGTCATGTCCATTCCCTCTGGCATCCTCATAGAAAAGTATTCGGAAAAAACTGTTACGCTCGCGGGCTTTTTTATCGCTTTTTTTGCTGCGCTGCTCTTCGCGATCCTGCCAACTTTTGAGGTAGCCCTTATCTCCCTCTTCTCAATCGGTATTGGCATGGCCATGTTGCAGGTTGTCATCAATCCATTGCTGCGCCACGCAGGAGGGGAGGCGCATTTTGCTTTCAACTCCGTGCTCGCGCAACTTTTTTTTGGCTCGGCGTCTTTTCTCAGCCCTTTGCTCTACAGTTATCTCGTAAACAACATTCACACAGATAATACAGGGGGCGTGATCTCACTTTTCAACAGGCTCGTACCACCGGATATAAAATGGGTTTCACTGTACTGGGTTTTTGCCCTAACGGCCCTGCTGATGGTCGTCATTGTCATGCTGGTAAAGTTTCCGAAGGTTGAATTGAGAGAAGATGAGCGGATGGACACGGGAACAGGTTTCCGTTCTTTGCTTGCAAACAGATACGCCTGGCTTTTTTTTCTGGGAATATTCGCCTACGTTGGAACGGAACAGGGCATAGCAAACTGGACCTCCAAGTTTCTGCAAATGTATCATGGTGTCGATCCGGCTACCACGGGCGCGAGGATCATGTCTTATTTCTGGGGATTGATGACGATCGGCTGCCTTCTGGGGTTAGGTGTTTTGAAATTGTTTGACAGCCGGACGGTGCTCATAGGCGCCGCTATTTGCGCCATGGTTGCGCTGGCATTGGCACTGTTCGGGCCGGTGGGCGTTGCTTTGATTTGCTTTCCGTTAACAGGCTTTTTTATATCTGTCATGTGGTCAATTGTCGTTTCATTAGGATTGAATTCCGTGCCAAGGCACCACGGCACTTTCTCCGGCATCTTAGTGACTGGCATCGCAGGTGGCGCAGTCGTTCCGTTGATCATTGGAGGTCTGGCCGAATTGGCAGGCTTGAAATTTGCCATGCTGGCGCTTTTTATCACCCTCGGTTATGTGTTGAGCGTAGGGGTGTGGGCGAAGCCACTGGTAAACAATGCCACGGTAAAGACCTTGCGTGATGTCTTCAGAACTTCGCAACCGTGACGTTAATAATTTCTAAACTCCATTTTTTCCCATGAATTCTTTACCCATTGTCGACCTGATTGTTATCGCGCTTTATTTAGCAGGAATGATCGGCATCGGCGTTTACTTCTCCCGAAAGAAGCAAAGCACAGACCAGTTCACGAAAGCGTCGGGACACATTCCAGCGTGGGTGTTGGGAATAAGCCTGTACGCAACTTTCTTAAGCAGCAACACTTTTCTGGGTGTTCCCGGAAAATCCTTCGGTGAAAACTGGAATGCTTTTGTCTTTAGTCTGTCCATGCCGTTCGCGGCGTGGATAGCAGCAAGATATTTTGTTCCATTTTATAGAAAAACGGGTGAAGTCAGTGCTTATACACATCTGGAACACCGCTTTGGGCCGTGGGCAAGGACCTATGCCATGATTTGTTTTATACTGACGCAACTCGCGCGGATGGGCTCTATCTTTTTTGGCATAGCACTTACGCTGCAGGCGCTGGCAGGTTTTGACATGAGCACGATCATGATCGTGAGCGGTATCTGTATCATATCCTATACCATTCTCGGCGGCATCGAGGCAGTGATCTGGACAGAGGTGGTACAGGGAATTCTGTTAACGGTGGGCGCTCTCGTGATTTTGGGAATGATCATTTTCGGAATGGAAAACGGTTTCTCCGATATCATCTCCATTGGCGGCTCCGATCAAAAGTTCAGCCTGGGAAGCTACGATGTGACCGATTTCAGTTCATCCACCTTCTGGGTAATTTTTTTCTATGGATTCTTCATTAACCTCAACAATTTCGGTATTGACCAGAATTATGTACAGCGTTATCATACCGCCACTACGGAAAAACAGGCCGCCAGAGGTATCTGGTTGTGCGTTTTCTGGTATGTTCCAATCAGCCTCGTTTTCTTTTTTATCGGAACTGCTTTGTATGCATACTTCTCGCAAAATCCCGACCTGATCATCGCTGTTAAAGATCAGGTAGCGCTTAAAAAGGGGGTGGCCATCAGCTCACTTAGGCCCGCCGACTATGGCGATAAGGTCCTGCCTTATTTTATGGTGACGAATGTACCATCGGGATTGTTGGGCCTGATCATCGCCGCCATTCTTTCGGCTGCCATGAGCACCATCAGCAGTGGCATGAACGCCAGTGCGACTGTTTTTCTGAAAGATATTTACCAGCGCTACATCAACCCTGACGTTACACCTAAACAACAACTGATCGTGCTGTATGCCGCTACAGGCGCCATCGGTCTTTTTTCCATCGCTGCAGGCATATTGATGATCGGGGTAAAGAGTATCCTGGATATCTGGTGGCAGCTCGCGGGCATCTTTGCGGGTGGAATGCTGGGGCTATTCCTCCTGGGCATTATTAGCAAAAGTACGGGCAACGCAGCAGCAAAGGCGGCAACCATCCTGGGAATCTTAGCGATCCTCTGGATGACCTTCTCGTACCTTATTCCGGAAGAACTCTCGGTTTTCAGAAACATGCTACATATAAACATGGTCATTGTTGTTGGTACACTGACTATCTTCTTGTCCGGCATTTTGATTTCCCAACTGCGGTTGCGTCTCCCAGGTTCTTCGTGATAGCGATAAACCACAGCGGAAATACTTGGTTTATCACCGCTTTGTACGGGATGAACAAAGCAGGTTTTTTCAGATGTTTAATATTGACATGAATTAGTTTTAGGAAGAGATTGTTCTGTTGAATGTCCGCACCAGCTACTCCCCTTCATTTTGATAAAATAAACCAACCAGCTGTTAGAATACTGCCGGTTTGGTTAGCTTTAGCGATGCCGGGAGTTTTGTCCCCACATAATCCGTTTCTCGTGCTCATATGTGGATCGCCCCTGTGCATGAATTTTGCTCATTACTGAAAATATGAATAAGTCTGATATTGAAATTATACGATACGTAACCGCACTGGCCGACAGGTATCATGGTGAACAGGTCCGGAAATATACCGGTGAGCGTTATATTGTACACCCGCTGCGGGTCATGGAGATGGTGCGTGAATTTAACAGTGATATCCGTGTACTTTCCGCCGCGCTGCTTCACGACGTTTTGGAGGATACACCTGTTACCGCTGAGAATATGGCGCAATCTCTGCTTGAGATCCTGGACAGTGACGACGCGCAAAACGTCACAAAGCTGGTAATAGAACTTACGGATATTTTCATTAAGGCGGATTATCCCGGTTTGAACCGGAGGAGGAGGAAAGAACGAGAAGCGACGAGGCTTTCGCAGGCAGGGTCCGGTGCACAGACGATTAAATACGCTGACCTCATAGATAACGTAACAGATATTGTACGGCAGGATACGGATTTTGCGAGGGTGTATGTTCAGGAGGCAAAGAAGATGTTAATGGTCATGGATGCCGGCCATCCGGTTTTGCGGGAGCGAGCCATGCGCGTGGTGGAGCAATCGTTAACGGCTTTGAAAAAAACGCGAGACGTAACTGTCAG
>JBBEBN010000310.1:0-11697 GCA_040882305.1 Cyclobacteriaceae bacterium
CGTGATGGTGATCGAAAACGCCGAGCGGTTCGGATTGTCTCAGCTTCACCAATTGCGTGGGCGGGTCGGAAGGGGCGCCGAGCAATCGTATTGCATCCTTATGACCGATTACCGGTTGGGGAAAGAGTCAAAAACGCGTATTGAAACCATGGTGCGCACCAATAATGGTTTTGAAATAGCGGAAACGGATCTTAAATTGAGAGGCCCGGGTGACCTGATGGGTACCCAGCAGAGCGGAGTACTCGATCTTTTGATTGCGGACCTGAGCCGCGACGGACAAATACTTGAACGTGCACGGGAACGCGCAATATCGATTCTGGAAAAAGACCCTGAATTGCAAGATCCTCAAAATAGGGTAATAAACATTCAGATTGCCTCCATGAGGCAAAGTGTCGTCAATTGGAGCCGCATTAGCTGAAAATATTACATCCTTTGTTCAGTAACTGCCCTGAATTTTTTTGCTGAATAAAGCAGAGTAAATTAGCGCTTAACCGATCATGAGATACCTGATTACCTGTTGGCTTATGTGTTTTTGCGCCATTTCCCTGCGCGCGCAAAATGGCAGTTATTTCCTGACCCATCATTCTCCTGCGGAAGAAAGTTTTGACAACGTTTGTTTTGACATGTCTCAGGATAATCATGGCATCATGTATTATGCCATGAAGGCAGGCGTGCTTGAATTTGATGGACGCGAATGGGATCTGATACCCGGTGCAGGGGCAATTTACGCACTGAGCAGAAGCCAGTCAGGTGAAATATACTGGGCAGGAGCAAAAGGTTTTGGAAAAATCGGCTATGACAAAAAAGGATATAAAGAGATCCAATACTTATCCGATTCTTCCGTAACGGATGTTTTCCAAACGCTGGCCGTAGGACCGCAGGTTTATTTTCTGACTGAAAATAAAATTTTCCATTATACGGAGGACAGTCGCAAAGCAGAGGCAATTATAACGGGAAACGGTCAGGGTATTTTTACCGGAATGTTTGAACTCTTTGGAGAAGTGTATGTCCAAACTGAAAGGAATACGAGCTTCAAGGTCGAAAACAACAAGCTGGTGTACGTTAACCTTAATTTTTCCGGCGATGTGATATTTCATTCGCGGATAGACGATACCTATATCGTCGGGACGAGCGATAACCGGGTTTACAGGTGTGAAAACGACCTGGTCATGAAGCCAGTTTCCATTCACGACCAACCTTATGCAGACGCGAACGTGGTGGTCAGCGGAACATGGGTGGCCAGGGATTTGCTGGCGCTGGCAACATTGCGGGGAGGTGTCATGCTGGTGAACCCCGAGACTGGAGCAAGAGATCAGATCATAGATTATTCCACGGGCCTTCCTGACAACGAAGTGTTTTCTCTGATTGCGGACGCCTTTCAGAATATCTGGGTCGCGCACGAGTACGGTTTTACGCAAATTTCACCCGGCTTACCCTTCCGCTCCTACAGTTATTACGATGGACTGGAGGGAAATATGTTGTGCGCCTATTCGTATCGCAATACCGTCTATGTGGGTACCTCACTGGGATTGTTCAAACTCGACAAGGACGAGGTGTACGATGAGATCGTAACCTATCTCGATGTTGAAATAAAACCCAGGTCAGCTGCGAATGTAACCGGACAAAGACAGCCTCCTGCCGACACGAAACAGCCCGGCGTTCAGGAAGAGACCCCTTCAAAAAAGAAAGGTTTTTTGAATTTTCTGCGTCGCAACCGCGCCAAGGAGAAGAGTGAGACGATTGAATCAACGGGAGAACTGCCTGCGGGAATCTCGGAGGAACAGGCTGCGGAAGACCCCAACGTGCACCGGGAAAAGAGAATTGACAAGGTATTGCGCTCTTCACAACACGTGTTCAAAAAAGTTGAAGGCATTGCGGCGAAAATAACCCATCTCGTGGAAACCGACGGAAAACTGATAGCCGCTGGGTTGGAAGGTGTTTTTGAGATCAGAAATCTGGCGGCAGAATCTATCCTTCACTCGCCTACACGATATATCTATGCTTCACCCAAAAAGAACAACATCATTGCGTCAACCTATATGGGTGAGGTGTGGTCACTGGAATCCAAAGAAGAAGGATGGCAACAACTGAATTTAATTAACAGCCTGGGAGACCAGATTGATTATATTTTTGAAGGCGACGAAAATGAATGGTGGCTCTGCGGATTGGACAGGATATACAGGTTGCTGCTGAACGAAACAGGCATTCAGCGGCTGCAGACCATTGAACTAACCAATCCAAATTTTGAAAAAACCGTTGGGGTCTATTTTGACAGCCAGATCTTTTTCGTGAACGCCGATGGATTTTTCCATTTCGGTCGTGACAAAAACACGTTGACCAGCGTTGACAGCCTTCCCAAGCCCTCACAGTACTTCGCCTTTGATGGCCACATTCTTTACAGGGACCAGCACCGGTGGAACATATTAGGAGCGACGGAAGAGCGGAGTAATCTTCAGTTGTTGAACCTCTTTCAAAACCTTCGCTTCATTGCCACAGACCAAAACCCGCAAAATCTCTGGATGATCAGAGGGAGCAATGAATTGTTGAAGTTCGAAGGAGAGAAAATCACCCTGATCCCAAACAAGTTTCCGATCTTTCTCAAGTCGATCCAGAATAACTCGGTTAAGATCGCCGATTTGAGTCATATTGAAATAGATCAGAACAGTGCGCTCACGTTTGAGGTGGTTCAACCGGATTTTATTAATCCGAAGAGTATTGAATTCAGATACATGCTTGATGGAATGCAGGAATGGTCGGACTGGTCCAGCGCAAACAACAAGATCAATTTTCCATACCTGCCGCCGGGCCAGTACAACCTCAGGGTACAGGCGCGGAATATTTTCGGAAAGATCAGCGACCTTAGACTGCTCCCTTTTGATGTTGTTCCCCCGGTTTGGAAACGACCGTGGTTTTACGCTCTGGAATTTATTCTTTTTGCATCTTTGGTGGTCCTTTCCTTCCGGTTAAGCACGCGTTACCGCATCATCAGCAGGTTCCTTTCACTCATCACCATAATTCTCCTTATCGAATTCATTCAGACCGTGATCGGATCCAGTATTGTTAACGACGATACCCCCGTTGTGGAGTTTCTTATTCAGTTTGTTGTTGCTATATTGATCTTACCTGTAGAAGGTTTCCTGCGAAACCTGATGCTTCGCTCACTGGATTCTTCAAGCAAGTTTTATCATTTTATCTCTCCCGGTGAAACCCCAAAGCTTGCTGAGAACGGACCGAGCCGGAAGCGCAAGGTGAAGGAACCGCTGTAACAAAAGCATTTTATCTTGAGGTGAATTGATTTAACTTCAATCCTAAATTAAATGAACGCTCGTGTATCAATTTGTTTTGTCGCCGTTGTTTGCCTGCTCGTAAGCTGTCGGCAGGAGACGGCCGGGGACATGGCCGGAGGCAACCCGCCGGCTCCCGGTTTTGACATTGCCCACTCTGACCCTGCAGCTGTAGAACTTGCCGACAGCATTATGGACGCCATGGGTGGACGCGGGAACTGGAACGACACGCGTTTTATTTCGTGGAATTTCGGAAACCGAAAGCTCGTTTGGGATAAGAAAGAAGGTCATGTGCGCATTGAATCAGCCCCTGACAGTACGATCTATCTTGTAAATATACACGACCTGAGGGGCCGTGTCCTGATCAAAGGCCAGGAACTGACCGAACCGGATTCTCTGCAAAAAATGCTCACCAGGGGAAGGAGCACCTGGATCAATGATTCTTACTGGCTGTTTATGCCTTTCAAACTCAAGGACACGGGCGTAACCCTGAAGTACCTGGGCGAAGACACCATTTCCAGGGGAGTTAATTGCAATGTGCTGGAATTAACTTTTGAGAATGTGGGCGATACACCCCAGAACAAATATCGCGTTTATGTAGACCTTAAGAACAATCTCGTAACACAATGGGCTTTTTACAGGGAGGCCAGCCAGGATACCGCTACCTGGGCACGCCCCTGGGACAACTATAAAAAATACGGGAATATCTTATTGTCTGCCGATCGCTCTGACGGAAGAGGTCCTAAAGATGTGCGTGTAGACGAAAAGTTACCCGCAAAGACGTTTGCGGAATTTTGATTCGACTTCTGAAGCGCAACCCGCAATAAAAAGCCTTCCCCGTGGACGGGCCTGGTGGTGATGGAGGGAATTGAACCCCCGACACAAGGATTTTCAGTCCTTTGCTCTACCAACTGAGCTACATCACCGCAAAATTCTCCCCTGCCTCTTGGCAGGGGCACAAAAGTAGATAAATTTACATTTCGTGCAAAATAAACCGGGATTTATGGGGTAGCGATTTTCCTCAATGGTTCCGCCTTGAAATGAATTTGAAAACCTGAAAAAGTAAGATGACTGAACAGATCGCTTTTATAATTGTACTCCTCGCAGCCGTTTATGTTCTTGCTAAACGAATCTCTTTCATCCGAAAAAATATTCAACTGGGGAAAAAAGTTGATATCAAAGACCACCCCCAAAAAAGGCTGCGCAACTTATTGTTGGTTGCGTTCAGCCAAAAGAAAATGTTTAAACGGCCCGCGCCGGCAATTCTCCACCTGTTTGTCTACATAGGATTTCTGGTTATCAACATTGAGGTCCTTGAGTTCATGATCGATGGCATTGCCGGCACCCACCGGATCTTTTCTCCTTACCTGGGTACATTTTATACCGTTTTAATGAATGTTTTTGAATTCCTGGCTGTCGCGGTGCTTGTTTCCTGCATCTTTTTCCTCCTCCGCCGGAATGTGCTCCGGGTACGCCGGTTCTGGATGTATGAAATGACATCCTGGCCACGGCTGGATGCAAACCTGATCCTGATGACAGAAATTCTCCTCATGGTGGCTATTCTTACCATGAATGCCAGCGATCAGGCGCTTCAGCGTATGCATCCAGGTTATCCTTCCACCGGACAGTTGTTCTTCAGTTCCATGCTGCTTCCGTTTTTCGATCAGTTGTCTGCATCGGCGCTGGTTCTTATAGAGGGACTTGCCTGGTGGTTCCACATCATCGGGATCCTCGCTTTTGCTGTCTACATCACGTATTCGAAACACCTTCACATATTCCTGGCTTTTCCCAACACCTGGTATGCTAAGCTGGAGCCCAAAGGCAAGATGAACACCATGCCGGTGGTGACAGGAGAAGTGAAGACCATGCTTGGATTGCAGCAGGAACCCTCGAATCCTGCGGAGACTGGAAGATTCGGCGCCAAGGACGTCAATGACCTTGCCTGGAATATGTTGATGGGTGCTTATGCCTGCACGGAATGCGGACGATGCACGGCGGAGTGTCCGGCCAACCAGACGGGAAAGAAACTTTCACCCAGAAAGATCATGATGGATACGCGAGACCGCATGGAGGAAGTAGGAAACAGCTTGCGCAAAGGGGGGCCGGGCGTAAATGATGGAAAGACCTTGTTGAATGATTACATTTCAAAGGAAGAGATCAACGCGTGTACGAGTTGCCATGCCTGCGTGGAAGCATGCCCCGTACTCATTAATCCACTAGAGATAATAATCGAATTAAGGAGGTTTGTTTCGATGGAAGAGTCTGGCGCGCCTCCATCCTGGAACAGTATGTACCAAAATATAGAAACCAATTTTGCCCCCTGGAAATTTTCTCCCGGAGACCGTTTCAATTGGGCAAAGGAAGAAAGTTAGAACCATAAAAACAGAAACACCTTGAATATGAATGTCCCAACCATGGCAGGGCTGGCCGCGAAGGGTGAGTCACCGGAAATTTTATTTTGGGTGGGTTGCGCCGGCTCATTCGACGATCGATATAAAAGGGTAACCAAAGCCTTTGTCCGAATCCTCAACGCCGCCGGAATAAGATTTGCAGTTCTCGGTACGGAGGAGTCGTGTACGGGTGATCCTGCCAGACGCGCCGGGAATGAATTTTTGTTCCAGATGCAGGCCATGAGCAATATTCAGGTGCTCAATGGATACGGGATCAAAAAAATTGTCACTGCCTGTCCGCATTGTTTTAACACCCTCAGGAATGAATACTCCGAGCTGGGTGGGCATTACGAAGTGATCCACCACGCTGTATTCCTTCAACGGCTGATCGACAGCGGAGTGATCCGCTTAAAAGAAGGTGGTTCATTTAAGGGAAGAAAGATCACTTACCATGATTCCTGTTTTCTTGGACGGGCAAACAATATTTATGAGGCACCTCGTTCAGTATTGGAGAGTCTGGATGCCGACCTGGTAGAAATGAAAAGGTGTCGTTCCCGCGGCCTCTGCTGTGGAGCAGGTGGAGGCCAGATGTTTAAGGAACCCGAGCCAGGGAGAAAAGACATCAACATTGAAAGGACCGAAGAGGCGCTTGCGACGGGGGCCGGAACCATTGCGGTGGCATGTCCTTTTTGCATGACAATGATGAGCGACGGCCTGAAAAACAAGGAGATGGAGTCCACCGTGAAAGTGAAAGACCTCGCAGAACTAATTGCCGAAGCACAAGGTTTAACTTGATAGCTTTGTATATCCAAAATTTGTTTAAACATGTTTGTTCCATTTACCGCCCTTCCAGCCGCTGCCCGTATCTGGATATTCCAGTCGAACCGCCCCTTTACCGCTGAAGAACTCAGTCTGGTGGAGACAAAACTTCGCCGGTTTTCTGACGAGTGGGCTGTGCACGGATCACCGATGGAGACATCTTTTACCATAAAATTTGATCAGTTTATTGTTCTTGCCGCCGATCAAAGCCGGCAAAATGCCAGCGGATGTTCTATCGACAGTTCCGTAAGGGTATTAAAGGACATCGAACAAGCGCTGCGCGTACAACTTTTTGACAGAAACCAGGTAGCCTTTAAGGCCCAAAATGGGATCCTCCTCGTTTCTGTGCAGGAGCTCAAACAAAATTTTCAGGCTGGTATCTTAAATGAAGATACTTTGACGTTTAATAATCTGGTTGACACCAAAGCCGAGTTTGAAAAAAATTGGCTTGTTCCTGCAGGCGGGATCTGGCTAAAACGGTATATTCCAAATCCATTGGCGAAGGTGAAATGAGTTTTGTAGTTTTATTGAGTATATGAGGAATTCAGGTCTTATCGTAATCATTTTTGGTTTGCTGGCTGGCTGCAGCGCCGAAAAAAAAGCAACCAAGGCTTTTCGCCTGGGGAAATATCAGACCACCATTGATATTTTCAAACAACAGCTTGCCAAGAACCCTGACGACGGGCGGGCAAATTATTTTATTGCGGAATCGTATCGGCTTTCGAACAGGTTGAAGGAAGCTGAGCACTTTTACGCGAAGGCTGGCGGACGGGATATCCCGGAAGATTCAATTAAATTTTACTACGGCCAGTCTCTTGAAGTGAACGGCAAATACGACCAGGCCCGCGATGTTTGGGAAGAGGTTGCAGCGCAGACGGCATCAGAAAAGTTTAAAGAACGCGTGCAGGATGAAATTGCAGGCCTGGACTACCTGAAGCAGTTAAATGAAAGAACCAGTTACTATCGCGTAAAAAATCTTGAACTGATAAACTCTCCCGCCAGTGAATATTCCCCTGTCCACATCAATGATGAATTGTATTTTACTTCCTCCCGTGGCAATGGAAAAGTCTATGAGGCCACAGGCACTCCTTTCACCGATATATACAAAGTAACATCGAGGGGTGCGATCGTAGACCTTGCAACCCTCGCTCCCCTTCCCGAGGGAATTAATCACGAAAACATTAATGACGGCTGTGTCACTTTCACTCCGGACGGAAAGACCATGGTGTTTGCCAAGGGAAACTCGGGCAAACGCAAAGGGTCAAGCGATGTAGACTTATACCTTTCCCGGCTTAGGAACGGCACGTGGTCGGATCCCGTGCCCCTTAATATCAACGATCCGGCAGCCTGGGATTCTTCTCCGGCCTTCAGCCAGGATGGGCGCACGCTTTATTTTGCTTCAAACCGCAAAGGACGCGGACGCCAAATGGTAGGTTATGGAGGAACTGACCTTTACTCGGCGCAAATGGACTCAAGGGGAAGATTTTCGCGCATCAGAAACCTCGGACCCGAGATCAACACTCCGGGCAACGAGCTTTTCCCCTATGTCGCTGATGACGCAAAGTTGTACTTTGCCTCTGACGGACACCCGGGATTTGGCGGCCTCGACATTTTTGTTCTAAAACGCGCTGGCGGTAAAACTGTAATCGAGAACCTGGGGCAACCTGTGAATTCAACCGGGGATGACTTCGGGATGTTTTTATTCAGGGCAGACCGCGGATTTTTCACTTCCAACCGTGAAGGTGGAAAAGGCGACGACGATATCTATACCTTCGTCAATGAGGACCCGAATCTCAAGGTGGTCAATTATTATCTGCAGGGCATTACATATACCCCCGACAGCGCCGGCCTCAGGGTGCTGCCGAATACGAGAGTCTCGTTGATCGATTCAGAGGGTCAGCTCATGCAGGATTACGTAACGGGCACAGATGGAAAATTTTTCTTTCGCGTATATGAGAATGAAGATTATGAACTTCTTGGCGAAACCGACGGATACCTTGTGAAACGTCAACCGTATTCCACGAGAGGCAAAGGCGTGGATCCCAATAGCCTCATGCAGCTTGTTACCAACATTACGCTGGATACCACCATCGTACTTGAAAAGATGGAACTCAACAGGATCTTCGTGCTGGAAAATATTTATTATGGCTTTGACAGTGCTAACATTCGCCCAGATGCTGCCAGGGAACTGGACAAACTTGTACAGATATTGATCGATAATCCAGAAATCAACATCGAATTAAGTTCACACACAGATAGTATCGACAATGTTGAGTACAATTTGAATCTTTCTCAGAGGAGGGCACAGGCGGCTGTGAATTATATGATCCAGCGAGGAATATCTCCTGATCGCATGGTCGCCAAAGGCTACGGTGAACTCCTACCCATTGCGCGCAACACGAACCCGGATGGAACGGATAATCCCGATGGCCGCCAGAGAAACCGCCGCACGGAATTCAAGATCCTCGAGATCAACGAAATTCCCAAGTCTCTCGAGGAGGAAGAGGGCGAGGTATTTGATGAGGATAAGTACTTCAGGGAGGGCGATAATTAGCGCACCTAATGAAATCATTCAATGCCCCCTCATTTGGGGGCATTTTCTTTTCTTCTTTTTCTATTTTTGTTGCTTAATTGCAACCCTATGAACTACCGCATTGAAAAAGATACAATGGGCGAGGTACAGGTCCCCGTTGACAAATACTGGGGTGCCCAGACCGAGCGATCCAGAAATAATTTCAAGATTGGACCGGAGGCAAGCATGCCAAAGGAAATTATCTATGCTTTTGCCTACCTGAAAAAAGCCGCCGCCCTGGCCAACCATGAACTGGGGGTGTTGCAGGCTGACAAGAAAGATCTGATCGCGAAAGTTTGTGATGAGATCCTTACAGGAAAGTTAGATGGTGAATTTCCCCTTGTTATCTGGCAGACCGGCTCGGGTACGCAAAGCAATATGAATGTGAATGAAGTGATCGCCTATCGTGCGCACGTGCTTCAGGGGGGAAAGCTTTCAGACGAAAAGAAAGTGCTTCATCCCAATGATGATGTGAACAAATCACAATCATCAAATGATACGTTTCCGACAGCCATGCACATTGCTGCGTATAAACAGACAATGGAAATCACACTGGCGGGCATGAAAAAACTTCGGGACACCCTTTCGCGGAAGGCACAGGAATTTAAAAACATTGTGAAAACGGGCCGCACTCATTTTATGGATGCCACTCCCCTCACTCTGGGGCAGGAGTTTTCAGGGTATGTACAACAAATCGACAACGGAATAAGAGCGATCAGGACTGCGCTGGAAGCCGTGCGGGAACTTGCTCTTGGCGGAACGGCCGTTGGCACCGGCCTCAACACTCCGAAGGGTTATGATGTGCTGGTTGCCGGAAAGATTGCGGAGCTCACGGGATATCCTTTCGTTACCGCTCCGAATAAATTTGAGGCCCTGGCAGCTCATGACGCCATGGTGGAACTTTCCGGGGCTTTGAAGCGGGCTGCGGTGTCCTTCATGAAAATTGGCAATGACATCCGCATGCTGAGCTCAGGTCCTCGTTGTGGCATAGGAGAGATCATCATTCCCGACAATGAACCGGGCTCGTCCATCATGCCGGGCAAAGTAAATCCTACACAGCCCGAGGCACTCACGATGGTGTGCGCCCAGGTCATGGGAAATGACACGGCGGTTACAATAGGCGGGTCGTTGGGACATTTTGAACTGAATGTCTTTAAACCGGTGATCGCCGCCAACGTGCTTCAGTCTGCGCGATTGCTCGGCGATGCCTGCGTCTCCTTTAGTGATAAATGCGCCGAAGGCATCACACCAAACCTGGCTGTAATCAAGCAACACCTCGAAAATTCCCTGATGCTGGTGACCGCCCTCAACACGCATATTGGCTATGAGAATGCAGCGAAGATTGCCAAGAAAGCGCACAAGGAAAACAAAACCCTCAGGGAGACCGCCATCGGGCTGGGCCTTCTTACTTCCGAGCAATTTGACGCCTGGGTAAGGCCTGAAAAGATGGTTGGAAGCCTGGAGGAATAAACACAGTAGTAAAATTCCGAAAAATATTTGTACTTTTATTTTGGCTTAAGGTATTGTGCAGCAGTGCGTTTGGGATTGAGAGTTTTACCCTGCCAACAAAAGGCCATTGTTTTTGAAAAGAAACTCAATTTTTAAACCATATGAATAACAGACTTATTTTATTTTTTTGTCTGGCTTTGATTTTTTCGACTTCACACAGTTTTGCACAGCTTTCCAAACAAGAAAAAAAGGAGTGGAAGAAAAAAGCCAAGGAATTTGCCAGGAACCCTGCTAACCTCAAGCAGCTAACAGAAGATAAGGAAGCTGCAGAAGGTCAGTTGTCTTCTCTGAATGACAGGGTTTCCCAACTGCAATCCAGCATGAGCAACAAGGATGCGCGGATTGCGGAATTGGAGGATCAGCTTTCACAATCGCGTGCGCAATTGACCAGTACAAGAGCAGAACTTGCCCAGCTCAAGGCTGCGCCCGTAACCAATGAAATGGATTTTTCTCAGGGCGTGGTCTTCAAAGTGCAGATCGGCGCTTTCAAGAACAAGGACCTGCAAAAATATTTCGATAACAATCCCAATCTCGGCGGCGAGGTTAAAGAGGGAGAGCCTCAGAAGATCACTATCGGTATCTTTCGCGATTACTGGGAAGCAGATGAATTTAAGAAGTATATGCGCGAGATGGGTGTGAAGGACGCATGGATCGTTCCTTATCGCGACGGACAACGGGTGGAAATTAAAGATGTGCTGGAAGGTGTCGTTAACGACAAACCTGCAGGCACAGCTAACTAATTTTCTTAAGAAGCTCCTGAAAAAGCAGTATAGAGATTATACTGCTTTTTTTTTGTTGCGGCCTGGCACCTGTTCGTCCTGCACTTGTACTCGGGTAAATCCTTAGAGCGAAAAGAGCGGAAAAGTAAATTCATCGGACCCTGGGCCAAAATTTGTCTATGGTCACCAACAGATTATTTTTGTAGAATGACCCGAGCAATTCTTATGCTGCTTTTATGTTCCTGCCTGCATGTGCAGGGACAAGTCCGCGTCGGTACACTGGTCATTCAGCCGCACGAAACTTATTTTCTCGATTCCACTGACATTCTTGTTGCTGATTCCCTTATTATGATGGATTCTTCCCGCATTAAATTGAACGGGTTAAAGGCAGAAAATTTTATTCG
>JBBEBN010000310.1:11707-14907 GCA_040882305.1 Cyclobacteriaceae bacterium
ATTCGCACGAACGTAGCGATCTTTGGACACAATTGCGTGATTGATGGAAGAGGTTTGCCTGGCAAAAAAGGTTCAGACGGTACGCTGGGACTTACGCCAATCGGCCCCTGTCGGGATGGTGTCCCAGGAAGAAATGGATTGAGGGGGTTAAGCGGTGGTGCCGGCATCAACCTTTTTTTATATATTGATAAGATCCACTTAAAGGGCAAATTGATTATCGACCTGTCAGGTGGCAATGGCGGCGATGGTGGTAATGGCGGTGAAGGAGGTAGTGGAAGCCCGGGAACCCATCATTGTAATGGAGGTGACGGTGGCCGCGGCGGCAATGGTGGAGCAGGAGGTGATGGCGGCCGTGGCGGTGTGCTCACCATTGGAGGAAGAGATGCTAACATCACCAAAGCGTTGATCGGTCATCTTTTAAGGATAAAAAATCAGGGCGGTTCTTTTGGTTATGGCGGAATAGGAGGATCGGGGGGGCACTCAGGATTAGGGCCAAAAGGGAAAAACGGGCAACCCGGTGAAAAAGGTTTGGATGGTCTATATGGCAGACCTGGCGACCGCGGAACCATTCTCACAGACGAACAATAAACGAATGGAAAAACGATGGCTTTTTAAAGAGACTCCTTCTCAGGATCAGATCGAGAAGTTATCAAAAGCAATTAATACAAATCCCTTCCTGACCGCGGTGCTTCTTCAACGCGGCATTTCAGACTTTGACAGCGCAAAAAAGTATTTTCGTCCTTCGCTTGACGACCTTCACGATCCTTTCCTGATGAAGGACATGGATATAGCTGTAGACCGCCTGAAAGCAGCGTTAGACCGCGAAGAAAAGATCCTTATATACGGTGATTATGACGTAGACGGAACCACTGCCGTATCGCTCGTTTACCGGTATCTCCGGAAATTTTATCCGTGCTGTGATGTGTACATTCCGGACCGCTATGCCGAGGGTTATGGTGTGTCCCGCGCAGGAGTCGAATATGCGGCCGACAACGACTATTCACTCATCATCGCGCTGGATTGCGGAATAAAGTCATCTGATCTTGTAAGGGTAGCAGAACACAAAGGGGTTGACTTCATTATTTGCGATCATCACCTTCCGGGAGATAGTATTCCTAATGCGGTAGCAGTATTAGACCCGAAGCGCGAGGATTGCCACTATCCCTGTTCGGAGCTCAGCGGCTGTGGTTTGGGCTTCAAACTGATGCAAGCCTACGCGCGGAAATACCGAGACGAAAAGGAGCTGCTGGAATACCTTGACCTGGTTGCCGTGAGCATTGCTTCGGATATTGTTCCCATCCTTGGTGAAAACCGCGTTCTTGCCTACTATGGACTTAAGAAATTGAATGAGGATCCGATGCCCGGGCTGAAAGCCCTGAAGGAAATCGCCGGCATCAAAAACGAGCTGGATATCTCAGGTGTCGTATTTACCCTTGGGCCGCGAATCAATGCCGCGGGCAGGGTAGCACATGCCCGGGCAGCCGTTGACCTGCTTATTGCGCAAACCGAGGAGGAAGCGAATGCGCTGGCGGAGAAGGTAAACCTGAAAAATGAGCTGCGAAAAGAGTTTGATTCCTCTATTACTGAAGAAGCGCTGGCCATGATTGAATCCAATAATCTGGTGCGGCCTTCGAAATCCACAGTTCTTTTCAAAAATACGTGGCATAAAGGAGTGATTGGCATAGTTGCTGCTCGGTGTATAGAGAAATTTTACAAGCCCACGGTGATCTTGACAGAATCGAACAATAAAATCACAGGATCCGCCCGCAGCGTCAATGGTTTTGACCTTTACAATGCCATTCTCAGCTGCAGTGATCTACTGGAAAAATTCGGCGGCCATAAATATGCGGCGGGCCTCACCCTTGATGCCAGCAACCTCGAGGCGTTTCAGCAGCGCTTTGAAGAAGTGGTTTCTTCCACCATTACGGCCGATATGCTGACGCCAGTGATTCAGATAGATTATACCATTCCACTGGATGTCGTGAACGCGAAATTCTTAAATGTGTTAAAACAAATGGGACCTTTTGGACCGGAGAATCCGCGCCCGGTATTTGAAGCCGGCAACTTATATGTGTTCAATTCACTGTCAAGCTTTAAGGACCGGCACATTAAGTTTCTTGTTGGGCAGGAAGGGGGCACGAGCATATTTCAGGCGGTGGGCTTTGATATGGCCGAATTTTACGAGCCCATCGCACGAGGAGAAAATTTTCGCATGGCCTTTACCATTGAGGAAAACGTCTATAATGGAAATACCTCGATTCAATTGCGTATCAAAGACATAAAGTTCGACTAGTCTATGACATTGCGGGCAGAGCATTTGTTTAAGAAATATAAATCGCGAACGGTTGTCAACGATATTTCCGTCCATGTTGAACAGGGGGAGATCGTAGGGTTGCTCGGACCGAACGGCGCTGGCAAGACGACCTGCTTCTATATGATCGTCGGACTGATCAAGCCCAACGAGGGAAAGATCTTTCTGAAAGAGACGGAGATCACCGAGCTGCCCATGTATCAGAGAGCGAAACGGGGCATTGGCTACCTTGCCCAGGAGGCTTCTGTTTTCCGAAAGCTGACGGTAGAGGAAAATATACTGGCTGTGCTGGAGATGCGGGACTACACCAAACAGGAGCGAAGGGAAAAAACCGATATGCTCATCGAAGAATTCAGCCTGCAAAAAGTACGCAAGAATTTAGGAATGGCCCTATCAGGAGGTGAACGCAGGCGAACAGAAATAGCCCGGGCGTTGGCCGTCGATCCGAAGTTTGTTCTGCTGGATGAGCCATTTGCGGGCGTCGATCCTATCGCGGTGGAAGAGATCCAATCCATTGTTGCAAGGTTGAAGAACAAGAATATCGGGATACTCATTACAGACCACAACGTTGAGGAGACACTCTCCATCACGGACCGTGCGTATCTCATGGTGGACGGAAAACTGTTCAGGTCAGGAACGGCAGAAGTGCTCGCCAATGATCCGATGGTGAGAAAAGTCTACCTCGGTCAGAACTTCAAGCTGCGAAAAGCACATATTCCTACACCATAAGCATTATTATTTCGCATGACTCACGCCCTGTGAATTGCACCAGTGCAGCGGCGCTACAACCCCACGATCTCTTTCCAGACCAATTCCGGTTCAAAGCCTTTTTGAATCGCATATTTGGATAACCTGTCTCGCCGCGCATATACATTATCCTCTTCCAGCG
>JBBEBN010000311.1:0-14744 GCA_040882305.1 Cyclobacteriaceae bacterium
TCGCGCCCCTTCAGGGCTGCACACACATTGCGTAGTTTTCCCCGGACAACAGTGACTGTTAATTTGTCAACTGTACTGCAAAGCCATCTTCTTAATCCTGTCTTCCAATTTTTCACTGGTCAGCTTTTCGCGGAGTCGGTCGACGATGATAGGAAACGCAAACGGCGTGGGCTGTTCAGGATGGGTGATAAGAATTTTTTGTTTCATGATCCTTTCCAGCGCCCTGCGCAGGCGCGCTTCCTCGAGCTGAAAATCCATTACCTCCTCGTACGCCTGGCGCAATAAAAGATTATGCGCTTCATAATCATGAAACACATTGAAGAACAACTGCGACGACGATTGAAGATGCCTGTCTTTCACCGGCTTGCCGGGATAACCTTTGAAGACAAGTCCGCTGATCGCCGCGATGTCACGGAATTTTCTCCGCGCCATCTCCGTGGAGTTGATACTCGCCTGAATATCCGTCATAAGATTATCAACGCCAAGCATATTGGTCTCCACGGCTTCTTCGATGGGAATAGGCTGGTCGGATAACAGTTCAAACCCATAGTCGTTCATGGCAATGGAAAACGTGATGGGATGTATCTGCGCAATGCGGTACGCCATCAGCGCGGCCATGCCCTCGTGGACAAACCTTCCTTCAAAAGGATACAGGATCACATGGTATCCTTCCGCGCTCTCAAAATATTCGATGAGAAACTCATTTGCAGCAGGGAGATGCGAACGCCGCTTCTGAAGCTCAAAGAGCGGTCTCAGGAATTTCATTTCTTCATCATACTCCACTCCCCGCACCACCTCATCAATCTTGAAACGGATCATCTCACTCATCTGCGAGGAGAGTGGCATCCTCCCTCCCATCCATGAGGGGACAATTCCTTTGGATTTATTCGACTTACGCACATGCGCCTCCATCTCCTTGACGCGTACCAGCTCCAGGCTTTTACCGGCAAACCAGAAAACATCGCCTGGGTTCAATCGGGAAATAAAACTTTCTTCGATGGTACCCAGGTATTTTCCGGTGACGAATTTCACGTGCAGAGAAGTATCCCCCACGATGGTACCAACGGAGAGCCTGTGCTTCATCGCCATGGTACGGCTCTCCATCTTATACAAACCCTCGCGGATCACCACCTTGCGATATTCATTATAAGCCTGCAGAGAATCGCCACCCGTTGTAATGAAATTCAGGAGCCATATCCATTCGCCCTCCGAGACGCTGGAAAAACTGAATGTACCCCGTATTTCTTCAAAGATCTCATCGGGCTTAAATCCGTCTGAGACCGCAAGGGTGAGGAGATACTGGATCAAAACATCAAATGAGCGGATGTAGGGAACACGGTCCTCCACGATTTTGCGTCGCACCGCTTCGCGAAGACCTGCTGCTTCCATCAGCTCCAGCGAATGCGTCGGGACAAAATAGATCCTGCTTACCGCACCGGGCTGATGACCGCTTCTTCCCGCGCGCTGAAGAAAACGCGCGACGCCCTTCGGCCCGCCGACCTGAATCACTGTCTCCACCGGCCTGAAGTCGACGCCAAGGTCGAGACTGGAAGTGCAAACTACCGCCTTGAGCTTTCCCTCGTGAAGCTGATCCTCTACCCAGTTGCGCAGCTCCTGGCTGATGGAGCCGTGGTGCATGGCCATCAACCCTGAAAATTCCGGGGCAATAGCAAGCATGCGCTGATACCAGATCTCCGCGAAAGACCGGGTGTTGGTAAAGATCAGGGTGCTGTTGCTTTTTTTTACGATGTCCACCACTTTGTCCAGCAACTGAATCCCCAGGTGTCCGGCCCACGGCATGCGTTCAAGCGAATCCGGAAGGACGGAAATGATCTCCACTTCTTTTTCGATGTCCGCGCGGATTACTTTAAAATTTCCCCTCGCATAATAGTTACCCAGCAAAGCCTCCAGCGACTGATCCATGTTCCCGATCGTCGCCGAGATACCCCACACTTTCAATGAAGGTGCCACAGACTTTAACCGGGATAGCGCGAGCTCAACCTGCACACCTCGCTTCGAACCCATGAGCTCATGCCATTCGTCCGCGATGAGTACTTTCAGATCTTTAAAGAAGTCGCTATATGATTTCTGCGCCAGCAAAAGATGAAGACTCTCCGGGGTGGTGATGAGTAAATGCGGTGGTTTCGTTTTCTGCCGCGTTCTTTCCTTTAAGGAAGTGTCGCCAGACCGGACGCCCACCGTCATACCGATATCCAGACCTTCGATTAACCTGCGCGCCGATAGTTCAATCTCCTTTGACAGCGCGCGAATGGGTGTGATCCATATTGCCTGCAAGCCCGCGTTTTTCTTTGACTGAGCGGTCGGGTGAAGTCTGAGAAATTCGAGCACGAGCGGCATCATCAGTGAATAGGTTTTCCCGCTGCCAGTAGGCGCGTTCACCAAGGCACTGCTCCCATCAAGGTAAGCCTCCCATGCTTCCAGCTGAAAGGGAAACGGCTCCCATCCCATTTCTCTGAACCAGTCTTTTCCCGCTTTCAATGGGTCGTCGGACATACAGTGTACCTGGATTTAAAGAATGCCCTCGAATTAAATGCCTTTTTTGTCATTCCGGAAGAAGTTTGGGTATTTTGCTTCAAATTAATCAGCGCTATACGTAAATTGTCGCACGCGGCAAGGTCTGGCGTATACGTCCCTTATATGTATTATCTTGCGCTGTCCAAAAAATAAAGATCATTCCCCCGGAAAGAGTGTTGCAAAGCAGAATAAAGATCCGTAAACCGACGCGAGGCAACTTTATTGGGCCTGGTCCTTTGTTAAACATCAGCTGAATATGACTTAATGGAGAACGTGATACTGGTCGATACGAATGACAGGGCTGTGGGGACCATGGAAAAGCTGGAGGCTCACAGCAAAGGCTTGTTGCATCGCGCCTTTTCTATTGTGTTGTTCAATAACGAAGGTAAATTACTCCTGCAAAAGCGCTCAAAAAACAAATATCACAGCAGCGGGCTTTGGACCAACACCTGTTGCAGCCATCCGTTGCCCGGCGAAAAGATAGAGGATGCCGCGCGAAGAAGATTAAAGGAAGAAATGGGCATCGATCTCCAACCGACCTTTTCCTATAAGTTTATTTACAAAGCGGAACTTGACCATGGTCTTACCGAGCATGAACTCGATCATGTTTTTGTCGGCAACTTTAATGGGGTACCCGACATCAATAAAAAGGAAGTGGAGGATTGGAAGTATGTCGACCTTGAATGGTTGAAAGCCGATATAGCCAAAAATCCTTCCGCATACACCAGGTGGTTTAAGTTGATGATAAGCCATCCGGAGATCAACTCAATCCCGGCGTAGAAATTTAACAATGTACGGCAAGCGAAATGATTCCAATGTAGTATGACGGCACTTACCCCGCATTGTGATGCGGGGCTAATCATATTCAATCCCTTCATGATTGTGCACTGCTTCGCAACTCACTCGTATCTCAACGAATTCACCGGGTTCGAGGAGGCAGCTTTGATGGACTGGAAGCTAACAGTAAACCAGGCAATTGCCGTGGCGATGGCACCACTTCCTGCGAATATCAGCGGGCTCACCTCAACCCTGTAAGCAAATCCGTTAAGCCAGCCGTCGACGACAAACCATGCAGCCACCGCGGCCGGAACAAAAGCGATGATGACGAGCCTCGTGAATTCACGAGATAACATCAAGGTTAATCCTGTCGTGGTCGCGCCCATCGCCTTGCGGATGCCGATCTCCTTGGTCCGCTGCTCCGCCATGAACGCCGCTAATGCAAACAAACCAAGACAGGCAATAAAGATCGCCAGTCCTGAAAAAACAGTGAATAGCTGCCCCATCCGTTGCTCGGACCGAAAGAGGTTGTCGAAATTCTGATCGAGAAAATTGTAATCAAAAGGTTCGCCAGGCACATGTTCTTTCCATAGATTTTCAATCGCGGGAACCACTTCCGCCGGACTGCCGTCATATCGCACCATGAGCTGATAGGATTCATTGGTAAGCCGAATGGCAAGCGGACGTATCTTTGACTTCATGGATTCAAAGTTGAAATCCCTGAACACGCCGATAATTTTCAATTTTTCATTCTTACCATCATCATTGAAGATCAGCTCTTCCTGCAAAGGATTGACAAATCCGAATTCCCTCACCGCAGCTTCATTGAGTAATATCGCGGAAGAATCGGAGGGAAAATCCCTGGAGAAATAACGGCCGGCTGCCAATTCAAACCTGATCACTTCCTGATGATCGTAGTCTGCGTAATAGACGCCCATGATATGATCCTGTTCCGATCCGGCGGACTTAAATACTGTTGTGTTGTTAACACCGGGGAAACTGTTATTCGTATAACTTGCCTTCACGATGCCCGTCTGTTGCAACAATTCATTTTTGAAGGCATTCCTGTTCTTGTCAAGTCGTCCGGCATTGGGAAGGATCAGCACATTGTGTTTATCAATGCCAAGATTGCGATGCTGCATGTAATTGATCTGCTGATACACAACGCCCGTGAAGATGATGAGAAAAATAGAGAGGAAGAACTGAAAAACAACAAGGGAACTGCGCACCCCTTTGCTTTTCATACCCGAGCGAACCTTTCCTTTTAAGACTTCCACCGCGCTGAATGATGTCAGGTAGAATGCCGGGTAACTTCCTGCCACAACGCCTACAAAAATGATAAGCGCCATTATGGACACAATAAAAACGGGTCTTGCAAAAACATCCATCCCCAACTGCTTCCCTGCAAGAAGATTGAATTGAGGTAACAAGAAATAACACAATACGAGGGCCAGGACCACGGCGATAAAGCTGTACACCGTGGATTCCGCCAGGAATTGCCGGACCATCTGGCTGCGCAATGATCCCAGCGTTTTGCGCAGACCTACTTCTTTTGCACGTCCGGCGGAGCGCGCTGTGGACAAATTCATGAAATTGATACAGGCGATGAGAATAATGAAAATGCCGATACCGCCAAAGAAATACACATACATGATATTTCCCGCAGGCTCCAGCCCATCCCTCGTTTTCGCCCGAAGGTGAATATCGGCTAGTGGAGTTGTAAAATATCCGTATGCACCGCCCGTTTCTTCCATTTGTTTCATGGAAACACCCATGAATCGTTCAACCTCCGGCCCTACGTACTTCACCACCAGGTCCGGGAATTTTTCCTCCACTGAGCTCAGGGTAGTATGATCATCCAGAATAAAATATGTGTACAGAAAATTATTTAACCATATGTTTCTTTGCATTTGCTCCGCCGATGCGGCGGAAAGGAGGACATTAAAAATGAAGTGCGAGTTCCTGGGGCAGTCTGGAGTCACACCTGTCACTTTATAGGTTTGGTTGCCCCCGATGGTCATCAGTTTTCCAAGCGCACTTTCATTCCCAAAATATTTCGTGGCAACGTTCTTGGTGAGCACCACCGTATTCGGCTCCTGCAGCGCCGTAAGCGGGTCTCCTTCCAGCATCACAAAGCTGAAGAAACTGAAAAAATTTGAGTCAGCGTGAAAGATCTTATCCTCCGTAAAAGCCTTGTCTTCAAATTTCAGGGTTGGTGCTCCCCAGAAACCGGCAATGCGTGTGGCCTGTACAACACCCGGCACTTCCTTAACGAGTGTCTCTGCCATGGGCGGACAGGTATTGGCTACTGATATATCCTGCTCACCGATCTTGGCATGAAGGCCAACCTGATAGATCCTGTCAGCGTTCGCATGGAAACGGTCAAAACTCAGCTCATCTACGACATACAGGAGAATGAGCAGACAGGCGGCAATACCGATACTCATTCCCAGAATATTGACCGCTGAAAAGAATTTGTATTTTCTGATGTTGCGAAATGCAAGCTTGAAATAATTTTGGAGCATAGCAGGGTTTATTTTAGACAGTAGGACGCGAAAACGGGCGTCAATGTTACAGTTGGAAAAAGAAATATCATACAGGCATCGTGTAAGGCGTGGCGCGTTCTATCATTCATCCCGCAAGGTGTTTACCGGGTTCATGGAAGCTGCCGAAAACACTTTGTAGCCAATGGTGATCCCCGACAGGAAAAACATCAGGACAATGGAGAGTAGAAAAGTCGCGGTCGTAGCCGACTGATAATAGTCCCAGATACTCCCCATTAACGCCTCCACGGCATAATAACTCATCAACGAACCGAGCAGAGAAGAAAAGAATAGGATCACGATAAATTCGGTATTGATGATCCTGGTAATATTGGCAATTGACGCACCCAGCACTTTTCGCACCCCGATCTCTTTCATCTTTTTGATGATGTTCAGGGAAACCAGCGTGAACAATCCCGTCACGGAAAGAATGAGGGCGATCACGCCCATAAAGGCAAACATTTTCACAATGTTATTATTCACAGTGACGGCTTCAGCCATTCCTTCATTCATGTACCATCCGTTGTAAAGCCGGTTGGGAAAGATCTCTTTCCATTTCTGTTCCATGAATTTGTTGATGTCGTGGATCTTCGCGGCAGGTGCGCTGACGATAACATGCGGAGACTGGTCGGTGTTTGAATAACGCATCATCATGGGCTCCATTTCTCGCCACAATCCCTGAGTATAAACATCGTTTACAACGCCGACCACATACAGCTTTACGGTATCCATCCAGATGATCTCCTTGCCGAGCGGCTTGTCCCAACCAAAGATCTCTGCAAATTTTTTTGTGATGATGACGGATTCCTTTCGGTCAGTTTCCGAATCCTTGCGGAAGTCGCGGCCGTCAACGAGGGTGAGTCCCATGGTTTTCAGGTAATCGTCGCCCACCTCCATAATGTCAACTTCCAGTTGTTTGGAAGCATGCCTGATCGGGTCATTTAGCCGCGAGGAGAAGATGCTGTGCTTCGATCCCGCGATCGACGCAATGTCCTTGTTTTCAAGCAGGGCATTCCGGTAGGTTTCAAATTCACTTTGATTTGAAACATAAGCAAGAATGACGCCTTTCTGGTCAAAGCCGAGATCAAAATCGCGCTGGTAGAGTGAGTTGCCATAAAACGCAATAGCAAAAATGACCGCCACCAGGGAGATGGCATATTGCAGTCCGAGCAGGATCCGCGTGAAATAATTCGTGCCGCCGAATTTGAGTTTACCTTTTAAAATGCTCACCGGTTCGAAATGACTTATGTAAAAGGCCGGGTAGCCACCCGCGATCAGGGCCGTGAATAGCAGGATGCCGATCATGAAGAACAAAAATTCCAGGTTATCCTGGTAGTGTGAAGTTAGCTTCATGTTTTCCCACAGCGCATTCCAGCCGCCGAGCAGTACTTCACCCAGGAACAACCCCAAAAATAAGGCGATAGCACAAACAAAAGCCGTTTCTCCCAAAAACTGAACAATGAGCTGCGAGCGCATGCTCCCCATCACTTTCCGCAACCCGATCTCTTTGAGGCGGCGGGAGGAAATGGCGATGGCGGTGTTGGTCATGTTAAAGCAGGCAATGAGCAACACGAGCACCGCCATGATGATCGGCGAGATGACGGCTGCTGCGGGGTTGGCCCTTCTTGTTTGGGCCCATGTGTCATTCCCTTCATCGCGCTGCGCCATTCCCACAAAAGGATCAAGTTTGAATTCGCTGATCTGAAAATCCTCCCTGACCTTATTGTTATTCTCTTTATAGGGGAGGATCTGTTCGGCCACCCCGTCCTCACGGCTGGGATCTGCGATCACAACAAAAAGTGTGTTTCTGTTCTTCCAGTCATTTTCATCAGCATCTTTGGCCTCATCGAAATAGTTTTCATAATTCGTGTACGAGGATTCCTGAAAACTTGAATTCGAAGGCTGTTTTTTGAAAACCCCACCCACGATAAATTCTTTTAATTCAGCGCCCACCACCTGTGTAAGCGGTTTACCCACCGCATCCACAGTTGCAAACAATTTCATCGCCATCTCATCGCTGACAAAGATCCTGGATTTGTCTTTCAGGCCGGCTGGATTTCCGGACAGCATTTCAAAGGTAAAGACATCGAAGAAGTCGGGGTCTGCATAGGCAAGTTCGGCCGCAAAGAGATTGTCTTCCACTTTGAAATTGGAATAAGACCATGACAGTCTCACCACTTTTTCCGCATCGGGTACATTTTCCCTGACAGCGTTCCCCAACGGAACGGGAACATGCCCGAAGAGAGTGGTTTTGCCGTCAAATTCACGAATGCTGCTCACCCGGTAGATGTGTTCGGCCTGGACGTGGTGGCTGTTGAACGTTGCGTCAAACTCCCAGTTAAAATAGGCAACGATGCTGCAGGCAATGGCAATGGCAAGACCGACGATGTTGATAAAGAGGAAAAACTTATTCTTCATCATGCTTCGCCAGGTAATGAGCAGATAGTTTTTGATCATGGGATGTTAATCTTTTACTATGACGCGTATTTCATGAGAAGGTTGCATGCAGAGGCCAATTAATATGCGTGAAAAAAAGCCCCCCGGTTTCCCGAAAGGCTTGAATAGTCTGGCGTTTCCGATCGCCATAATCGGCCAGACTTCAAATTCGAAATTTCGAAATTCGTCATTAATTAAATATGGAAATGTTCCTTGATATTTTCCGTGACGACTTTTCCATCGAACAGGTTAACGATCCGGTGCGCGTAATTGGCGTCGTACGGAGAGTGCGTTACCATGATGATGGTGGTACCTTCTTCGTTCAGCTGGGAAAGGAGTTTCATCACTTCTTCTCCGTTAGCAGAGTCAAGGTTACCAGTAGGTTCGTCAGCAAGGATCACCTTTGGCTTGGCAACAATGGCACGTGCGATGGCAACGCGCTGTTGCTGACCACCTGATAACTGCTGGGGGAAGTGGTTTCGGCGGTGCATGATATTCATCCGCTCAAGCACTTCTTCCACCCTTTGCTTGCGTTCCCCGGAGGGGACTTTCAAATACAGTAACGGAAGTTCAACGTTTTCAAATACCGTCAGTTCATCGATGAGGTTAAAACTCTGGAACACGAATCCGATGGATCCCTTGCGCAGTTGTGCCCGCTGCCGTTCAGAGTATCTGGCTACTTCGTGTTCGCCGAAAAAGTATTCTCCGGAAGTAGGATTGTCCAGCAACCCAACAATGTTCAGCAAAGTTGATTTACCGCATCCTGAAGGACCCATGATGGCGACGAATTCACCGCCCTTGATCTCCAGGTTGATGCTATTTAAGGCGGTGGTCTCTACTTCTTCGGTAGTGTAGATCTTTTCGAGGTTTTTTAGTTTGATCATGGCGATTGTTATTATTTAATGTTAGGATTTACAACGTTATCTTTTAGTTTTACTAACGGTTACTTTTATTTTCTAAAAAGGTTACCGGAATTCTCAATTTGATGCGCATTTCAGTTCAGAAGCAACACTTCGTTATCACCGAAATTCTCGTAGGATGAAGTGATCACCTGGTCGCCGGGGTTTAAACCTTCCAATACTTCAAAATTTTCGGTATTCTTCCTTCCCAGTTTGATGTCTCTTTTTACTGCGCGGTCGTCTTCGAGCACGTATACCCAGTTTCCGCCAGTATCTTTATAAAAACCCCCCACAGGGAGCAGCAATTCTTCAGAAGACTGGCCTAACTGAATTCTAAGGCGGAGCGATTGGCCACGAATGATTCCCCTGGGAACTTCCCCCACAAAATTCATATCCACCTCAAATCTGCCATTGGTAACTCCGGGGTACTTATAGGTAATTTCCAGAATGTAGTCTTTATTGTTATAACTGGTTTCTGCGCGAAGCCCGGGTGCAATTCTGGGAAAATACAATTCATCAATAGGCACCCTGACCTTAAAACTACCCACTACGTCAATCCACCCCAATCGCTGGCCAACGTTGACTGCCTGACCAGCATCGAGCGGAGGATGAGAAAGCTGGCCGACTATCGGAGCGCGGATGACGAGGTTGTCAAGAATTTTGCCTACCCCTTCCAGGCTCTGGATCATCTTGCGTTCAGAAAAATTCATTTGATTCAATTGCCTTAGCCGGTCGATGGAATCATTTTTATACACTTCATACGTGATCTTCCTGCGCTCAAGAAAGTATTTATAATCTGCTTCTGTTTTTTCAAAATCCTGTTTGGCGATAAGTTTCTTTTCAAACAACTGCTTCTGACGTTCGAATTGGGGCCCTAATATCTGCAATTGGTTATCAATGGAAGCCAACTCCTGCCTTTGTTGCAGATCGTTCTGCGTAATACCCAGGCGCGTCTCGCGCACGCGGTTAATACTTTCATTTAAGGACGCTTCGTTTTGTAAGACAGCTAATTCCCGGTTAAGGTTGCTCAGCTCGAGAATAACATCACCTTCTTTTACCATGGCGCCACTTTCGGCCACCACCCTTTTAATGGTTCCCCCCTCTATCGCATCAAGGTAAACGGTCCGGCTGGGCTCAACCGTGCCTGTTTGAGGAATGAATTCCTGAAAGACACCGCGCTGAACAGTGGATATGGTGATCTTTTCCCGGTCGATCTTTAATTTTGAGCGCCGGTCGGCAAAAATGAACTGGTACCCGACAAACACGGTAAAAAGGGTTATCCCGAGCCAGGTAACAATTCGTTTTACCGTCCAGATTTTCTTTTTTATTTTCTTATCCATGCTTTCGGCGTGCACCATACTAAAACGATTTTTGTTAAGGCCATTGCCAACAAACGTGCCAATTGGCCGATCCGCTTTTTCAGGCTGTTTTGTGGTCTTATTGACGCGACTGCTCGTTCACTTGTGAACGGGCCTGTCCGGTTGCGAACATAAAAAAAATCGCAAAAGCCCATTCTAAGCTGTAATCCACACTTTTTGCTTTCGGTATATAGTTTGCCCATTAGCGGACAAACTGTTCAAAATCGAAGACCTAAACCCTTCAAACACCCCTTATGGCTGAGAACAAACATGGCAAGATCCTCATAGTAGATGATAACGAAGATCTTCTGAAAGCGGCCCGAATGCATCTGAAACGTCACTTTGCCCAGGTGGATATCGAAAAAAACCCTGAAGCCATTCCCGCCCTGATGGCCCAGGAGGATTACGACGTCATCCTCCTGGACATGAATTTCACAAAAGATGTCAGCAGCGGAAGCGAAGGGTATTACTGGCTGGAAAAGATCCTCAGCCTGGACCCCTCGGCTGTAGTGGTGCTCATCACGGCTTACGGCGATATTCAAATGGCCGTCAGAGCGATCAAAGGAGGCGCCACGGATTTTGTGCTAAAGCCCTGGGAAAATGAAAAACTGCTGGCAACCCTCTATTCCGCCATGCGCCTGAGAGCCTCGCGAGATGAGATTGAGAACCTCAAGATCAAAAATCAGGAGATCAACCAGTTGCAGAACGAAAGGTACAGTGAGATCATCGGCCACAGTCCTTCGATGCAAAAAATATTTGAAACCATTGACCGCGTGGCGAAGACGGATGCGAATGTGCTCATACTCGGAGAGAATGGAACGGGAAAAGAACTCATCGCCCGGGCCATACACAGGAATTCATCCCGAAGAAATGAAAACTTTGCCAGCGTCGATCTGGGGTCGATCACGGAAACACTTTTTGAAAGCGAACTGTTCGGCCATAAAAAAGGATCGTTCACCGATGCAAAAGAAGACCGGCCCGGAAGGTTTGAACTGGCAAACAAAGGAACCCTGTTTCTCGATGAGATAGGCAATCTTTCCATGCCCTTGCAGGCTAAGTTGCTCACCGTACTTCAAAACCGGAGAGTGAGTCGCGTAGGCGCCAATAAAGACACGGTGATCGATATCCGCCTTATCTGCGCTACGAACATGCCGTTGTATGACATGGTGAAGGAGAATAAATTCCGCCAGGACCTTCTCTACAGGATCAATACCATCGAAATAGAAGTACCCCAGCTCCGCGAGCGGTTTGAGGATATTCCGCTGCTGGCCAATCACTTCCTGAAGCATTATGCAGAGAAGTATCAAAAAAGCGTCAGCAAGATCAGTGAAGCAGCGGTAACGCGCATGCACAAGCACCCCTGGCCGGGAAATATCCGGGAATTGCAGCACGCCATTGAACGGGCCGTGATTCTCAGCAATGGCTCCGTCCTCCAACCTGAAGATTTCAACTTCACACCCACGGGGGCCAAAGACGATGGACAGGTCAACCTGGAACAATTTAATCTTGAAGAGGTGGAGAAGCTTCTCATCCGGAAGGTCCTGAAAAAATACAACGGCAACATCACGCAGGCAGCCTCGGAGCTCGGACTTACCCGGTCATCGCTATACAGGAGACTTGAAAAATATGGACTGTGACCCGCTGCTCGCCCCCGTTCAAAGTTCGAGGTTCGAAGTTCCGGTCGGCGCAAAATTCTGTGCCTGGCTTTTTAGAATTGCGCACGAACTTGTTTAAATGCGTAACTTCAAACCTCGAACCTCAAACTTCAAACTAAACGTTATCTGTCACGCTTGAATTTCCGAGACTTCCGCACCCGTGTCATCCTCCGGGTAATCTTCCTTGCTCTCTCCATGGCCTTGTTCTCATTCATGATAACGCGGCCGAATATGCTTTTCGCAGCCATCCTTACTCTTGTCGTCATCATTATTCAACTCTTGGATATTTTCCGGTTCGTAAGTCAAACCAACCGGAAACTCACGCGTTTTCTGGAATCGGTAAAGTACTCCGATTTTATTTCCGGCTTCACGGCAGATAATAAACTGGGAAAAAGTTTCAAAGACCTCAACATCGCCTTCAATGAAGTGCTTGAAGCGTTCCGGAAAGCGCGTTCAGAAAAAGAAGAACACTGGCAGTATCTCAACTCCGTTGTGCAACAGGTGCGCACGGGCATCCTTTCTTTTGATGCGGAGGGAAATATTCAGCTGATCAATGCCAATGCAAAAAAATTCATCGGCAGCAGTGCCATTCAAAACATCCGCGATCTGGTCCAGCTCAATCCGAAATTATACCATGCCCTGAACAGCGCGGGACCCGGAAAAAGCGAGCTGTACAAAGGCAGCAATGAATTGTATCTAACCATCCAGGCAACGGATCTGCGAATACGGGGCCTGGATGTGAAACTCGTCACCCTTCAAAATATCCAGCCTGAATTGCAAAAGCAGGAGCTGGAAGCATGGCAAAACCTCACGCGTGTCCTCCGCCATGAGATCATGAACTCCATCACACCAATCTCTTCCCTCACTTCCACCTTGAGGGAGATCCTGGATCACGATATGGAAAGAAAAAACAGCCACTACGAACTGAAGGAAGAAGGCGCTGATGATCTGCGTGAAGGGCTCAGCACCATTGAAAACCGCAGTAAGGGATTGATCAAATTTATCGATGCCTACCGGGAATACACTTCCCTTCCAAAACCAAAAATGAGTGTGGTCCGTCTGAAAGACGTAATTGAAAAAGTGGCACAACTGATGAAACCCGAGCTGAAGAAAACCCCGATCTCTTTCCATTACGAATGCAGCTCGGAATACCTCACTATCCAGGCGGACGTTGAAATGATCGAACAGGTACTCATCAATCTTTTGAAAAATGCTATCGAAGCGGTCGCGGAAACACCCGATCCGCGTCTTGCACTCATTGGCCGATACGATGAGAGCGCGGTGAAGATAGAGGTCATCGACAACGGTCCCGGTATCATCAAAGAGGCCCTTGAACACATCTTTGTGCCGTTCTATACCACCAAGCGAACCGGTTCCGGAATAGGTCTAAGTCTTTCCAGACAGATCATGCAAATGCACAACGGATCCATTACCGTTGAATCAGAACCCGACGTGCGGACCGTTTTCACGTTAAGATTTTAAGGGGCTGATTAAAAAGTGTCGCCTATGCGCCGGGGTTAGACAAGCTCGCCCCCCGGTTCCCAATTATTGGGGGTAGATTAAGGGCCCTTCGGGCCCACGGTTCCTCGTTGAACCCGTCGAGCGTCCGCGGAGACATTGTCATCTTTGACTCTTCTTTCGCGCGATGTTTATATCATCGAAAGGTCCATACTTGTGTTGGATTTCTGAAAAGGTATCGGCATACGGACCGAACGGATGATCAAACGGTTTAGCAGCAATCTCTGGCCAGTCATCGGATAAATCTTTCCCGGGCCGTGGAAGTGAATTCACATATGCTGCAACATCCCACGCTTCTTCATCAGATAAAACCGGCTTGTCGTATGTAGTCCCGTGTGGCATATTGCTTTTCACGTAACCGGCAAACCTCGAAAGCCTGAATAACCCCGCACCAACATTATAACTTTGCATCCCCGCCAGCGGCGGATAGGTCCACTCAAGGCTATCGCGATGTTTGAATCCCCATCCCTCCTGACCATGGCAGACAAGACAATGTTTGGTGTAGACTGCTTTACCTCTTAAGGGATCGGCCGCCCTCTTCAGAAACGGCAGCGTGGGAATGCCAGTGCCTTGGGGCACAACGCCTTTCTTAACATCTTTACCCAACCACAGGAAGTATGCGATGATAGCCCGCATTTCAACACTGTTTTCCTCCAGCCTTTGTCCGTTTAAACTGCGCTCAATGCAATCGTTGATCCTTTTTTCAAACGTCTCCATGGTTCCCGAGCGCGCACGGAATTTAGGATACGTGGAAGCCACAGCGGCGTAGTTATTTCCAAACGGTTTGGCGCCAGCTTTAAGGTGGCAGTTCTGGCAATTCATCCCGTTGCTGATGGCCTTTACTTTTCCTTTCGGTCCCAGATATTTCGCTGTGTGCGCGATCAAGTCACGCCCATAGCGGATGAGATCGCCTTCCGGCGTTTGGGGAATGAGCGTTGAATCAGGAGCCTGCCAAACCTCAATTGTTGATGGAGGCCTGTCAACTGCGAGCTCGTGTGAGTCACCTTTTCTTTGGGGGAGGGC
>JBBEBN010000312.1:0-14678 GCA_040882305.1 Cyclobacteriaceae bacterium
CTGGGCTACGTTATCGCGCCCCTTCAGGGCTGCACACACATTGCGTAGTTTTCCCAGGACAACAATGATTTCCCTATTGCAGAATGATTGGACAATTTCACAATTGACAACAGGTGGATCTATCGGATGCGTACTGAATATAGCTCCCCTGCAAACATGCGTGGGGTACGCAATAATAAAAAAGCCGACGCTATCGCCGGCTTTTATTTTTCGCGATTCCTCCGGCACTTAGGTCCTGCATGCACTATTTTATAGGTACAACGATAATTCTCTTGCTTTCCATTGCTTCCAGTGAGATAGAAATTCCGTTAATGAGGTTGTTGCCATCAATTTCCGTTGCGGCGGCCTCCCCTACATCAATAACTACATATCTATTTTGAGCAGAACCAGTAAACCACTCGGGAAACTGATTGATCCTCGGCCAGTCGACAGGTAAGTTCAATTGGGTGGCGTGGCGCGCCTGATCAAAAAAGATCTTCCCTTCCCATGGATCAGATGAGGTGAGTGTCACATAAAGGCTGTCGCCTTTCATTTCTGCCCCCAACTTCAATGACGGCTTCCAGGGTTGCAGGTAAGTCCCTTTCGATTTCCACAGATTATGCATGATAGTGGTCCGCGCAAAATTACCATCACCATACCACCCTTCTATAATACCTGAACCCTTCCATTGTCGCGCATTCTCCCGATGGGCGGAGTCCTGCATGGACCACATCACCCGGATCTCGCTGTCAATCCAGTTCGCAGCACGTTCGTCGGGTACTCTGTTAAATAAATTCAGCGCGCCTTCAATGGCATCCGCGTACCCGTCTGCGCCAAGGTTTTCCCAATTATAGTTGTGATATTTATGGAGGTTTTCAAAAACCTTGTTCACCGCACCTCTATAGGCCGCGACACTGTCTACCATGTACACGGCGTAATAACCGTTCAATGTGTATCCCCACGTATCAGCAAGATCGGGGGCAACCACGTCGCCTGTTTGCGGATTGATGGCATTAAAGAACATCCCGTCTTCATTCCGGCCATGTTCCAACACATAGTCGAGCAATTTATACAGCGGCTCACGATACGCCTGTTTTTTTTGTTTATCCTTATAATGGAGTGTCACATACAACTCGCATAACCCGGACACCACTTCACAGCCATGGTCGCGCAACCGCAGGTAATCTGAATGCGTGAGCGGATAGCCTTCACCCAGGAGGAAGTGATCCCCGATCTGAACGGCCCATTCCAGAAGCCTTTCATCGCCAGTAAACCAATAGATCCGTGAAAGGATCTGCAGCAATTCGCCGTTCACTTCGGCATCAGGAGCGCTTCCGAAACTCTGTTCACCAAAACCGCCGGCAACATCCACATACTCATCCATGTCCCTCAGCATTGTTAACATTCTTTCTGACCACGGACTCGCCCCCAACCACTCTGTAACGGGCAACAGTCCGTCCTTGATATATTCGGTGGTTCCAAAAACAACTCTCGGCATGGAGACCTCTTCATGGAGAAAATCTTTTTTGGAAAAAGAATACGTATCTGGCAGCGATCTTACTCTGGAGGTGAGACGTATCTCATTCCGCAACATTTCGCGCATGACACCCTCATATTTTTCGCGGTCTACAAAAAAACTTGTCAGAACGAGGAACGGAAAATTATCCGCGGCACAATCATTGGCGTTCCAGATGTCCTTGTCCCTGTCAAGGGTTCGCGGCACCAGTTTACTTTCAGGGTCAGCAAAAGAAAGCCAGGCATTCATATAGCTATTGATGCGGACAAACCCTTCGTTTGCTCTCTCCGCATTCTGTGAAGCGTTCGCGAAGATCCTGCCATCATCCTCCGTTATTTCAAGGGACGTTGTTTTACATGAAAGGATCGTGATGGCCACTGTTAGGAGTACTGGACAAAGGAAAACGATCGCCTTTGTCTGCCTTGTTACTTTCCGTTGATTTGTTTTCATTTTTGGAGCAGGCTGTATTACAAAGCTAATACTCACATCCAAACTTCTCAGACTTTTCAGACCTTTCTCCACAGGAGTCCTTTGGACAAACTATTTACACCCCCGCAACCCTTCTCTTGTACTCCGCCAAGGCATCCTCGACACGCTGTCTGGCCGTGGTATCGCCGGGTACGTTGTGAGACGGATGAATAAAGAGCTTTACCCCGCGGTCAGCGAGGATCTCTGCTACTGTAGTGACCGTCATCCAAACACAGGTTACGAAAGCCATAGTGGAAACGGGACCCACTTTGTCGCGGTGATTTTTCAGCGGCACCGAAGAGTCACCCAGCGGAGCACAGGTGTCGACGACCATGTCAGCAATATCAAAAATAGTTTTCCCGCTGGAATGCCGTGATTGCTTTCCTTTCGCTTCAGCTGCCGAACCAAAGGCGATCACTTTCATGCCGCGTTTTTTTGATTCGAGAGCAATGTCAATGTTTACATTGTTGATGCCTGAATGCGAAAAAAGCCACATGGTATCGCGTTTGTCGAAGTTGTAGCCCTTCATGATCTCCACCCCGTAACCTTCGACACGCTCCAAAAAAAGGAACTGGTGAACACCCATTTCACCGGTGATCCTGGTAAAAAAAGTGAGAGGCAATTCGATGATCGGATGAAAGCCGACAAATCCACCGATGCGCGGATACATTTCTTCGATGGGTATGGTGGCATGGCCACAACCGAAGGTATGGACCCATCTGCCCGCCTCAATACTATCCGCCATAACCTCCGCCGCTTTGCGGATATTTTCCATTTGCGTCTCCTCGATGCGCGACATGGTTGCGCGCGCGTTGTCAAGCCATTGTTTTGCCAGCATAATTGTGTTTGATTTTATACGTTTTGTAATTTTGTCTTCTTCAAAATGACGAGGGCGAGGAAAAACATCGCCCCTAAAAGTGCAAAGGCAACTGTGGTGAGGTGCTGTACTCCGTAGTTTTCGGCAATGACACCCATGGCAAAGTTCACCAGCATATTGCCGATGAGCGCGATGGTGAGCACAATGCTGAAAGCCGTTCCCGATACTTCCGCGTACAGGTTACCAACAAACCCGAGCATCACGGGAAAACCCGCAGCCAGGCCGATGCCTATCATCACCAATCCTGCTATGGCGACTGAATAATTTCCGGGCGTGTGGAAAAGAACGCATCCACTGAGCAGAAAAAGGAATGAAAATGCCAGGATACTTCTTGCGGTCACATTCCGGAAAACACTCCCCAGCAACAGCCGCATGACGGCCATCCCTACAACGTAAAGGGACAGCGCATAAAGTGCCTGACTGCTGATGATGGACAGCTGCTGCGAGAGGTAAGTGGTAGTCCAGTTATTGATGATGGCTTCAAAACTGCTGAGGCAGAAGAGGAAGAATCCGATGGTTATCAAAACACTTTCACGGAGCAGGCCCATTCCTTTCGCAAGGGGAATGCCCTGGGCCTGCTTTGGTGAAGGAAATGTCGTGAACAGATAAAGCAGTGATACGGCAAGTGGAATGTATCCGATCGATGAGACGATGACCTCAAAGGAAAATATTGTTTCAAGCGTTCCCAGGACGAAAGGCATACCCAGCGCCCCCACAGCAAAGAACACCCCGAGCAAACTCAGGTTGGCGCCTTTGTTGGTGGCGCTGATATCGGCAACGACGGCATTGGTTGCGCCGTTGATGGCCCCACCGCCAAATCCAAAAAGAAAGATGCAGAATTTGAGCAGGTAAAGCGAGGACGACCACGCTATGCCCTGAAAGCCGGCGAAAATAAAAAGACAGGAAAGCAGTAAAATGACTTTGTATCCATAACGGTCCGAGAAAGGACCAAACAAGATCGAGCCCGCCAGGATACCGATGGGAAGAATGGAGAATAGGGTGCCGGATGTAATGGCATCCAGTTGAAATTTCTCCCGGAGACCGGCGGCAACAGAGCCCAGGGTGATGAGGGAAATTCCGAACAGCAACATTCCAAGGCAGGCGCAGATAAAAACAATTTTTGTCGATCGCATTATTTAGGCATTAGGCATTGCTTCGCCCGCCTGCCTGCGCGAAGCCGCTTCGGCACAGGCAGGCCATAGCTTGCCAGGGGCATGTGTGTTGGCAGCGAAGGCGGGGGCATTAGGCATTGTTGGAGACTTTGTTTAAGGCGAGGAAACCTGCTCCATAAATAGCAGCATCTCCGAGAAGGCCCGAAGGTTCGAAACTCACCAGGGTCATGCTGATGGGCTGGGCCCACTTGCGTGCTTCCTCCTGGATCGGTTTCAGAAATTTCAGTGCCGGACCGAACACGCCTCCACCGAAAATGATCTTTTCGGGATTAAAAATACTGATGAGGTTAGCCACCGCCATACCCCAGTACTGAATACACTCCTGAAATACCTTCATGGCTACACGGTCATTTTTTTCATAGGCTTCAAACACATGATGCGCCGTAAGTTTTTCCGGTGTATGTTCCTTCAGTGGACCCGCATAATCTTTTTCCGCAACGAGGGTCTCGCGTGCCAGCTTTGCAATGCCATCGCCGGAAGCATAGTACTCAAAGCATCCGCAAGGGATGTACTTGTCCTGAAACGGCTTATCAAGCGCCAGCCATCCCACCGACCCGGCGATGTCGTGCGCGCCGCGAAGGATCCTTCCATCTATCAGGACGCCGGCCCCAATGCCTGTTCCCACCGCGAGGTAAATAGCATCCCTGCACCCACGTGCACTTCCCTGCCACAGTTCGCCGAGCATACAACAGGCACGGTCGCTGTCCATACTCACCGGTATCCCTCCTGCGACCATTCTGATTTCTTCCAGCAACGGATAATCTTCCCATCCCGGAATGTTGGGCGCCCATACGGTTCCCGTTTTAGTGTGCGCGATCCCGGGAACGGATACGCCAATGGACCTGACGGGGGAATTCTCGTCGAGAAAATACCTTTGCACTGAGTCGGTGATGAGTTTACCAACCTGCGCATGTGTGCGGTGGTCCAAAGCCACAACGTCCTTTGATATCAACGTTCCCGATTCCGAGAAGAGTGCTGTCGCCAATTTGGTTCCGCCTAAGTCTATACCTAATACCGGCATGGTGAGTTGTGAGTGGTCAATTGTGAGTCGGTCGTGCGTTCATTTGGCTTTCGTTTTCTATCGCTTCATGCCCCGATGCCCTGGCCATCCCTAACCGGCCAACAGCTCTGTAATCGTGACAAAGGTATATCCCTTACCTTTCAAATCCCTCAAAAGTGGGTCAAGTCTATCATAAAACTTATCCGTTCTGCGGGGATCGGTTCCAATGTGTATTAACAGAATGAAGCCATTCATCCTATTGGGATCTTTTTTTTCCAGGTTGAAGACTGACTGGTAAATTTCATCGGACGACACATACCTGGCCCCCATTTGGGGATACGTATAGTCAGCAGTCGACATGGTACCCGGAGTAAAATTTACAAGTTGGAAGCCGAGTTCTTTTGTCCAACGTGCAATGTGCTCGTTATACCATTCATAGGGTGGGAGAAAATACGGAGCGCTGGAAGTTTCGATGCCATATTCAACCATCCGTTTATAATTTGCCTGAAGGTCGTTTTTGAATTCTTCTTCAGTTACAAGGAGGCTGTCGCGTTTTGTCCAGTCGGCATAAAGAAGATGTTTGTCAGAATGTGCGCCGAGATAGTGCCCGTCCTCTTTTAGACCGCGGATAAGCTTTTTGAAGGCAGGATTAGAATAAAAATTCCCCGTCAGGAAAAAAGAAGCCGGAGTCTTGTGTCTTTGAAGCGTGCGCCGGATGGTCGTGGCTCCATCGGCGAATTCATCTCCCGTTAGCACCAGTGCAATTTCTTTCTTTGAAACATCGCCGCGGATGATAGCCCCATGTTCATCAACAATAAATTTTTGTAAAGGACCACGATCCTGCTTGTCAGGATGCGACCCGTCATCGGTGCGCACCCCGATCCCGAAGAAAAAAGGAAATATAAGAACAGACCATACGACGATCCTGGCCATCATGCGGCTTTTTGCGGTGTTTGTACATAAAGCTATAAAATTTGCAAAAAATTGCACACGAAATATCCGGGATTTGTTGCCTGAGTTTCAAAATAGCTCGCTGCTTTTGTTATTTTTACCTGTATTCATCTCAATCGGTTGAGAATACGGTGCTTAAAGAATGTCTGCGGTTGCAAGGTTCTGAGAACCTGTAGAGCGAGTTTTGTCAATTCGATGAATCAAGAAATTGGATACCGCAGCGTCAGGCAGGAAATGATAAGCCATCGGGCAGCACGATTTATATAAGTAAGTATTGTCAACTGTCAATTGCATAATTGGTGATCCATGAGCCCCATCTACCTTCTCATCATTGGACTGGTTATCGTGATCGGCAGCATCCTGTTATTTCGTTTGCATCCGATCCTTTCATTATTTCTCGGTGCGCTCGTCGTAAGTTTTCTCACGCCTTCGCACCTTCTGGAGCAATACGCTTTAAGCAGCAATCTTTCAGCGGAGGAAACCGGCATTCTGCTGAAGCAGACCAGGGGTGAGCGCATCGCCATCGCTTTCGGTGATACGGCCAAAAGCATCGGACTGCTCATCGTCCTTGCCTCCATCATGGGCAAGTGCCTCTTGGAAAGCGGTGCGGCCGAGCGGATCGTGCGCACCATGGTTGCCGTGTTTGGCGAAAGAAAAACACCCATAGCGTATATGGTGAGCAGTTTCGTGTTGGGTATACCCATTTTCTTTGACACGATATTTTATCTGATGATACCCCTGGCCCGCGCCATGGGCGTTCGAAACCAAAAAGCATATGCGCTCTGTGTTATGGCCATCATCGCCGGGGGGACTATGGCGCATTCCCTGATTCCCCCCACGCCCGGACCGCTCTTTGCTGCTGGCGCCTTTTCGGTGAACTTAGGACTCATGATGTTGATGGGCGGTGTCGTGGGATTTGGATGTTCCACGATAGGATTATTGTACGCGGCATGGTTGAATAAACGTCAAAATATTCCGCTGAGAACAACGGCGGACACTTCCCTGGACGACCTTCAGGGCTGGCTGAATAAGGACACAAAGGAACTGCCTTCTTTTTTTATGTCAAACCTTCCCATTGTTCTACCGGTTATTCTCATTGCGGCCCAAACTATTATCAGCAATCTTACCGTTGAAGTGCCTGATAATGTTCTTGCAATTTCTAAACAATTGGGAAATCCTGTCATTGCCCTTTTCCTCGGAACGTGTATCGCGTTATATCTCCTGGGCCGGCAGCATTCGTTCCAACTGAGAGCATTGCAGAAACCTGTTGAAAAAGCCATTGGCAGCGCGGGCACCATCATCCTGATCACCTGCATGGGTGGAGCGTTCGGAGACATCCTGCAGCAAACGTCGATTGGCACATGGCTCGCTGGCATTTCCGGTGGCTACAAGCTGGCCGCCCTTCCCCTGGCTTTTTTTGTCACGGCCGTCATTCGAACGGCACAAGGCTCGGCAACGGTAGCGATGATCACGGCAGTAGGTATCCTCATGGTGCTCAATGTTCCGGGAGCCTTGGGATTTCATCCGGTGTATCTTGCCGTCGTGATAGGATGCGGCTCCAAACTCTTCCCCTGGATGAACGACAGCGGGTTCTGGATCATTTGCAAGATGAGCGGTTTCACAGAAACTGAAACCATCCGAAATTTTTCGATTCTGTTATCCATCATGGGCGTGACCGGGCTCCTTTTGTCCATGTTGCTTGCCAGCATTTTTCCGCTCATATAAAAGCAGATGGTGTACGAATGATAATAAGTTGTTATAATTTTGCCGGATAGAAATTCAATGTAAATAGTCATATGAAAATAAAAGATCTCCGGGTGCATTCCATTGCTATGGCGGATCCACCGTTGCGCAGTTCCTATGGACTTCACGCGCCTTATGCTTTGCGCACCATCATCGAACTGGAAAGTGAGGATGGCACCATCGGCATCAATGAAACCTATGGAGGTGAGATTCCCGCGGCCGCCCTGCGCGCTGCAAGAGCTCAAGTCATCGGAGCGAATGCCTACCGCATTACCGGCCTGTTGAATCCCGATATGAAAAATAAAAGGAGTTCCGGCCCGGATCGTTCGCAGACCTATCTGGTCCCCGGTGAAAATCCTTCAGATGAACAAAGCCGCACTTACGCAGCCATTGAAGTGGCATGCCTGGACCTTATTGGCAAAAGCACGGGAACACCGGTATGCGATCTCATCGGCGGTCGTGTAAGGGATAAAGTTCCTTTTTCCGCCTATCCTTTTTATAAACATGCCGGTGGTGGCGGAGAAGGAAAGGATGCGCGCGAAGATGAATACGGCGAAGCTCTCAGCCCGGAAGCCCTTGTGCGGCAGGTAAGAAAAATGATAACGCGCTATGGATTTGGTTCTGTGAAATTCAAAGGCGGTGTCCTGGATCCAGACCTGGAAATTGAAACAGTGAAACTCATGTACCAGGAATTCGGGCCGGGTGTTCCGCTGCGCATCGATCCTAATTCGGCGTGGACCGTTGAAACTTCCGTACGGGTCGGGGAGGAACTCGCCCTCGAACTTTCCAACGGCGGATATCTGGAAGATCCCACAGCGGGGATTAACAATATGGCTAGTGTACGGAAGCAATTGGTGGGATTGAACATCGCAACACCTCTTGCCAGCAATGTTGCGGTAACCTGTTTTGGCGATATACCTCCATCCGTAGCCTCGGATGCCGTTCAGATAATTTTGTGCGACCACCATTACTGGGGGGGTATGCGCCAGGTACAGCACCTGGCAAAATTGGCCGAAACCTTTAACATTGGTCTTTCCATGCACTCGAACAGTCACCTGGGCATCTCCCTGATGGCCATGGCCCACGTGGCGGCGGCAACACCACATCTCACTTACGCATGTGATACGCATTATCCATGGCAGTCAGAAAAGGATGAAGTGGTGGCGGGAGGCAAGATCCCCATTCGCAACGGATGTGTTGCCATCCCTGAAGCACCGGGCCTTGGTGTCGAGCTTGATTACGACCAGCTGGAACGGGGTAAAGAGCGATATAAAAATGTACCGTATAAGAAAAGGGATGATGAAGCAGAAATGCGTAAACATGTGGACGCGAATTGGAAACGGGTCTTACCCCGGTGGTAAAAGGAGAAAGCTTAAAGCATGAAATAGCATCACACGAAGAAAAATGCTAAACAATAAAAGACAGAAACATCAACACACCAACACACCGCATAAATGAAGATCACCAATGTTGAGGGGTTCTTAATGTCCTATCCCATGCCGGAAAAAATCGAGTTGCCTTTTTGGGGAGGTGTGCGCACCATCTTAAAAAGAGATGCAATGTTGATAAAAGTATCCACCGATTCAGGACTGACAGGATACGCGCCCGGCCCCGCGTATGGCCTGGCGCAGGCACAGATCGCCGCACCGATAAAAAGCTTCCTGACAGGTAAAGATCCCCTGCGATGGGAACAATTCAGGTTTAACGGCGATCCATCAATTGTAAAAACCTATCATGCAGTCGAAGTCGCCCTCCTGGATCTTACAGGAAAATATGAAGGGTGTAGTATCTCAGAACTGATGGGTGGACGCGTAAGGTCTAACATCAAACTTTACGGCAGTGCCGGAATGTATATGTCGGCGGAAAAGTTTGCGGAAGAAGCAAGCGCGGTTAAGGAGATGGGATTTTCAGCTTACAAAATGAGACCCGGCGCGGGGCCAGAGGGTGATCTTAAAACACTGGAACACATGCGCAACGCTACTGGAAACGATATGGCACTCATGGTGGATGCCCACACATGGTGGCGAATGGGTGCGAAAAATTACAGTTCGGAAGCAATAATCGAACTTGCGCGTTCCATGCGGAAATTCAACCCTTACTGGCTGGAAGAGCCGTTTCCACCAGAGGATCACCTTGCTTACAAAAATCTAAAAGCGACAGGATATGTCACTGTCGCCACCGGAGAACATGAACAGGAATTTCAAGGTTTTGAAGATCTGGTAAACCTGCGGGCAACCGATATCTTACAGATGGACGTCTGCTGCCAGGGGGGATTCAATCTTGGACTTAAAGTATTTGATCTCGCCGCCAGTCATAAACTAAAATTTGCATTTCACAGCTGGGGCACGATGCTGGAGGTATTGGCCGCAGCACAGTTGGGGGCTTGTCGTGATGAATCTGTGGTGGAATGGCTGGAGTATCCGTGTTATGCATCAACAAAAAAACAAGGCATGTACCCTTTCCCGTTGGCCTCTGAAATTCTGAAAGATGAACTGGATATTAAAAAAGGTTATCTGAACATTCCCAATGGCAATGGCCTGGGAATGGAGGTGAACGAAAAGGTAATCAGCAAGTATCCGTTCATACCGGGACCATGGTCGTTCTTTCATCAGGATTCGCCCAAGAAAACCATTGCTGTAACTGGTGATCACAGCCTCAAGTGGGTTTCGAATTGAGTGGGTTTGATTCCACCTGGAGAACGTTCAAACCTCCGAACACGCGACAGACACGGTCGGTATTACTAACATGAAAAATTATGATGAAAAATCTCAAACAAAGGATTCAATCAGGTCAGACTGCCCTTGGCTGCTGGATCAACATGGGATCACTGGTATCCACGGAGATTGTGGGCCGCGCCGGATTTGACTGGCTGTTGATCGACCTCGAACATGGCGCAGGGGATGATACCATCATGTACCAGCAGCTCCAGGTTTTGGAAAGCATCGGCGCAACACCGATCGTCCGGACGAATGAACTGTCAAGGGAGAAAGTTCAACGGATCCTGGATGCAGGTGCAGGCGGCATCATGTTCCCGCAACTGCAACAAGCAGAGGAGGCTGATCAGGCCGTCCGGCTTATGTATTATCCACCCAGGGGTACGAGAGGAATGGCGAAATCGGTTCGCGCACACGCCTTCGGTCGCAATTCCTCCGACTACATTTCCAACCTTGAAAAAACCCTGATCAGCGTCATCCAGATTGAAACCGTTCAGGCTGTCAAAGAAATAGATGCGATTGCCGCAACGCCCGGGGTAGATGTTCTCTTTGTCGGCCCCTCCGACCTCTCGCTGGCCTATGGCATATTCGGTCAACTGGATCACCCCGTCTATCAGGAGGCACTCCGCGCGGTGGTCGCCGCCACGAAAAAACACAACAAGGCCGCCGGAGTCTTACTGCAGGATGTTGACGAATACGACATGTATTACAAGCTTGGCTACCGCTTCCTGGCCTGCGGCGCAGATGGCTATTTTGTTTCCCGAGGAGCGGATGAGTTGATTAAGCGACTGAGAGGGAAGGGTTGAAGGGTTTGAAAGGTTATAAGGTCTGAAAGGTTAAAAGGTTAAAAGGTCTGAAAGGTTGAAATCACGCTTTCTTGCTCACTTTCTTTTTATAAAGCCCGATCAATTCACCATAGGCGAGAATGTGGTTCTCCATCGCTTGCTCCACTTCACTCTTGACGGCGGTTTTTTTCAGGTCAAGCAGACCATCCAGTGCGTATACTTTGAAAAAATAGCGGTGGGTGCCTGAGGGGGGACAGGGACCTGTGTATTCGCTTCGCCCAAGACTGTTCCTGCCGGTTTCTCCCGGATTGCTGTCTTCAGCAATATTGCTTTGTGGCTTAATGTTCCATACAATCCAGTGATCAAAAGTTTTTCCCGGCGCGTCTGGATCGTCCATGATGAGCACAAGGCTCTTTGTTTCTCTTGGCGCGCCTTCAATGGTTAGCGGTGGGTTCTTATCGTCCCCTTCACAGGTGAATTCCGGGGGAATACTTGCGCCATTTTGGAAAGCAGCGCTTGAAATGGTCAATGAAGCTTTAGTGCCCATAGCGTTTGTTACTTCTTTTGAAAGATCAGCAAAGGAACCTTCGAATCGAAGACAGTGTCGGCTGCCCTGCTTGACAAAAATAATCTATCAAACCATCCTCTTTTCTGATTAGTGAACAAGACAGCAAGGGACGCTTTTGATTTACGCATATCAGCATTCAGGTGCTGACCAAGAGACTTATCGATATTAAATTTCTGGAATTTGAAGTCGATGTCGGGCTGCTTATATCTGCCCGCCATTTTTTCAAGTTTTTTCTTCGCTTCCTCCACATCAGCAAGGTAGTCGTAATGATAGACTGTGACTTTCGCTTTCAGCTTGCCGGAAAATTTCTTCACTTCCTTCAATTCCGCGCCTATGGCGTTCAAATCGGATGCATAAAGAATATGCGTAATGGGCGTTGCCCGATAATTTTTTGGAATAACAAATACAGGTATAGGCGAAGCGTGGATAATGCCTGAAGCGTGTGTACCCATTATCTTTTTAAGGCGACCTGCCCCACGCGTGCTCATACAAATAGCAGTGGCTTTGATCTCTGACGCGTAGTCGATGATGGCCTGTTGAACATTCGTGCTGTGCTTCACCACACATGCGAATTTACCACTTCGCCTGCCTGCGCTTTGATATACACCGCGAACAAATTTGTCCAGCGACTTACGTGCACCTTCCTCTTCCTTTTTTACATAGGCGGTATATGTGGCTTCGCTCCAACTGGTGGGCTTCATCAGCGGAAGACAGTGATAAAATACAAGCGGGTTTTTACCCTGCCGCGCCAATTGCACGGCAAACCGAATTCCCGCTTTTGAATTTACGGAAAGGTCGGTGGGTATAAGGATTGTATTATTCATATAAATCATTTAACCGCCCAACATTATTGGAATAAAGATACACTTCCGATGATATTGATCAGCTAAAATCTTGTTTATAATCACCTAAAACGTGTCGTTTTCCAAAAAAATGCCGGGTTCCTGACATGCAATGTCACGCGCAAAAACTGATAAAAATCATATACTTGCTTGATAATCCTCAAATATTAAGTTAAACTGACATCTTACGTTTGCTGACATAACCCGTTGACACATGAAAAAAATATTGGTGCCCTGTGATTTCTCCAAACCTGCCATCAACGCTTTCCGCTTTGCCATGGATATCGCCCGGAAATCAAAAGGAGTGGTATATCTGATCAATGTGATTGAACTTCCGGCCATTCACGATCCCATCATCATGCCCGTGATGACATTTGAAAAAGGTTTCATGAAAGAACTCAAAGAAAAGGCTACCTCCGAATTTGAAAAGATCATCACCCGATATAAACCTGATGGCGTTACGGTAAAGACAGACGTTCTTTTTGGCGGACCCGCAAGGATGATCACGGAAGCCGTTAAGAAGAAATCCATCGACATGATCATTATGGGCTCGCATGGCGCCAGTGGGTTGCGGGAATATTTTATTGGATCAAACGCAGAAAAAGTTGTACGCAATTCGCGAGTACCGGTTCTGGTAATAAAAAATTACTACAAGGGGGCAATCAAAAACATTGTCTTCCCGAATACGCTCGAAACGGAAAAACAGCAGGACCTTATCCGGAAAGTGAAGGAACTCCAGGCATTTTTTAAAGCGACGGTCCACATAGTATACGTAAACACACCGACGAACTTTACATCCGACAACATTACCATCGAAAGGCTTAAGCAGTTTGCGAAGCAATTCCAGTTCAGGAACTACACGCTCAACGTTTACAATTATCCATTTGAAGAATCCGGCGTCATTCATTTTACCGGTGGCATAAAGGGTGACTTGATCGCGATGGGTACCCATGGCCGGAAGGGGCTCGCTCACTTCCTCAATGGAAGCCTGGCAGAGGATATTGTGAATCACGCCAATTCTCCCATCTGGACATACGTATCAAAATAGGCCCATGGTCTATTGTATGCGAGCAAACGTCATGGCCATGGATCTCCCATGATGGAGCCAGTACTGGTTGCCTCCTGATTTGTTTTCCACCAACGGCCGGTGCCGGACCCTACTCCGGTTTCCGTTTAAATATTTTCACCACTTCAAACCATAGAACAGAGACAGAACCCGTGAGCACTGCGATCATGATCTGAGATCCATTGATTTTGGCGAATTCAAACAGGTCACGCAGCAAGGGAACCATGAGGAGCGAGGCAGTCAGGCCAAGGGTGATACCGATGATCAGAAGGACCAGGTTATTCTTGTATCGCAGTGTGGTGAAGACAGAGTGATAAAATGACCGGTTGACAAGCGTTAGAAAAATATTTGCAGAGATCAGTGTGATGAACACCATGGTGCGCGTCGCTGGTTCATTGTACCCATGTACCACGGCGAACTGATAAATGAACAGGGTTCCTGCCGTGATCAACAATCCTTGAATAATGCTCGTGCTGAGTTCCTGAAGGCTGAAAAACGTGGCGCTGAAAGGCCGCGGATTTTGACGCATAAGTCCCGGTTCCATGGGTTCGTTTTCGTAAATAATGGAACACGTGGGCCCCATGATCAACTCCAGGAAAATAACGTGGACGGGAGAAAAGATTGCAGGATAAAGCCATCCCAGCACGAGGGGAATAAACACTGTGAGAATAATGGGGATGTGGATGGAGATGATGTACTGGATGGCTTTCTTCAGGTTTGCATAGATCTTTCTTCCCATCGCCACGGCGTCCACCATTTTGGCGAGGTCGTCGTCCGCGAGGATCAAAGCCGAGACTTCTTTCGCAATCTCTGTTCCTTTTTTTCCCATGGCTATTCCGATGTGTGCGGCTTTCAGGGCGGGCCCGTCGTTGACACCATCTCCGGTCATGGCCACCACCTGCCCGTTCGCTTTAAGCGCGTTGAGGATCCGCATCTTCGCGTCGGGGAACATACGCGTAAAAATATTCGTATCCATTACTTTTTCCCGCACTTCCTT
>JBBEBN010000313.1:0-14635 GCA_040882305.1 Cyclobacteriaceae bacterium
TTTTGTGCCTTGAGTTCACTTTTTGAATACGCATACAGACGGGCAAGCTGTTCTTTCTGGTCCATCCACGTGATGTAATCTTTAATGAGCAAACCGTCGCCGCTGCTGAGTATACTTTGTTTTACCTTGTTCGTTGAGTTCAGCAACAAGGCTTTGGTGGCAATCTGGTAATCGAACAGATTGTTTACTATCGCGGGGAGTGTTGCGCTGGCATCCAGGGCGAAATTATAAAAGCGCTGAAAACGGGGAGAGAGCACTTCCCAGTATTTTGTTTTCTCTGCCTCACTCATGGGCGGGAAGTAGGTGTTGATAAATTGAAGCGACCTGTCCATTAACTCCTGATAGAGAGAATAAGCTTTGTCCGGGCTGTTATTTTTCCAGTGGAATATGGCAAGGTCTTCCTGCGACTGAACATAGTGCGGATGGCTTTTGCCGAGTGTTTTTTCACGGATGACAAGCGCTTTTTCCAACAATGGCAAAGCATCGCCGTATTTTCCGCTGATGCGGTAAAAGTTTCCCAGGTCACTGATCACCTTTGCGTAAGCGGGACTCTCCTCGCCGAAGCTGCTTTTGTAAATGGCCGCAGCGTTTTTGAGAAGACCTTCCACTTTATCTTCTTTCTTCATCAGCATATAGAGGGCTGCCTGGTTGCTCATCATGCTGGCATAATCAGGATTGGTTTTCCCCAGACGCCCTTCCATGGTAAGATAAATGGCTTCTGCTTCGGAATATTTTCCCATCTGCTGGTAGAGCAACGCAAGGTTGGAAAGGAACTTCAGGTGGTTTTTGGATTTTTTGCTTTGCAGCTTCTCGGCTACGTCAATGGCCATCTTCAGGCTTGCTTCCGCTTCTTGAAATCGACCGATGGCCTGGAACAGCATGGCCTGGTTGTTCAGCGCGATGCTGTAAGGCATGGATGATTTCAGCTGGTTATCGGCAATGACGGACAATGCGGAGGCCAATGTTTTTTCTGCTTCGTTATAACGTGCAAGGTTATAATGCAGCACACCCAGGTTATTGAGCGAGGAGGCTGTGCCCATGTGGTTTTCCCCAAACTTGCTTTTCCGCATATCGAGGGCACCGGTCGTAAATCCTTCCGCCTGGGTGAATCTTCCCATGGTAGCGTATAACAATCCCTGGCTGGAAATGGTTTTCAGGTAACCGAGGTCTTCAGTCAAATCCGTTTCCTCATAGATCTGCTTGGCGGTGGAAAAGCGCTTCTCGGCAATGGCGAAACTTCCGGATCCATAGGCGAGCTCACCGGATTCGCGCTGAAAACGCGCACGTTCCTCATCGGTGAATTCAGTGTTGTTATAAAATGCGCTGCCAAGGTTGATCAGGGAAGAGGCTTTCGCCAGCCGTTCTCCTTTCTCCTGAACGTCAAATAAACCTGCGTTATCGCTGATGAGAATGGCGTAATCAAAATCCGTAGAATCAAATTCTGCCCTGGCCTTCTCCATATTTTTCAAAATGGAACCGGTGGCCTTGTTCAGGTTCTCTTTTGTGGCGAGCATTCTGGCTTTATTGCCAGCGGCCTGTTTCAGGTCGCGTAAAAGCTGGGCATTGACGGGAGAACAGGAAAGGGATACGATCAACGCGACAAAGAGGGAACACAGGATGTGTTGATGTGTTGATGTGTTGGTGTGTTGATGTGCCGTCGTTGCTGCTTTCATCTGTATTCTTATTGCATTAGTTATCTGAAAATTCTCCGGGTTCCTTTTTCAAATTCCAAAACATTTCATCCGCGATATCTGCTAGCTTTCAGATCCTTATAAAACGCGACGACTGCAAAGCCTTGCAGACTCCATACACCAACACATCAACACTTCAGCACCTAAGCAACGTCACATTCACGGTATGCTTTGATTAGCGACAGCTCACCTTCTTTTCCGGGCTGCGCGTTTCCGTGTTCCATACCCCATACGCCGCGGTAGCCCTTATTATAGACGTGTTTGAAAAGATTTTTATAATTGATCTCTCCGGTTGTGGGTTCTTTTCTTCCTGGGTTATCTCCGATCTGGAAGTACGCGATCTCTTCCCAGCACATGTCGATGTGCGGTATCAGATGTCCTTCGTTTCTCTGCATATGGTAAACGTCGTACAGTATTTTGCACGATGTACTGTTAACAGCCTTGCATAAAGCATAGGTCTGATCGGAATGGCGCATAAACAGGTCCGGCGTATCGCTCAACGGTTCCAGCACCATGATGAGTCCATGAGGTTCAAAGATCTCCGCTCCACGCCTTAACGCATCCACCACATTGGAGGTTTGTATGCCCATAGGCAAGCTGCGTTCAAAAAAACCCGGTACCACAGTCATCCATTTTGCGTTTACGCGTTTTGCAGTCTCAACGCATTTTTTACAGGTGTTGACAAAAGTGTCCTTGAATTCCTGTTTACCTGTGGTCAGGGAAGTCTTCCAGTTGTCCCCGCCCTCCACGACAAACACCCCCATAGTCATTCCAAGACGCGCCAGTTCATTGCCGATCTTTTCCTGTTCATCCACAGAGCGCCTGAGCATGCCATTGTCTTCGATCGCCCTGAAGCCCTGGTCGTGCATGAATCTAATCTGATCAATAAAATTTTTACCGGCATGGTTTGCAAACATGCCATCGTGAGGGGCGTAATTCAGTTTAAAAGTCTTTTCCGCAAAGGGAGTGTTTTCATTTTTTGTTTTTCCCAGCGAACGGCCGAAAGGTACTGCTGACGCTGCAACGGCCAATCCGCTGCCTAAAAAATTTCTTCTTTTCATTTTACTGAGTTTTGGTTAAGGAAAAATACCTGTACAGCAGGGGAAAGATTTTCTCAATGGGAAAACCGTGCGCAAGTGAGGTAAATTTACGGTGCATTCGTCCTACTTCGGGTTAAGCAGCAATCTGGAACAGCAACAATTAGCCCATCAAGTTAAAAACATTTTTCCAAAGCCCCTAAACCCCTATCGCGATTAACTATCGGGGCCCTTCAGGGGACTTAAATTTCCCTGCGGAAATCAAGCTGTTCGCTGGCCGTGTTTCAAGCATTAAGCTTATTATTGCACCTTTGCGAATCGAAATCCATCTTTAATGAAACTTCATCGCGGCACATCGGAGGCAGTTATTGAATCACTCCGCCTGATTTTTGAGGAAAACCGGTACGCCGACAAGGTGATTGAAAAAGTCCTGAAAACAAATCCGCGGTGGGGCTCGCGCGACAGGCGCTTCATTGCCGAGACCACGTATGATATTGTGAGGTGGTACCGGTGGTTCCGCGAGCTGACGCAGGCAAAGGGTACGGATTTTTGGAAACTTCTCGCCGTGTGGTGCATTTTGAGCGATGTGGACCTTCCCGCCTGGGAGGAGTTTAAGGGGGTTTCCCCAAAGGAAGTGCGCGAACGGGAAAAAAGAACCATGTACAGCCGGAAAATAAGAGAATCCATTCCGGATTGGCTTGATGCGTTGGGGGAACACGAACTTGGACAGGAGATATGGGACAGGGAACTATCCGCACTTAATGAAGAAGCACCAGTGGTGCTTCGCACCAATACGCTCAAAATAAAAAAAGGAGATCTGCAAAAAACCCTGGAGGAGGAAAACATAATCGCCTTGCCGGTGAAAGATTTTCCCGACGCTTTGGTGTTGGATGAACGCCAAAATGTTTTTACTTCTTCGGCATTTAAAGAAGGTCTTTTCGAAGTGCAGGATGCCGGCTCGCAGGCCATCTCCCCTTTTCTTCAGGTAAAACCCGGAATGCGTGTGATCGATGCCTGCGCGGGGGCGGGAGGAAAAACGCTTCACCTGGCCGCGCTCATGAACGACAAAGGAAGGATCGTGGCTATGGATACAGAACAGTGGAAGCTGGATGAACTTCAGAAACGTGCGCGCAGAGCAGGCGTTAGTAATATGGAAGCGAAGGCGATAGAATCCGGAAAAACAATTAAGCGCCTGGCAAACTCTGCTGACCGCTTATTGCTGGATGTTCCCTGTTCCGGCCTCGGTGTCTTAAAACGAAATCCCGACGCGAAATGGAAGCTGTCACTTGAATTTGTCAACAAGATCAAAGAACTTCAGCAACACATTCTTCATGATTACTGCGATATGCTCAAACCCGGCGGACTGATGGTGTATTCCACGTGCAGTATCCTTCCGTCCGAAAATGAAAACCAGGTGCAACAGTTCCTTTCGGATAAGAAAGGCGCGTTTGAATTGGTGGAGGAAAAACACATTCTTCCTTCGGAGGGGTTTGATGGGTTTTATGTGGCGCTTGTTAAACGCGTACTGTGATCCATTCAGAATTGTAATCTGACAAGCCCATTCAAACGCATTACTAAAAAATCGAGCCGACACCTGGTTAAGAAATTTTTCCTATTTTTAGATCCATTTCGTTGGGAATGAAAAACACGTTGGCACTATCTTTTCCTTCAACTAATTGACCCTCCCTAAAAATGCAAAATTTGTAATGGAGGGATGAAAGGAATTCAATAACGTTGTCATCAGGAGTCTCGATGAGAATGATAGGTTTTGATTCCGTTAGCGTTTTTTTTGCTCCAAGCAGTACCTCATATTCGAACCCCTGCACGTCCATTTTTATAAAGTAGGGTCTCACGTTAAAATCGTCCAGGGGTTTTACCGGAGATATAACGCCTTTGACCTCAAGTTTCTCTTTCCTGAAACCATACAATCTGTTTTCCAGCCAATCCCTGGCATTTTCTTCCTTAAAGGAAGCAAGACCGTCAAACATGTAATTGTTATAGAAGGGTATAAAAAGCTTGATCGTGTCCGTTTCACTTCCCAGCCCACAGGTCTGAACGGTTACTCTGTTATCTGCGGAATAAAGTTTGAGGAGTTTTTCAGTCAAAAATGGATTCGGTTCAAACGCTATGACTTTTGCATCCGGAACGCGCATGAGGATCGATTGGGTTGCTGCACCGCGATTCGCGCCGATATCCAAAAAAAGTTTGTTTTCGCTTTTAGGTAAAAGATGCAGTGCTTCAAAATCTTTTTCATGTGTTTTATTCAGGATTCTCCGCATCGTTCTTTCAAAACTGAAGCGGTAATCCTGTAATGCCGGAAAATATACCTGAATCGATCGGAAAAATTTGGAAACCTTTGGATTCATATACGAGATAATAAAAGATAGAAGTCAAGCGTCAGCCGCGAAAATCCTGTAGGATCAAACCTCCATCGAATCGTAAACAATCACCTTCTCCCAAAGGTGCGAGCAATTGTCAACGAATTTCTTGTGGATAGGGTGCTCCTGGTAGATATCCTGGCCGCCGACATCGTCAAAAAACATGAGCTCGGAGGCGCTGTAACTATTATCCACCACATCGCGCTTTTCCGTGCTGGCGGGAACGCCGATATGCAGTTTCCTTACTGACGGAATTTTTTCCAGTGTTCTGAGACCTTCAATTAATTTGTTAAGGTCTTCCTTTGAATCGCGATTCTTCAACCAGAAGAAAACGTGATGGGTAAGTTGTTTTTTATTTTTAGGTTCCATAGTCGGCATAGCAGCGGCTGTCGCAGCGGTACCGAGCGCGACAGCCGTGGTGATAAAAGTTCTGCGGGAGTGTTTTTCCATAAGTTTCGAATATCGCCACGAAGACACCAAGACACTAAGTTTTTTTCCTTTTTTTGAGGTCGCAGCCGCTTTTTTTATCCCGCGACTTTCTGTCGTTCAAAGCCTTGGCCTCATAGAAATTAGATCTGGCGTCGCAGCGTCCTATTTCAAATAGCCAGGTACGGGTATTCCATCCTTCAGCAACGGATCCGGTATAAGTGTTTGACGTTTAATTTGAAGCGGAACAACACCCGCCCAAATATCCGAAGTGTAATCCTCTTCGTCATCCTTTGGCGGACCGGTACGCACTTTCGCGGAAGCTTCATCAATCGGAATGGACAAAATCAGCGTTGCCTTCCACTCACCGGACGTTGGTTTGCGCACATCATCCCACCTGCCCGGTTGCATTTTGTTTGTGAAGACCTCCAAAGCCCGATATTGGCCTTCTTCGTCCGCTACTTTTTCAGGAACGCCAAACACGACGACAGAACGGTAATTTACCGAGTGGTGGAAGGCCGAGCGGGCCAGCACCAGGCCGTCGATCAACGTGACGCCAATGCACACGGGGCTGCGCTTCTCTGCCAGTTCGCGCATGTAAGTACTTCCGACAGATCCATGGATGTACAGTGTGTCCCCGATCCTGCAAAAGCCTGTTGGGATCTGGAAAGGTTGATTGCCGCGTACAAACGCCAGGGTGCAGACCAACGCTTCATCCAGGATGGCGTACACCTCATCTTTGTCATATACGCCGCGTTTTGGTAAGCGGGTTATGGATGTTTTGTCGGTTTGGGAAAATTCAGCCATGAGATTATTTGTTGATTTCGAGAACGATTTTTCCGAACTGATCGGCATTTTCCATCCTTTGAAAAGCCGAATGTATCTCGGTAAGCGGGAAGGTTTTATCCATTACCGGTTTGATGTTCCGGCTTTCGAGGAAATAGAGCATCGACAAGAATTCATCGCGGGTACCCATGGTGGTGCCGAGAATGGAAATCTGTTTCCAGTACAGTAAGCGCGTTGGAATGTCGGTGATGTTTCCCGCTGTCCTTCCGAAGTTAACGATGCGGCCACCCGGCGTGGCCAGGTCAATGTACTTTGAAAATTGGGTTCCTCCGGCGCTGTCTATTATGATGTCAAAGCCGCCAGCTTCCTGCCGTGCTTTTTCCGCCCAATGTGCATCCTTGTAATTGAATCCTCCCAATGCCCCCAGCTGGATGGCTTTGGATATTTTCTCGTCAGATCCGGAGGTAACATAAACCCTGGCCTGATATGAATGTGCAAATTGCAAGGCCCACAATGCAGCTCCGCCGCCAATTCCGGTAATCAGTACTTTTTCGTTGGCACGCAACCTCGCTTTTGTGAAGAGCGCACGATATGCTGTGAGACCGGACAACGGTGCAGCTGCTGATTCTTCAAATGAAAGATGACCGGGTTTATCGAAAATGTACCTTTTCGAGATAGCTAAATACTCTGCAAATGTTCCGTTATCGGGAAAACCCAGGATCCGAAAAGCATCGCCCTGCACGACTGGATTGTTTCCCCAGTCCAGACTTGGATTGATCACCACTTCCGCCCCGATCAAAATAGGGTCTGCATCTTCGCCGACCTCTTCGACAATGCCGCAGCCATCCGATCCGAGCACAATTCCATTGGGAAAATGTTGTGCCTGTTCCTGTATCAGCCAGAGATCCCGGTGATTCAGGGCGGCGTATTTAATCCTGATCAGCACCTGGTCTTTCACCGGTTTCGGTTTTTTATGCTCCTCGATTTTCAGTGGATGCTCCTTGCCTTTAAAAACAACTGCCTTCATGCGGGCTTATTTTTTCTGATTCAGGATGAAACAATGCTGGAATCGGGTCATTCCAATTTCAGGATAATATTCGGTTGCTGCAGGCGCTCACTGAAGGACTGCGGTAAGTGATGGCACCGTTCAGTGATCGCTCTATATTTTGACAACGAAATTCCACCCATAGGGATCAGGCTCAAGACCGAGTCGCATATTGTTCAGTTTCTCCTTCACACGAAGCTGGAAACTGGTAGGCCCTGCCGCGGGTATTTCAAAATCCCTGCCATCGATGTGGATCACTGCAATGGGTGCCACCACGGCAGCGGTACCAGTTCCGAAGGCTTCTGTCAGTGTACCCTTCATAAATCCTTCCCTGATCTCGTCCATGGATATCCTCCGTTCTTCAATAGGAAGGATGGCCATGTCTTTTGCCAGGGTGAGGATGGAATCACGTGTAACGCCTTCGAGTATGGCGGAGTTTAGTTTCGGTGTAACCAGTTTACCGCCCAATACGAACATCACATTCATCATTCCCACTTCATCGATGTAGCGGTGTTCTTTCGCATCAGTCCATAATATCTGATCGAATCCTTCTTCACGCGCGATCTGGGTTGGATAAAATGCGCCGCCATAGTTTCCGGCGCATTTTGCGAAGCCCGTGCCACCTTCCGCGGTACGCACGAAATGATTTTCAACTTTTAACCTGTAGGGTTTACTTTGGTAGGGCCCGACAGGTGACGTCATGATGACAAACATATATTGATCCGACACCTTCACGCCAAGGCGCGATTCCGTGGCAAACACCAGCGGCCTGATATACAGGCTTGCGCCGCCCTCTTCGGGTATCCATTGTCGATCAACCTCGACGAGCGCTTTCAATCCTGAAAGGAACATTTCCTCGGGAATCGGGGGCATGCACATTCTATCCAGTGACCTGTTTAAACGCGCCAGATGCTTTTGAGGACGGAAAATATTGATGTCACCGTTTTTCATCCGGAAGGCTTTCATCCCTTCAAACACTGCCTGACCATAATGGAGCGATAGCATGGCTGGAGTGATGCGGATCTCACCGAACGGCACAATGCCGGGTGAAGTCCATTGACCCTGATCATACTGTGCGACAAGCATATGGTCCGCAAGGTGGGTTCCGAACTGAAGATCTTTAAAATCAACTTCGCCGATTCTTGAATGTTTAACGCGCTCAACAGGGATGCTTGAAGTAAGGGTTGCCATAAATTATTTTTTAAAGCGTGAATTTCATCATTATCCTTGAATATTTCTAAACGTCAAAAGTTTTTAATTTCTTTTTTGCTTGAAGGAAGCGGCAACTAGTTCGCGTCTCTATATAACGTTCTCTTCATCTGTTTCCAGGAAAATTCGCCAACGCCCCCGATATATTTGGGTTATATATTAATGTCTGAATACTTCCTGGATCTCCCGTATCTTGACAAGATGGTGGTCGTCGTGTTCAGCATCGAAGAACGCGAGGTCTACCGGGTTCATCATCATTTTCAGTCTTGGATGGAGAGACACCTTCGTGCAGTCGGCCTCCGGCAACGATTTATACTTCTTCAGATTCCTGATCCGGTTCTTTGTAAAGTATTCCAGCACCTTGTCTACCGGTTGGTGGTTATAATCCTGCCTCGGTTCAAAAACGGCAGGCTTCATGGGGGAAATACCGTTTATCATTTCATCGATGCGCCGAAGGGCGATCTCATCCACTTCCGCAAGATGACCGATGTGTTGTTTGATGCTCCATTTTCCCTGCGGTTGATATGACAGGATCCTGTCGGGCTGGCCCTGTACTTTTTTCTCCAGTCGCGCAATGGTGCCCTCAAGACGTTCGACAAAGAACGGCAACATGCCTGCGGAAATCCCAAACTCGAATTTGCGCTCAAACCAGTCAGGCTTTTTCATAACAGATGACCCTGGGAATATGAAACATTGGAAAATTTACGGACCGGGCGATGAAACACATACGATGTGCATCGCCGTGCAAAGACTTTGCTTTTTCAACCATGCCCGGATCGGTGACCATCACCCGTGGATGCAGTGTAACCTTTGCGAACTGACCACTTCCATCATTATTTTCTGACATCTCACCAACTGCTTCATCGGCATACTCAACCACAACAACACCATTTACGGCGCAGAGGTGCAGGTACCAAAGCATATGGCATCCTGAAAGAGCGGATACCAGCAGGTCCTCCGGTGAGTACCTGGATTTATCTCCGCGGAAAGAAGGATCCGACGATCCCGGGATAACAGGTTTTCCCTCCATGGAAATATCGTGGTCGCGTGAGTAAGCCCCATAATCGAGTGTTCCCGCGCCGCGGTTGCCTGTCCAGGATACGGTGGAGGAGTAGTGGTGGATTTTGTTCTTCATTTTTAAAATGCGTTCTTTCAAGTGGATGTCTGCGTAGTTGCCCATTGTTCCATTTGCAGGGCGGATGATAAAAATACGGCCCAGCAATTTTCCTTTATATACGATGAAAAAATAGTTTCAGTTTTATTAAGTTTGACCATATCAGTTGGGATGAAGTATTTTAATTTTTTTGCCGCACTGTTGCTGCTTATCATCTATTCGCTGGGACGAATACCTCCTTCTGAAACCTTTAATTTATGGCTTGTCACTTTCATTATTCCAATCGGACTTGTCATGAACATCATTTTTATGGTGACTGGTATTTTAATGAAGAAAAAATCCGCATTATACTTTCTTATTGTCCTGGTGGCGGGAAGCAATTACCTGTTCAGCACAATAGGCGTAAAGTCTCTCTTCAAGGCCAGAAAAGCCTCACCTGCAGAATCCTTTACTGTATTAAACTACAACGTAAGTGCCTTCAATGAAAAATATGTGGCGCGGTCCGAAGGGTTTAATGAAATGCCTGACAGCGAGCAGTCAGCGCTGCTGGAATGGGTCATCAGTAACGAGTCGGATATCCAGTGCTATCAGGAGGTCTCTTATTCTCCAGCCTCGCCCGATGCGGACTTATTGGGAATTTTCCGGAAACACGGTTATGACTATTATTTCTCCGCAAGTCCAAACTGGAGAGACAGTTCGTATTTTGGCATTCTGATAATTTCAAGGTTCCCGATGATTTCAAAAGGCGACGTCATCGTAAGCGAGAATGGGTTCAACCGTATTTGTTACGCTGACATAGGAATGGGGCGCGACACTATACGAATAGTAAATGTTCATCTGCAATCCATGCAAATGAAAGGTTTTCATCCCGGTTTTTCAGAAACAATTGATGATCGGACCAGGAGTGTCCGGGTCGTTTTGCGCAAGCTGAAATCAGGTGTTTTTGAAAGGAGCAGACAGATCAAACAATTGATCGAGTTTGTTGAAGCCTCTCCCTATCCGGTTATTTGTGCCGGTGATTTTAACGAGCTCCCTTATTCTTTTTCATACCAGATGTTAAAAAGGCATCTTAGGAATTCCTTTGAGGAATCCGGAAGGGGATTTGGTTTTACGTACAATGGAAATACCCTGGGCATGTTGCGGATAGACAATCAGTTTTATTCCTCCTCCTCATTGAGGTCTCTGGATTTTCAGACGCTGGATACAGTCAAATTCACTGATCATTTTCCTGTGAGTGGGTCGTACATTCTGCGGAATTGATCCTTTTCAGTTTAAAGATCAGGCAATTTGCGGGTATCAGTCAGGTAATTCAGACATCGTTGTGACATTTCAAAGAAAGCGGAATCGTGATCATCAAAATCAAAGGATCTACAGGTGGGCCAGTCACAGAAGTGCAGCAAAAACGGTTCGTCCACGAAGTACTTAAAGGTTTAGGGTGCATATTTTTCTTACTTTCTTAAAATTTATTTGCATTGCCAGCGGTTACCTTTTACCGACCTCCTGTCAGAGGCAAGGGGCACCCTGTTTCGGGCTGTATTTCTCAAGATTTTCAAAAAGACATTCGATTTAGAGCCCTGTGCAAACGATATTCCTTCATAAGCTAACGTATGTAAGGTATGCATTAAAATGCGGCCATTACGAACGAAATTTGGCCACTTCTCTCGATTTTTCGGCAGTTTGACTGCTCAAAAATGCCATTCGTCGACAATAAAAGTTTTATTTTGGAGTAATATTTTTCTGGTTTATGAGAAATATTTGTTTAATTTGAATTGTCTATGCAGTTGGCTTTAGTGAACCCCACGACTGGTCGTTGAAGCCGCATTATTCGTTAAGAAAATTTTGCGCTCGATGATGAAAAAGATTTTGCTCATTGAAGATGACGCGCCTTTGTGTTGGCTCCTTGGAAAAATTCTGAAGAACAGGTACGAAGTTGCGATCATCAAGAATAGTATGGAGGCCGTGTCGTGGTTATCGGAAGGACACATCCCTGACCTTATTATTTTTGGAATGAACGGCAACTCTGCGGAAGAAATTGAGTTGTTGGAAAACATCCGTTTAAATGGTCTATACAGCCACGTTCCTGTTGTAATTTTATCCGGTGCTTACCACAATCGGGAGCACCGCCAGCATTGTCTTCAACTCGGGGTATTATCATATATAACCAAACCATTCGATCCCCAATCTCTATTATCTGAAATTCAAAATGGGTTACTTCATAGGAATGAAGTGGTATTGATAGACTGACTATGAAATCCATATTAGAAGTTCCCGATGAACCGGCTAATCACAGCCGCGTTGAGATAAACGTTTTCACCAAACGCATCGTGCGGATCGATGGAGATCTGCATCTGCGGGATCGTAATTACCTTTATGAGACTACCTTTTTTACCTATGGAACTGTGGAGCAGGCCATACAGTCGTTGCGAAACGGAGAGGTAGTTGACGCGATACTAGTGCATAGCCATACCGTTGCTGACCCCAGGCAGCTGATCGCCATTGCCCGGGTCAAGGCGGTTCCTGTTATCTGGTATAGTTCCAAATTTGAACAGGTTGCAAGGAAGAAGGCACTTGATCACAATGCTGACGATTACCACTTTGGCGCCATTACGCCTGTCTTTCTTAAAAGGATCGAAGCGCTGAAGAAACTCAAGGCCTATAAAATAGCGCGTGGAGATAAACCTTATGAAACTTTTACAGAGGACGCCCCGAGGTTTCAGTCATACGCTCTGAAACGGGCGTTGGATATCGCAGTTTCCATTGCGCTGCTTGTATTGCTTTCTCCCTTGTTAATATTTATCGCGGTGTTGGTTAAGCTGGAATCAAAGGGCCCGGTCTTCTATGTATCGAAACGGGCAGGCGCGGGTTATCAGATTTTTAATTTTTACAAATTCAGGACCATGCGGGTGGGGGCTGATGAAGAACTAAAGAAACTGGCCCATATTAATCAGTATTCCGACAGGCCTGAACACGATGTCTTCTTTAAGATCAAAAACGATCCCCGGGTTACCCGTATTGGTGGTTCGTTGAGGAAAACAAGCCTGGACGAACTCCCGCAGTTGTTGAATGTCCTGATGGGAGACATGTCGCTGGTTGGAAACAGACCTCTTCCTCTTTATGAAGCTCAGCAACTGACTAACAATAAAATTGCCTGGCGGTTTTTGGCTCCCGCCGGGATAACGGGCCTGTGGCAGATTAGCAAACGTGGAAAGGATAAGATGTCCGCGGAAGAACGCATCGCCCTGGATATGGAATACGCGATGAAAGGCTCTTTCCTGCTTGATTTGAAAATATTGTTTTCCACGTTTCCCGCACTGCTGCAAAGGGAAAACGTTTAGATTTTACATAAATACCTGTACCTATGGTTGCGCTCGAACTGTTCTTGCTCGCTTATTTTTTCTATGTCGTAACTTATAGCCTCACCTTTGCACTGGCAGGGTATGGATATAGAAAGACCCTGTCAAATGATCCAGGAACGTATTCGAATTTTGCGGTTTTGATACCTTCATACAAGGAAGATGCGGTGATCCTGGACGTTGCCCGCCAGGCAGTTTTGCAAAATTATCCCCGGGAAAATTATCAGGTCTTTATCATTGCAGACTCCCTTCAGCCGCAGACCATAATGGAGTTGAAAAAATTACCGGTCACGGTAATTGAGGTTTCATTTGACAGCAGCACCAAGGTTAAATCTTTGAACTATGCCTTGAAGCAAATACCTGACGATCGGTATGACTTTGCCGTTATACTGGATGCTGATAATGTGATGGAAACGGCATTTCTTGAAAAAATGAATAGCCTGCTATTCGGGCGCGATTATAAAGCAGTGCAGGGGCAACGCAAGCCGAAAAACAAAAATAACAACCTCGCCTTTCTCGACGGCGTAAGCGAAGCCATCAACAATCACATATACCGACAGGGAACAGTAGCCCTGGGATTATCCTCATCCATCAGCGGTTCCGGTATTGTGTTTGATTTTGCACTGCTGAAGGAAAAATTAAGCGCCATGAATTCTGTCGGCGGGTATGACCGCGAGTTGGAATTGAAGCTTCTCAAAGAAAACGCGCCTGTATATTATTATAAGGATGCCGTCATTTATGACGAGAAAGTATCGAAAACAAAATCTTTTGAGAATCAGCGCAAGCGGTGGATCTTCAGTCAGTATTTTTATCTGGCAAAATATTTCAAGGAAGGTTGCCTTTCCCTGCTGAAAGGCAATTTTACTTTTTTTAACAGTGCAGTGCTGAGGAATATTCAACTGCCCAGGCTGATCAACCTGGGATTACTCACACTCTTGACCGGAGTCTCGTTGCTTTTACACGACTACCTTTTATTGGGACGGGAGGCATGGATAGCCCTTTTTCTTTTGAACAATGTTGCCATACTGATCTCCATTCCGGGGGAATTCTATTCCAGGAAAATGGTGCGCGCCTTTTTTAACCTTCCGGGTATTTTTGTCAACATGTTCTTATTGTTATTCAAGCTTAAGAACGCCAATAAGAAATTCATACATACCCAGCATGGGGTAACTTCTCGGGACTGATTATGTATCCACTGGTTTCCATTATCACAGTAAACTATAACCAGACGCAGGTTACCCGGGAGTTGCTGGCTTCCCTTAGAAATATCACTTATCCGTCGGTTGAAATATTCGTTGTTGACAACGGTTCAATTGACGATTCCATTTTATCATTGCGCGAAGAGTTTCCCGATATAAATATCATCCAGACGAATTCGAACCTTGGTTTTGCGGGCGGAAATAACGTCGGCATAAAGGCTTCCCGGGGCGAATTTATTCTACTGCTGAACAATGATGTTGAAGTAACGCCGCGTTTTCTTGAACCCATGGTGGAAATTTTTGAGCGGTATCCAAAGGCGGGGATGGCCTCGCCAAAGGTTTTGTATCCGGATGGCAAAACCATTCAGTACGCGGGGGCCAGGAGCATAAAAGCATT
>JBBEBN010000314.1:0-14530 GCA_040882305.1 Cyclobacteriaceae bacterium
TTCAATCACATAAAGGTTAAAGACCGTCCGGTACGCGGGCGGAAGTTTCTGCAACAGGGCGATCACTTCCTGGTATGATATTCCAGAAAGGATCTTTTCACTATCCCATTCATTTTTTGCTTTTTGCATTTCTTCTACCTGAACTTCACGCTGCTTTTTGTGGTAATGGTTGATGGCGGTATTCACCAGAATTTTTCTCAGCCACGGCTTAAAGGGTTTGCTCAGGTCAAACTTTTTCAGGTTGGTGAATATTTTCATAAATGAGTCATTTAATATTTCCGAAGCCTCTTCACGGTTGCCGGAATACCTGAGCGTGATGCTCATGCCATAGTTGTAGTACTCCTGATAGAGCAATTTCTGGCTCACCCGATGTCCCTGAAGGCATCCCTCCAATACTGGCCTTATGTTTACTTCCTGATCTTCCAAGGAGCCGCTTTTGAATACCATTACACTCATTTTCAGGGATTGGTTGCCTGGCAAGGAGAAATAGTTAGGTGTATTGCACTTGAAACCCTCCGGACGGGAAAGCTCCATAGAAATAGATTCCAGGCCATTGCGCAGAAAAACGCACCCTATATATAAGTTAGGGAAAAAAAACGACCTTTACAACGCCAGGGGACTCCCAACCGCCTAAAGATCAGGCGGGATGCCTTTTCGCAATAAATTAAAGCCTAGAATACCGAATGATCCCCGGATTTCGTTTGACTCCTGTGAGCGAAAGAAACCACCGTGGAACAAAAGATTTATTCGGGCCTTTAACTTTTTGACCGTCTGGTGTCATTTTTGCCAATGTATTTTTGTCAAACCATTTTTTGAGCTTGAAAACACTTCGAAGGATACTTTTTTATTTAACCCTCACGGCGGGCGCGCTGACCATTGCCCTGGCGGCCTCTGTGTTTTTGTACAAGGACCGCATCATTCAACAGTTCATACGGGAGGCAAACAAGCAACTCAACACACCCATCACTATAAAAAGGATGGATGTGTCGGTTTTTCAGGAGTTCCCTCAATTGTCGATCGTCTTTCACGATGTCAGTATAGAAGACAGCCACCCTGGCCAGTACCCGTTGATCACGGCCAAAAAGATCTCCTTTCAACTCAATCCCCTTCAGGTCTGGCGCGGCGACTACACCATCCGTGGGATGGAAATAAACGATAGCGAAGCACATCTGAAGATCAATGAAAAAGGGGAAAACAATTACACTATTGTTAAGAAGCAAGATCGGTCGGGTAATGCCGGCAGTACGCTGAGTTTCGCCCTTGCCAACGTTTCCCTCCACAACACCACCGTCCATTACCTCGATCTGAGACTTCTCCAGGATTTTACTTTTCAAAGTCAGCGACTGGACGCTTCCATCCACTCAACGGCAGACGTCTACGACATTGAGGCAAAAGGCCAGCTGACGACGGCGAAAATGATGATCGGCAATAACAACTACCTCAGGGGGAAATCTTTTGACGTTGAAAGCCACCTTCTCTACGATGATGTCAAAAAATACCTCACCATTCACCCTTCAGATCTCGCACTCAAAACCTCTTCATTTTCCGTAAGCGGCACGTACGGTTGGAAGGAGAAAAACATCATCAACATTACCACCACCGGAAACGACACCGACATTCAGACCTTATTGTCGCTACTGCCTGAATCCAAGGGAAAAAAATTCGACAGGTATCGCAGCAAGGGAGATGTCTATTTCAAAGCGAAACTTAACGGCGAAGTATCCTCCTCGGCCAGTCCCGCGCTTTCCATTGACTTCGGATTTAACGACGCAACGCTTTTCCACCCTGATTTCAAAACACGTATTGAAAATGCCAACCTCACAGGTTCCTTTTCCACCAGGGATGTGAATGATCTAAGTGAGGCGGTGCTGTCACTCAAGGATATCAATGGTAAATTGAACAGCGAAGACTTCCAGGCCAATTTTCTTCTGGACAATTTCAGTGACCCCGAGCTCATTCTTGATTTCAAGGGAAAGATCGATGCCCCGGCCCTGTTCGACTTTTATCCTGTTGAGGAGGTCAAATATGTTTCAGGTTCGCTGTTAGTTGACATTGCGTTTGAGGGCAAGATCAACCTCTTAAAAAATAAAAACACGGCTCAACAGGTATCCACCCTGGGTACGGTGGATATGAACGGTGTAAACCTGCTTTATGGCAACAAACATATTCCTCTGGAAGATCTTCAGGGCAATCTGCAATTCAACAACAACGACCTTGCGCTCAGCAATGTAACAGGGAAACTGGGGAACTCGGATTTCCAGCTCAACGGATTTTTCAAAAATATCATAACCTTCCTCCTGTTTGAAGGCCAGCCTATTGGAATCGAAACAGATTTGAAAGCAAGATACATAGACCTCAACGAATTATTTGCCCTCGGTTTTGGCGACGACAACGATGAAAACGATGAATACACTTTCAGCCTGTCCAGGAATGTACATCTCAATTTCAATTGCGATATAAAGTCATTGCGCTATAAAAGATTTCATGGGCAGGCCATCCATGGCGACCTGCTGATGAAAAACCAGATGGCGGTTTCCCGGAAACTATCCCTGAGAACGATGGGCGGCAACCTCAGTCTTTCCGGTATCGTCGATGCAAAAAACAACAAAGCCATCGACGTGGTGTCAAGCTTAAAACTCAATGGGATAAATCTCGACAGCGTCTTCTATGTCTTTGAAAATTTCAATCAGACTTTTATTCAGGACAGGCATTTGAAAGGAAAGGCCACCGCTGATGTCAATCTGGAGATGACACTCAACCAGAACCTTAGACTGTTCCAGGAAACATTGATCGCCGACATCGGGATCTCCATCGCGAATGGGCAATTGAATAATTTTGATCCGTTGAGGAAACTGGACCGGTACCTCGGCGACGAAGGGTTGAACAAACTCCGTTTTTCCGAACTTAAAAATGATATACACATTGAAAGCAAGAACATCTACCTTCCCCAAATGGAGGTGAGAAGTAATGTGACTGACATCAGGATCAGTGGAACCCACACTTTCGACCAACGCATTGATTACCGCCTCATCACCCCTTTGAGAAGAAAGCGCATCACTGATCCGGAGGCGGAAGCCGCGTTAGAAGTAGATGCCCAGGGCAACAGCAGGCTGCTGCTAAAGATCACCGGCACCACAGACGATTACCGCATTGCTTACGACACAGAAGCCGTGAAGAAAAAGATCGTCAGCGATCTGAAAAAAGAAGTTGCCGAACTTAAAGATGCCTTCAAATCCAAAGGCAAGAAGAAGGAGAAGGAGCTGGAGTTAAGTAAGGAGGAGTATTTTGACTGGTAGCAACTGGAGTCCAAAGTTTGAAGTTTGAGGTTCGAAGTTGTGCTCGTCGCTTCTTTCGAAGGAAAATTCGAAAACTTGTGCGATGGAGGCCCAAAGGGGTTATTACAAACTCCTCCCATGAAGTTCTGATAAAACATCCTTTTTAGCACACACGTTCAGACAGAAACTTCAAACTTCAGACTTTCAACTTGCGATGGCAGCGCGGAGATAGTCGTTCAGCGGTTTAATGGACTTGCAGCCGCCGGCGATTTTGCCGACGAATTTTTTATCCATCACCTGCTTATCGGTGAAGGGCATCTCAACAATAAAACTTTTCAGTTTCAACCATTCAATGTAGGGGTGGTCTTTTCGGTAACCTTTAGGCATCGTTTTCAATTTGTCGAAATCGTCAAAGTCACCAAAGAGGCTGCGGAATTTTCGGGCATTCATGATCTTTTTCAACGCCTCAGGATTGTAGTCGATCTCCTGACGGATCCTTGCCAGGTTGCCGGCGTCGGGCATGTAAATACCTCCCGCCAAAAAGCTTTTGTTGCCTGGTTGGATGTGAAGATAATATCCCGGTTCCTGGATCAATCTTCCGTTGGGGGAAAAGCCAGCGCCCATATTTGTTTTATAGGGTCTTTTATCCTTGCTGAACCTGACATCGCGGTATATGCGGAAGGGTAACTTTTTGGCGTCCAGCCCTGCGAATCCGTCTTCAAACTTTACAAGCTCCTTCAAGACAGCGCTCACCACCTCCTCAAAACCCTGCTTCGCCTCCAGGTACTTCGCCTTATTTTTTTCGAACCAGTCACGGTTATTGTTTTTGGCGAGATTCTTCAAAAACTTCAAGATAAATTCCATTTTCATAGTCTTTCTGCGTTAACGGTTGGCATCAGGTTGATGTTGCAGCATCGGGCAATTGCGTTTTGGCTACAGACATTCCACCACCGTTTCCAGGGCAATGCCGCGTGATGCTTTCACAAGTATTGTCGAATGGTTGAGAGGATATTGCCGCAACTCCTGCATAAGGTCCTCTTTCTTTATGAAATACTTTGCATAGGGAATTTCGTGCAGCGCGGATTTAAACAGCGATCCACAAAGGTAGACTTCCTTAAAACCTTTCTCGCGAATGAGTCTTCCGATTGCCTGATGCTCCCTGTCAGCCTCTTCTTCCAGTTCAAACATATCCCCCAAAATGAGCACTTTCTTTTCTGCCTTCATGGATGCCATGCTTTCTATGGCCGCATGCATGGAGCTTGGATTGGCGTTGTAGGCATCGAGAATAACGGTATTGGTTCCCTTGTTCACAACCTGTGAGCGCATATTCCCGGGTACGAATTCGGCCACAGCCTTGTTGGCGAGATGCGCGTCTGTCTCAAAAAATTTTCCAAGGCATAAAGCGCAGGCAACATTCTCGAAGTTGTAGCTGCCAATCAACTGCGTTTGGACTTCTTCTCCGTTATCGGCCTTGATTTTCACAAGCGGATCGGCGCCGATGAGTTCGGCGTGATAAAAGTCGCCCGCAGCGGGATAATAGATGGGGTGCGTGAAAGGTTTTGCCAGGTCCAGGAGAAGCGGGTTTTGTGAATTGACAAAGACGACGCCCTTGTTTGCGAGCAAATGCTGGTATAATTCAGATTTTGCGCGCACGATATTTTCGAACCCGCCAAAAGTCCCAATGTGTGCTTTTCCGATGTTGGTGATAAATCCATGGGTGGGGTTGGCTATCTGGCAGAGCAGGGCGATTTCTCCCGGATGGTTAGCCCCCATCTCCACCACGGCAAGGCCCGCCGAAGAGTCAATCGAAAGGAGCGTGAGGGGAACGCCAATGTGATTGTTCAGGTTTCCTTTTGTCGCCAACGTTTTGAATTTTGTGCTCAGCACAGCATTTGCAAGCTCTTTGCTAGTAGTTTTCCCGTTGGAGCCGGTGAGTGCCACGACAGGTATCTTCAGTTGATCGCGGTGGTAGCGCGCCATGCGCTGCAACGTCTCCAGCACGTTGTCCACCAGAAGGCAGCGGTCACTTGTTTTGTACCTTTCCTCATCAACCACTGCCCAGCTTGCCCCCTTTTCCAGGGCTTCCGCGGCGAATTCATTGGCATTAAATTTATCCCCCTTTAGAGCGAAGAATACCGAATCCGGGGTGATTTTCCGGGTATCCGTTGAGACAGATCCGCTTTCCGCATAACGCCCATATAAATTTTCAATCGATGTACTCATTGCCCCAATAAACTTTGTAATTTAATGCGGAAATCAATCCGAATAATTTTTTGCGAGGCAAGATAACAGGTGGACCGGGGTCTGCGTTAGGTAAAGGAAAAATATTTTAATGATCCGCGTACTTTGGTTTTTAGCGTTGTTTGCCCCCCTGGCATCGCTGGCGCAATTCACATATGTCCTTGATCAAAGTATTCCTGTTCAGCAACTCCAAGGTGATGTACTTTCTCTGCCATGGGCCGGCGGTATCAATGCCGCACAGTTCAATACAATGGATCTCGATGGAGACGGCACAGACGACCTGGTGCTCTTCGACAGGATGGCCGGCAAAGTGATCACCTTTGTCGGCAGGGACAACACATATGTTGCCGCACCGGAGTATGAGAACCTTTTTCCTGAGATCAACAACTGGCTATTGTTGCGCGATTACAACTGTGATGGCAAAAAAGATATTTTCACCGGGGACGCGCTGGGAATCAAGGTCTACAGGAACATTGCTGTTGAGGGCGGCAGCCCTGAATGGGAGCATCACCTGTTCAGCACCGGCTTCCCCGGGCCGAAGAGCACGGTCTTACTCACACAAGGATCGGAAAATAAGGTGAACCTGCAGCTTCAGTTTGATGACCTCCCTGCCATCGGCGACGTTGATGGGGATGGCGACATTGATATTCTCAACATTCAGTACACAGGACACACCGTGGAATTCCATCAAAACCTCCGTGTCGAAAACAACCTGCCATGTGACTCGCTGGAATTTAAACGCGTGACGAGAACCTGGGGTGATTTTCGAGAATGCAAGTGCGGACAGTTTGCCTTTAACGGCGGAGACTGTCCACCGAATAGCGGCGGAAGAACCCAGCATGCAGGAGGCAAGAGCCTCCTGGCCCTCGATGTGAATGGCGACCAGCAGCAAGACCTTCTTTTTTCAGAAGCAGGGTGCACCATGTTGTACTCGCTGACCAACGAAGGCACTACGCTGAATCCCGACATAAACACCTCCTCACCTTTCCCCGCGGCCAACCCGGTCAATTTTGTAATTTTTCCCGCTGCCTTTTATGAAGATGTTGACTTTGATGGAAAAAAAGACCTCATCGCCACGCCCAATGTTTTCACGAGAGAATACTTAAATGCCAACTTTCGACAGTCGACATGGTTTTATAAAAATACCGGCACGTCCGCACAGCCCGTTTTTTCACTCGTGGGAGAAAATTTTCTCCAGGGAGACATGCTGGATGTAGGAGACAATGCGGTTCCTGCGTTCTTCGACTTCGATGCGGACGGAGATTTTGATATGTTCATCAGCAATCATTCAGGCCAAACCTATGCTTCAACTGTATACTTATACGAAAACACAGGATCGCAATCCTCACCCTCATTCAGCCTTATCAATGAGGATTATTTTGGTTTCTCCGCCTCCAGGTTTTACAATGTAAAGATCCAGTTTGCCGATATCGACAGCGATCAAACAACGGACCTGGTATTTACGGCCACCAACTTTGATGATTACCTCACGAAACTCTATTATCTACGCAATAAAAGTACTACCGTTTTGGATTTTTCTTCCGTGGAACTCCGGACTGTGGACTTCCATCTCACAAACACCGAAAATGTATACATCACCGATGTAAATAACGATGACCTCGCAGATATTCTTGCCGGTCGCAGCGAAGGTAATCTTGAATACTGGAAAAACAACGGCATTGAGGGCGCTCCTTTATTTGTGCGAGAGGAGGAAAATTTTCTTGGATTGAATTCTACCCCCCTTCGTCAAAACCTGACCTGCGCCACTGCAGATCTTGATGACGACGGGAGCACAGACCTGCTCCTGGGCGACCAAACCGGAATACTGCAGGTGATCCCGGACTTTCAAAATACTGATCCAAACGCGCTTCAGCCGGTTACGGACATTGTTTTTAACCCGCTCCTTGAAACGTATAGTCATAAGAATCTCGGAGGAAAGGTCTGGCCCGTTGTAGTTAATTTATTTAATGCCACCAAACCGGCCATCGCCGTAGGCAATGGATTGGGCGGACTCCATTTGCTGCAACACGACGATGGTAAATCGTTGGCAGAAGAGCCCGAATTAAACATTTATCCCAATCCGATCGCAAAACATGATGTACTGAATGTTCAGGCAGACCGGCCAGGTTCCCTTCAGGTCATTTCGGTGCTGGGTCAGCAACTCAGTTCACCGATCACGGTACAGGCCAATCAAATCCATCGGTATGTTCTCCCATCTCTGGCTTCGGGGTTATATCTTCTGAAATTTACTTCCGCCAACCGATCTCATACGCGGCGGCTGGTCATCCGGTGAACCAAGTGGGCTAACGAATCAAGGATATAGGGTATAAGGAACAAGGTTACCGCGATCACCCTAATTGTAGTTCAAGGGTTTAAACTTAAACTTGGAACCGAGCAACTAAAGCGTCCCTGAGCATTAACTTTAAACTTTGATCTAACTTGCAACCAGCATTTATTTTCGATATGGATGGCGTCATCGTTGACAGCAATCCCTTCCACAAAATCGCTTTAAAACAATTCTGCCTCAAGCACGGCCACCATCTTACTGAAGTAGAACTGCGTGAAAAAATTTACGGGAGGCGCAATCAGGATTGGCTCACCAATGTATTTGGTCCGCTCGAAGGCGAAAGGCTGAAAGCTTTCGCCGACGAAAAGGAGGCGCTATTCAGAGAACTCTATGACAAAGACATAAAGCCAGTGGATGGCCTGCCAGCATTCCTGAAAAGATTGGATGAATTGGATATCCCGCGGGCGATTGCCACCTCTGCTCCCAGGGGCAATGTCGATTTCACCCTGGAAAAGACCGGGATTGGTCACCACTTTAAGACTATCCTCGACGATTCTTTTGTCAGCCATGGCAAACCCCATCCGGAGGTTTACCAGAGAGCAGCTGCCGCTTTGAAGTATAAGCCCCATCTCTGTGTCGTCTTTGAGGATTCTCTTGCGGGCGTTGAGGCAGGCAGGAAAGCGGGGTGCAAAGTGGTAGGGATTACTACAACACATAGCCAGGAGGAGTTGTCCGGGACCGATCTGGTGATCAATAATTTTGTAGAATTGGATCCCAGAGACCTGATTTCCAGATTATTTCACGGCTAGGGGTAGGTTTTGGTCCCAAAACGCCCAGCTCGTCACTATCGGGTACAACCACCAATGACGATCTAAAAATCCAAAAATCGATTTTGGATAATCAGGCATTTTACTGATATTTGCAGTCCCTTTTCAAGAAGGGATTAAACCAAGAGTTGAGCTATGGCAAGAGTTTGTCAAATAACCGGAAAGAGACCGCAGGCTGGAAACAATGTTTCCCACGCAAACAACAAGACGAGGCGCAGATTCTACCCGAATCTTCAGAAAAAGCGTTTTTTTATACCTGAGGAGGACAAGTGGATAACTTTAAAGTTGTCTGCAAAAGCTATTAAAACCATCAACAAACATGGGATTACCGCTGTTTTGAAAGTGGCCAGGGCAAACGGAAATCTCGTACTGTAAACAAAAAATTGAACGATCATGGCAAAGAAAGGCAACAGAGTTCAGGTAATTTTGGAATGCACCGAGCATAAAACCACGGGTCAACCGGGGATGAGCCGTTACATCACCACCAAAAACCGCAAGAACACCACTGAGAGATTGGAGCTTAAGAAGTTCAATCCGATTTTGAAAAAATATACTGCTCACAAGGAAATTAAATAGCCATGGCAAAGAAAGTTGTTGCGTCTCTGAAGAAGACTGATGGAAAGAGCTTTGCAAAAGTTATCAAGGCAGTAAAATCAGCGAAAACCGGCGCCTATACATTTAAGGAAGAAATTGTTCCGGCTGACTTGGTGAAAGAAACACTTGCAAAAAAGTAATCGCACTGGCGAAACAGCATAGGGTACCGGTCAGACCGCTTTGGGCGGTCAGACCGGTACCCTGGTTTTTTGTGTAGTCCAAGTAAATACGGAAAGTGTATGTTCGGTTTGTTCACCAAAGAAAAAAAGGAGTCTCTTGACAAGGGGCTGGAAAAAACCAAGGAGAACTTCTTCTCAAAACTCGGGAAGGCCATTGTCGGAAAAGACAACGTTGACGATGAAGTGCTGGACAGCCTCGAGGAAATACTTGTGACCTCTGATGTGGGAGTAGAAACCACCCTGAAGATCATTGGGCGCATACAGGAGAGGGTAGCGCGTGATAAATACATGAATGCGGCGGAGCTTAACCGCATCCTAAAGGAGGAAGTGGTAGCCCTGTTGTCGGATACCAGCGATCTTTCCGGCACTACTGATTTTGATACGCCTGACGACAAGAAGCCGTATGTTATTATGGTAGTGGGTGTGAACGGAGTCGGCAAGACAACGACCATTGGCAAACTCTCCGCTCAGTTCAAGAAAAAGGGAAAAAATGTTATACTCGGAGCGGCCGATACGTTCCGCGCAGCAGCGGTAGACCAGCTCAAGCTATGGGGTCAGCGCGTGGGCGTTCCGGTAATTGCCAGAGGGATGAATACCGATCCCTCAGCCGTCGCTTATGACGCTTTAAAGGAAGGGGTAGAAAAAAATGCGGATGTGGTCATTATCGATACTGCGGGAAGATTGCACACGAAAGTCAACCTGATGAACGAGCTTTCCAAGATCAAGCGTGTGATGCAGAAAGTGGTCGCCGATGCGCCCCATGAAGTTCTGCTGGTCCTTGATGGCAGCACCGGACAAAACGCCATTATTCAGGCGCGCGAATTTACAAAAGCAACGGACGTCACCGCGTTGGCTATCACCAAACTGGATGGAACCGCCAAAGGTGGCGTGGTGATCGGAATATCCGATGAATTCAAGATACCGGTAAAATATATCGGCGTCGGCGAAAAGGTTGACGACCTCCAGGTTTTCGATAAGGTAGAGTTTGTTGACTCCCTGTTCAAAAAAGATTGATCATCACTTTTCAGGCGGAGGGGCCGGCGCTTTTCTCAACGGGATCCTCACCATTAGATAATAGTTAAATCCCCAGGTTGTTTCTTTGTTTGTCCTTCCAAATCCGGGTATGTCATGGGGCAGCATTTCCTCCGAGGCGTCAGTCGTCAGCGCAAATTTGAAGCGCCCGGTATATCCCACCCAGAAGATCTTCCAGATCTTTACGCGCAGACCGGTCGTTAATTCCAGCCACCACGCATTCACATTGGAATGATAGAAATTGTCTGAGAGTAACCCCCAGGTAGGATCAAAGCGCATGACATTCATGGATTCCGTAAACACTGACCGGCCATATCGCACTCCAAGAAAAAACACATTGCGGTCCGGGTCATTGTTGAGAAAATCTATGTCTATTCCCGCCCGCCAGTAATCGCCGGTATTCGCATAGGCAGCGGAGTCAGAATTAAGGTCCTTTCCCCAGGTTCCGTAGTCGATCGCCAGGGAATAGCGGGAAAAATCTATTTCGCCGTTAACTTCCCAACCGTGAAAATTATTCTGCGTCCGTGTTCTTACCAGGCTGATGATGTCGGTGCCGATCCGAACTCCTGTCGGAAGATACTTATTCCTCACCGTATCAACTTTCGCACTATCAGGTTCATTCTGAGAAAATGCTCCATCCGCGCCAAGGATAAGCAGAAAAAAGATCAGGAGTCTCATCGCAACGAGGTCATGCATCACTGAAAAATTTCTAAATGTGTTGCGGCAGCTTCACTTGTGGGTACGTCAGTTAACACCCTGACCGAATCAAATGAATGTTCCAAAACGCGCATGGTGGACAAGACAAATTTTTCGCCGCAATTCTCGGAAACAAACTGGGCTTGTGAAACATATCCAAGGCGCAGAAAATGCGTTGTATCAGCCGTTTCAAAAAAGAAAATGGTCTCATCCTGGAAATAGTTCAGGGGTAAAAACAATTTTGTGAAGGTCGTATCAGTGTAAAAAAGCAACGGTGGTTCCACTGTTCCCATTGCCGTTATCGCAAGCATATCGGCGCTGCTGTCTTCCAGCTTTTTAAATGAGATCCCGATGATATCATTATTCAAATGGTAGCAGTCAGGCTCATCCAGACAGGAGACCGTCACGATCAAAAATACGAGGAGCCATGCGCTTGTTCTTACCATCTTTAAAATTTCCGTGCGTAAAGATAGAGCAAGCAGGGTAAGCCCAAATTCCGGGCCAGTATATTTTTCGTATTTTTGCACACTTTCAAAAAAATGACCTCAAGGGGCTCAAATTGACGGAGGTCCGTAAAATTGAATTAATAGTGATTGATCTTTGTTGAAGCAAGAGCTTTCAAAGTAATGAAAACAAAAGGCAATAAGGCAACAAAAATAAATGTGGTCACCCTGGGGTGTTCAAAGAACCAGGTAGACTCTGAAGTGCTGCTAGCCCAACTGAGGGGCAACGGCATTCAGGCGGTGCATGAATCCACTGACGACGAGGCAAATGTGGTAGTAATCAATACCTGCGGGTTCATCGATAATGCCAAACAGGAATCGATTGATACCATCCTCCGGTACGTCGATGCCAAGGAGGAAGGGATTGTCGACAAAGTTTATGTTACCGGGTGCCTTTCCCAGCGATATAAGGACGATCTCGAAAAAGAGATCCCTCAGGTCGATGCCTGGTTTGGCACCCGTGATCTGTCAAGGCTTTTAAAAGTTTTCAAGGCAAATTACCGGCACGAGTTGGTGGGTGAGCGGATTCTCACGACTCCCGGCCACTACGCCTACCTAAAAATATCTGAAGGCTGCGACCGGCCGTGTTCTTTCTGTGCCATTCCCCTCATGAGGGGAGCCCACGTCTCAAGGACCATGGAGGAGCTCGTTCAGGAAGCAAGAAATCTCGCCAGACAAGGCACGAAGGAATTGTTGCTCATCGCACAGGATTCTACCTATTACGGCCTTGATCTTTACAAAAAAAGAAATCTTTCCGAACTGCTGAAAAGGCTATCAGATGTGGAGGGTATAGACTGGATCAGGCTTCACTATGCGTTCCCCGCAGGTTTTCCCATGGACGTGCTGGATGTTATGGCGGAGCGATCAAACATCTGCAAATACCTGGACATCCCTTTGCAGCATGGATCCACCAGGATGCTGCAACTGATGCGAAGAGGAATAACACGGGACAAGACGGAGCAATTACTGCAAACCATCAGGGAAAAAGTACCCGGGATCGCGCTAAGAACAACGATGATCGCAGGTTATCCGGGCGAAACAGAAGAGGATTTTTCGCAGCTAATGGACTTCATTGAAAAATCGCGCTTCGACAGGCTGGGAATATTTAATTATTCGCATGAAGAAAACACCTACGCTTACGCGATGGCGGACGACATTCCCGCAGATGTCAAACAGGAACGCGCAGACGCGGCCATGGAATTGCAGGAAGGGATCTCGCTCGAACTTAACCAACAGCGAATCGGAAAAATACTCAAGGTGCTTGTCGACCGGAAGGAGGGCGGAAATTATGTGGGCCGGTCTGAGTACGACTCTCCGGAGGTGGACAACGAAGTGATCATCCCCGTGCCGAACGATTACCTGAGGATAGGCGATTTTGTTCAGGTCCGGATCAAGGCAGCAACCGAGTTTGATCTGACAGGGGAACCGGTTAAGTAAGGTCGTATCAAAATCTTTAAACCTTATGCTTATATTGCCGTTATTCGGTTTATGAGCTTTGATCGATATACCATCCACATTCGCCCGTGTTATGCAGCATAAGAAAATTCCCCTTGCTGATACCAAAGTATTCTCCTCTTTTTTTCTTGACTACCTCCAACAAAAGGAAACATTAAGACCTTACTACAACCGGTTTCCCCTTCTGGAAAATTTCAAGGATCAGATCCGCGAAAAATCAAAATCCTTTCCTAAAGAACACCGTGAGGTACTTGTCGCAACACTTCAAAAACAATATGAGCATCTTACCGTTCCCGAGGCTGTTTCGACCAACATTTCAGCATTGATCGATGCGAATACATTCACCGTCACAACGGGGCACCAGCTCAATATTTTTACGGGGCCGCTTTACTTTATCTACAAGATCGCAACGGTGATCAACGTCTGTAAGAAGTTAGCGGAGCGCTATCCTGAATATCGTTTCGTACCTGTGTACTGGATGGCTTCAGAAGATCACGATTACGATGAGATAAAATATTTCAGGTTGTATGGAAAAAAATATACGTGGGAGAACACTCAAACCGGAGCAGTGGGAAGATTCAGTACCGCGGGCTTCGACAAGCTTCTTCAGGAAATTCCAGGTGATACGGCGATCTTCAAGGAAGCATACGCAAAAAACAAAACACTTGCTGGCGCCGTCCGACATTATGTCAATGCGTTGTTTGGAAGCGACGGACTGATTGTGCTGGATGCCGATGATTACAACCTGAAGAGGTTGTTCAGACCGGTAATGCAAGAGGATATTCTCCGGCAAACCACGGTGAAGCTCGTCCATTCAGCCAACAAGGGCCTGGAGGATCTGGGGTATAAAGCGCAAGTCTTTTGTCGCGATATCAATTTCTTTTACCTGGAAGAAAATGTCCGCGCACGCATTGAGAAGCGCGACGACCGCTATGTTGTTTTAGAGACGCCGTGGAGTTTTTCGGAAAGCGAAATCCGGAGAATTGTTGAAGATGAACCGGAAAAATTCAGCCCCAATGTTATTCTGCGACCGCTGTATCAGGACACAATCCTCCCAAACCTCGCGTACGTGGGCGGGCCCGCAGAAATCGTTTACTGGCTACAGCTGAAAAGCCTTTTTGATCACTTCAACGTCTCGCTGCCCATGTTAATGCCCCGCAACTTCGGAGTAGTGGTCGACCATACGGTTCAGCGAAAGCTTGAAAAGACCGGGCTTGATTTTATACAGTTCTTCGAAGAAAAGAACTACCTGTACAACCACTGGACGCTGAAAAATTCCAAGAATAATCTTACCGTCGGAGCGGAGCGAACGACCATCCGCGAAATTTATGATCAGCTGAAGGAGCGCGCCGAATCCATCGACAAAACGCTGGGACCTTTCACCGGTGCGGAAGGTACGCGCGCAATAAACGGATTGGAAAAAATTGAACGCAAATTGCTG
>JBBEBN010000315.1:0-14465 GCA_040882305.1 Cyclobacteriaceae bacterium
AACCTTCATTTTGCTTTTCGCCCACCAGCAGATTCCTGAGCTCCGGAATGGTTATTTCGTGATCGTAGATAAAAAGTGGTACATAAATTATCAGCAGCAGTATAAACAGACCAACTAACCGGTAGGGATCATTTATGCGGAAATAACGGATCAATTTCGAGTTATTAAGATTTAGCAGAAAATTAGACTAGTAAATCTGAAGTTTAAAGCGGAATCTATTGTTTTTTATTGACGTTCCTTCTTCATTCGTAAGTAAATGCATCAGCCATGGCAGGATCAACCAGACAACAGAAATTCGGTCGTTTGATTCAGAAAGAATTGAGCGATATCTTCCAGCGTAATAAGCGCGGAATCTTAGACAATACCTTTATTACTATTTCAGACGTGGATATGAGCCCTGATCTGAGTGTGGCCAAAGTTTATATCAGCATGATGCTGGCGAAGGACAAACAAAAGACGCTGGAGAAGCTGAATCGCGGAAAAGGGGAGATCAGAAAAGCCCTTGGTGAAAGTATCAGGAAGCAGGCGCGGGTCGTACCGGAACTTATCTTCATCATTGATGAGACGGAGGAGAACGCTCTTAGAATGGAGGAACTCATCAAAAGCCTCAATATTCCACCTGCCGATAAAAGCTCAGATTAATCAGCGAACGACCTTGAATCTGTCATTCTTCATAGCGCGGCGGTATTTGTTATCAAAACGCAAGGCTAACTTCATCAACATTATCTCCATACTTTCCATTGGAGGAATTGCCTTCAGCACCGCTGCATTGATCATTGTTTTGTCTGTTTTCAACGGACTGGAGGATCTGCTGAGATCCCTCAACAATTCTTTCGATCCCGAGATCAAGATCGAAGTAAGGGAAGGAAAATCCTTTGAATCTTCTCTGGCGCTCGTGGCCAAAGTAAAGTCAGCGGAGGGAGTGGCCGTAGTCACTGAAGTCATAGAAGATTACGCTTACCTGCGCTATCGCGATGAAAACGCAGTGGTGATCATCAAGGGTGTCAGTGATAATTTTCTGGAGCAAAACCGCATCCCGGACGAAAACATCGTCGAGGGGGAACTGAAGCTGAAGGAAGGACCTATCAATTACGCCATCATCGGCAGAGGCATTCAATATACCCTGTCCATTGCTACGAATGATCCTTTATATCCACTGCAGGTATACTATATTAAGAGTGTCAGTGCTGTCGGCCTCGATCCCTCCAAGTTATATTCCAGGCAAAACATTATTCCCGGTGGGGTCTTTTCCATCGTTCAGAATTTTGATGAAAATTACATTATTGTTCCCCTTCGCTTTACGCAGGAATTGTTCAACTACGGTAATAAAAGGACCTCTTTCGAAATTAAGACCACGCTCGGGGCGGACGTTTTCCAGGTGGAAGACAGGATCCAGCGGCTCATTGGAAATGACTTTAATGTTCTGAATCATGAAGAGCAGCACCAGGATCTGTACAAACTTCTGAAAATGGAAAAGCTCTTTACTTTCCTTTCGCTTACGCTGCTGCTCATTATCGGCTCGATCAATATCTTCTTTAGCCTCATGATGCTTGCTCTGGATAAGAAAAAGGATATCTCCATTCTGAAAGCCATGGGCGCTCATGATAGCCAGGTCCAGAAGATCTTTCTGGCCGAAGGCGTCTTAATTGCCTTTACGGGAGCATTTTTGGGACTGGCCCTTGGAGTCGCCTTTTACTGGTTACAGCAAAAATATGGAATCATCTCAATGGGCATGGAAACCTCTATCACCCAGGGGTATCCCATCAAGATCAAAGCCCTCGATTTTGTCGTTACAATGCTGGTTATCACTGTAATTACAGTTCTGATCTCTTTACACCCTGCCAAAATGGCCTCTAAAATCGCCGCTACACCCCATCTGTAAGATTCGTGTACCTTATCTGTCAAAAAAGCAGCTTTTTTTAAGGAATTATTTATAATTTAGAGGTTCTGTATCCTAAAAAGGCCCACGATCTAGATGAAAGTCTCTGCCTCGCAGCCATTTCAAATTATTTATTCGTTGTATCAACACGAATATCTGGGTTTCATTTTTGAATCCTATATCGTCCATTTAGACGAAAAAGGGAAGCTGACTTACCAGCACCAGAACATTTCTGTAAAAAACGCCAGAGAATTCTCGAAAGGATTGGATGATCGTGATTTTGAGCTGATTGAGTCGATCGATTCGATGCATCAGGATGCCATTGCAAAGAAATTTTCCCCTAAAGTAGTCAAGCCCGAGGAGTTCCTGACCAAGGTCTATGACAAGACCAAAGGCAACGATGTAGTTCAGGAACAGATAGAAGAGTATATGGAGAAGCGACGGGCAAAGATACTCGAGAAGCTGAAAGGCAAGATGTTGTTTGAAATGGGGAACGACGGGGAACCCACCTGGAGAAAAATAGAGGTGCTTGAGAAACGGGCTACAATTCAGTTCCATTTCATGCGCACGCAGGAAAATACCAACTACTACCCCACCATTTTCTATCAGGGAAAGAAGTTGGATATGCCCAACGAATCAGCCTATCTGGTGTGTAAAAGCCCCGCGTGGATGGTGCTAAACGGCAAGCTGTACGGTTTTGAAAAACACGTTGACGGCAAAAAACTGATACCCTTCTTCAGTAAGAAGTTTGTTGTTATCCCGAAAAACGTTGAAGAAACGTATTACAACCGGTTTATTGCTCCCCTGATCGCTTCTTTCGATGACGTGGAAGCCAGCGGGTTCGAGATCAATAAAAGTACTTATGATCCCTATCCGGTATTAACGTTATCCGAGCTGCATACTGCTCAGACGATTACGGCGCCTTCGCTGTTCGAAAGCGGCCCCAATACGGAAGAGGCGACGGATGAAACCGGTAAGATTGTATTTGATCTTTCCTTTAAATATGGCAAGCATCGTTTCAGGGGAGATAATATCGGCCCGGTAAGCGTTACGGTTGAAAAACAACCCGAGGGATACATCTTCCACCGTGTTACCCGGAAAACGGATACGGAGAAAAGTTTTTTGCACACTCTTCAAAAACTTGGGCTTCCCATGAAGGGATTTCGTGTAGCGATTCCGAAATCAGAGGCTTTTTCCTGGTTGAATGAAAATCGGGTAAACCTGCTGAACCTCGGCTTTGAGGTAAGCCAGCCCGAGAGCCGCGACAAGAAATACTTTGTAGGGAAAGCGGTCATTGAAGTTGAAGTCAAGGAAAACATCGATTGGTTCGACATACACGCGAAGATTCGCTTTGGAGAATTTGAGATCCCTTTTAAGGATCTGAGAAAATTAATTTTGAGAAGGAAGGTAGAGTTCAAGCTTCCCAACGGAGAAATCGCCATTATTCCCGAGGTATGGCTAACCAAATACGCGGACCTCTTCGCCATGAGCGAGACGGAAGGCAATCAGGAAAAACCTGTTTTGAGGAAACATCATCTTAATCTTGTTAAAGAGCTTGAGGAAGGGAACCTGGCAAAGGTGCACCTCAGTGAAAAGCTTCGGACACTAAATTCCTTTAGCGGTATAAAGAATTACCCCGTGCCTGAAGGCTTCAACGGAGAGCTGCGGCCGTACCAGAAAGCGGGTTACAACTGGCTGAGGTTTTTGAACGACTACCGTCTGGGCGGATGCCTTGCAGATGATATGGGTCTGGGTAAGACGGTCCAGACATTGACACTTCTTCTCGCGGAAAAAATCGCTGGCGGGGGAGCATCGCTGCTGGTCATGCCGACTTCGCTGATCTATAATTGGGAGATGGAGGCGAATAAATTTACGCCTGCCCTTAAAATATTGAATTACACGGGCACACTGCGCAACAAGGACATTTCCCGGTTTAAAAATTACGATCTTGTCCTTACATCATACGGCATAACGCGGCTCGACATAGAGATCCTGCAGAGATATTACTTTAATTATATCATCCTCGACGAGTCGCAGGTCATCAAGAATCCGACCTCGAACATCGCAAAGGCTGTACGCGAACTCAAGTCGCGTCATAGACTGGTCTTAACCGGTACGCCGATTGAAAATACTACGCTGGATCTTTGGTCTCAGATGTCCTTTATTAATCCCGGCATACTTGGCACCCAGACGTATTTCCGCAATGAGTACCAATATCCCATCGAGAAGAAGGCGGACGAAACGCGCTCAAAAAAGTTAGGAGCCATCATCAAACCGTTTGTCTTAAGACGCCATAAATCGCAGGTTGCTACGGAACTTCCGGCAAAGGTGGAGTACGTTCAGTATTGCGTGATGTCTTCCGAACAGGAAAAGCGCTATGAAGAAGTGAAGGGCCATTACCGGGAAAAGATCTTTAAACTGATTGAGCAGGAAGGCCTGGGCAACAGCCGGTTTATGATCCTGGAGGGCTTGACGAAATTAAGGCAGCTGGCAAACCATCCCCGGATGGTAGAACAGGGATACTCCGGAGATTCCGGAAAACTGGAGGACATCACGCACATGCTGGAGAACGCGATTGCCGAAGGACATAAGGTGTTGGTGTTTAGTCAGTTTGTCAAGCACCTTGACCTCGTGCGGGAGTATCTGAAAACAAATAAAATCGAGTTTGCCTATCTTGATGGTTCCAGCACAGACCGCAAGGAACAGGTTGAGCGGTTCAATAGGGACACGAACCTGAAAGTCTTTTTGATATCCATAAAAGCCGGTGGTCTGGGCCTAAACCTTACGGAAGCAGATTATGTATTTATTTTAGATCCATGGTGGAATCCTGCCGTTGAAGCACAGGCCATTGACCGGGCTCATCGCATAGGGCAGAAAAGGAAAGTCTTTACCTATAAGTTCATTACCCGCAACAGCGTGGAGGAGAAAATACTCACTCTTCAGCAAAAGAAACTCAAGCTCACACAGGAACTGATCACCACGGAGGAAAGTTTTATGAAACAACTCACCAAGGATGATATCGCTCAGATGCTGACTTAGCCTTCTGTCTGAAGGTTGATCAATTTAAAGTTTAACTTTTTTCTTAAGGTGTCTTTTTTTCCATCGGTTGTGTGACCATAACCATCCCGCAGGGTATTCCCGAATTGTTTCCTCAACAACGCGCACATAATTTTCGATGACCACTTCACTCTCTTTTGGATAAGGGGGAGATGCGACAAGAACGGGATGGGACTCGTAATAACCTCGCCTTTTTTTAATTGTTTTATAATACAGCGCGGGATACTGGCACAATTGAGCTAGCTGATTCGTTCCCAGGAAAAAAGCCGTTTCCTGATTCAGAAATTGCCTGATGTATTTTTTATCTCTGCCATACCCGGGATACTGATCGGCCACGGTTGCTACTCCGCGTACGATGTGCTTTCGCTTTACAAGTTCCCGCGCAACCTCGTCGCGTTTGATAGGGTGTGCACCAAAACGAGTGCGCGAAGTCAGGGTCAGGTTGTCAAAGAATTTGCTGTTCACGGGCTGGTAGACAAAATCGATGGCTATCGGGAAGTTCACGCTTGCTGATGCAAGCATCCATTCCCAATTGAACTGGTGGGAGGTGAGAAAAAGAATGGATTGGTTGTCAGCCTTGAATTTCTCCACCACTTCCGGATTTTTGAACACCATTCGCCGGCTTAATTCTTCCTTCGATATGGTTACCAGCTTGATGGTTTCCACGGCATAATCGCAGAGGTTTCTGTAAAATTCTTTTTCAATTGTTTTTAATTCCCGCTCATTTTTTTCCGGAAAGGCGTTAAGCAGGTTTCGCTTTACCATTCGCCTTCTGTAACGTCCCACATGAAAGCTCATGAAGAATAGAAAATCGGAGATGATATAAAGAACACGTAAGGGTAACCTGGAGAGGAGCCGGATCAAAAACATGCGTTGAGTCTTACTGCAGCAAGTTAAACAAGTATTGTTATTTTTGGCCCATGAAGGATAAAGTTGTCATCATTACAGGTGGATCTTCCGGCATCGGTAAAGCGCTGGCATTCGAATTCGGGGCAAAAGGTTCAAAAATCCTCATCACGGGCAGGAATGAGGAAGAACTCGCGAGGACCGTGCGGGAGCTGCGAAACAAAGGTGTCACAGCGCATACCCTTCGCGCAGATGTAACACTGGCTGAAGACAACGCGATGATGGCCGAAGAAGCTTTAAGGCTTTACGGTCGCATCGACATTTTGATCAACAATGCGGGCATTTCCATGCGCGCGATTTTTGAAGAAGTGGATCCGGCCGTGATCAGAAAGGTAATGGATATAAATTTTTTCGGTGTTGTACACGCGACGAAGACCTGTTTGCCGGAGATCATTAGGAACCGCGGAAGTATAGTGGGGATCTCATCAATCGCAGGGTTTCGCGGCTTGCCCGCCCGCACAGGTTATTCGGCCTCCAAATTTGCCCTCAACGGTTTTCTTGAATCCTTAAGAACGGAATTGTTGAAGACCGGCGTACATGTTCTCACGGCCTGTCCGGGTTTTACGGCCTCCAATATCAGAAAGCGGTCTTTGACGCAGGATGGCTCCGCCCAGGGAGTTTCGCCCCGTCAGGAGGAGAAGATGATGACAGCGGAGGAATGTGCTGCCCACATCTATCGGGCAACTGTCGGGCGCAAGCGCACACTTATCCTGACGATGGAGGGAAAGCTGGCCGTGTTCCTGAACAAGTGGTTTCCGTCACTCATGGACAGAATGGTCTACAATGCAATGCGCAAAGAAGAAAATTCGCCCATCCGGTAAGTCTAGGTTTTACTCATGAAGACCATTTTCGTGTTATCGGCCTTGCTGATAGCCCGGTAAAAATCCACCATCTCCTTGTATGAGGATGCCGGGAAGGTACCTGTGTTCATTTTTATCTTGCGGATGTAAACAAGTTTACCCTGCTCCACGCTAAAAGTTGCTTCATACTCACCGAAGCTGCTTTTGATCTGGACATTTTCCGGAAGAAACTCCGGGTAAATGTCTTCCGGCAATTTATAACGGATGGTGTCAGCGTCGATGTATGCCATTTTCCTCACGATCTCTGTTTTGCGTTCCTCCATTTTTTCAGGAGCAAAGTTATTCCTGTTCATGAGATTAGGGGTGAGGAAAATTCTTTTACCGCTGACATTGGCGAAACGATCCATGGCCAGTTCTGCCGTAATGATGGCGGACGGAACTTTGGTTTTCATGTTCTTCATGGAGAACGAACTGATATTGAAACTGGGGATGTCAATATAGTTTTGAAGCCATTTTTTTTGTTCATCGTATCCCCCGGTAACAGCAAAATTCAGGTTGCCGTTTTCATACTGCAATCCCGAGTATGTTCTTTTTAGTGTCGCATTGGCTGCGCCTGTAGCCTCAACGATAACTTCGGCGAACGTTGATTGTAAGTTGACATCAGCGGGATAACGCGTTGTATTTACAATAGCCGCGCCGTTATCGGCGATAAGGAGCGCTTTTCTGTCACCGGTGAATCTTCCCTGATAGCCAAAAGGATTGGTCTGACTGGTACACTCCAACCACAGGGTATCAGCGCCATTGGGGACGGCCACGATGGCATGATTGAACTGTGAACTCGGGAAATCAGGTTCCAGATCCGGCTGACCATAAACTTCTTTATTGGCTGATTTGGATATTGAATGAATGAAAGTTCGAAATTGATTTTTGATATATAATTGTTTGTGCTTGTCATATGCGGCTCCTGCCTGAAAGCCGGTACGTCAGTTGCAACCCAACGGCTTTTGAAATCAAAAAGATCTATTTGATCAGTATTAACCTTTGTTTGCGAACCATATTGATTTTGCCTTTCAAAACTTGTAATGCGGATACTATTGGGTGTCTTAATCTCATCAACAACACTGAGAGGAACATAGCCTTGCAGATATCTGTCATAATGGAAATACTCTGGCACCTGCGCCCGATATTCACTTATCACTGTTGGGATGATAGCCTGAAAACTCCAGTCACGAAAGTTAAAGAAGAATGGGGAGCTGATTTTGTAAGTAATTTCCACGACGGATCCTTTGCGAACATTCGGGCAGGTTACTTTAACAATATTCCAGTTTGCGTCGTAGTTCTCCTTTAAAATTCCCTCATTTTTAACTTTTGATTCTACAATGTTCCCGTTTTCGAGATTGTAAGTAACAGCTTTCAGCCCGCTAACCTTTTCCTCCTCGTTTTCGCTTTTGTATAAATGAACTGGAAAATCACCATAGCTTAAACCCTCCGGAGTCAGGATTTTGATCCGTGTAATCCTTAGAAAATCGAGTGAAAAGCCCTCATTTTGCCGATAAACAATGACTGATTCACCGTAATCGGCAAGGATGACCGCGGGGGCCGTCGAATCTTTGTCATAAGTTGTCATGGATAATTCTTCCTTTGAAACATCCCCGAATTTTACCGGGGGCTTTTGGCCAGAAAGAATGAAGGAGATAAGGGCCAGACCAAGGCCTAAAATGAATGATTTCATTACCAAAAGGGTTTAGGATTAGGAATTGACAAGTAAAATAACAAAATGGGACTATTTTTTGAAAATGTTTCTCCATTCTGGTTTCGCGTAAGGTTTTATCATCGCATCAATTATTTCATCATTGGCTAAATCAAGAACAGTATACTATTGTCAGAGTTGTGGTTACGAATCGGCGAAATGGCTTGGAAAATGTCCGTCCTGTGACTCCTGGAATACTTTTGCTGAAGAAATCCTCTTAAAAGATGAGGTGAACAAATCGGAGTGGAGGCAGGAGTCCACGCGAGAGAGAAAAACCAAACCCCGCACCCTTAAGGATATCGAGTCGACAGGCGACATCCGCTGGAATTCGGGAGACGAGGAACTCAATCGCGTTTTAGGCGGGGGTGTTGTGCCTGGATCATTAGTGCTGATCGGTGGCGAACCCGGCATTGGGAAGTCAACGCTCATGTTGCAAGCCGGTTTGCGTCTTAAAACGCAAACAGTTTTGTACGTATCCGGTGAGGAGAGCGAACAACAGATAAAAATGCGGGCAGAGCGACTGAATGATTCTTCGCCCTCTTTTTTTATCCTCACCGAAACCAACACAAAAAATATCTTTCAGGCTGTTGAATCGCTTTCACCTGACGTGGTGATCGTTGACTCTATTCAGACCCTTTATTCCAGTCAGCTCGAGTCTGTGCAGGGTAGTATCGGCCAGGTGCGGCAATGTGCCGGAGAGCTGATGAAGTTCGCGAAGGAAACCGATACACCGGTGTTTATCATCGGACACATCACGAAAGACGGCATGCTCGCGGGGCCGAAAGTGCTTGAACATATGGTGGATACTGTCCTGCAATTTGAAGGAGACCCGCATCTTGCCTATAGAATTCTGCGCACGATCAAGAACCGCTTCGGATCCACTTCCGAAATCGGGATATATGAAATGCTTGGCACTGGATTGCGTGAAGTCTCCAATCCCTCAGAGATCCTTATCTCGCAGAAGGACGGGCAACTGAGCGGCATCACCATAGGCGCTACGCTGGAAGGCAATCGCCCATTGCTAATAGAAATTCAATCGCTGGTCAGTCCGGCATCGTATGGCACACCCCAGCGTACCCCCACCGGTTTTGATCACAAACGACTGAATATGTTGCTGGCGGTGCTGGAAAAAAGGTGTGGTTTCCGGATGGGCACTCAGGACGTATTCTTAAATATGGCTGGCGGGATAAAAGTTGAAGATCCTGCCATCGACCTGGCCATTTGCATCTCCATCATTTCATCATTGGAGGAGATGCCCGTCTCCGACAAGATCTGCTTTGCAGCAGAAGTCGGACTCGGGGGAGAGCTCCGGGCGGTGAACCGGCTCGATCAACGCATCAGTGAAGCAGAAAAACTTGGATTTAAGGAAATATATATTTCCAAGTACGGTCAGAAGTCGCTGGACCTCGCCAAAACCAAAATTGGCGTGAAATCATTTGGAAAACTTACGGAAGTGTTCCAGGACCTTTTCGGATAACGAAAAGACTCCGGCCAGCAGTCTTAACTCCGAAGATGTAAGTTCGCTTCCAGGCCGACCTGGCTGAAGACGTGGCCCCGTGTAGGAGATAAAAAATAATCCCGATATAATTATGTTTACCTACTTTTGAAAAAACACAATTTATGATGGGAGACTTTTTTACCGGATCACTCGGTGTGTCGGATGACGTTTTCAGTTTTGTCTTGTTACCACTGTCAATTTTTTTTGCCCGTATTCTGGACGTATCCATCAATACCGTAAGGATCATTTATGTACTGGGTGGAAGAAAGTTTACCTCCACGTTGCTGGGCTTTTTTGAGTCTTTCATCTGGCTTATGGCCATACGTCAGATCTTTGAACACCTTGACAACTGGATTTGCTATGTTGCCTACCCGGCAGGTTTTGCCGCGGGAATTTTTGTAGGGATGATCATCGAGGAAAAAATTGCCTACGGAAAAGTCATTGTCAGGATCATCACGAGAAAAGACATTAATCCCTTACTCCAGTATCTTAATAAAGAATACCATCGTTACACCTACGTGAAGGCCGAAGGTCCCGATGGTCAGGAGAACCTCGTTTTTACCGTGCTGGAACGTGAAAGGCTTGAAGCGCTTCTGATGATGCTGAAAGAAATTTTGCCTACGGCCTTCTATACGGTCGAGAAAGTTAACCGGGCCGCCGAAAGTGGAGCCGTGGTGGAACAAACTACACGCTGGAGTATCGCGTCATGGTTCAGCAGCGCCAAGAAGGAGTAGTACTACTCCTGGGCCAGCATTCGCAAAATATCGTCGAGGTATTCGCGGGTATTGAATAAGCGCGGAACCTTGTTCTGTCCGCCGAGTTTACCGCGCCTTTTCATCCAGTCATAGAAAGTGCCTGCTCGTACACTGTTAATTTTTGGCGCGACCAATGCCAGATCGTGCTGGCGTTTCGCATCATAGTCTGAATTTATTTCACGCAGGGTTTCATCCAGTATCAGGGTGAACTGCTCCATGCTTTTTGGCCTCGCTTTGAATTCAATGATCCATTCGTGCCCACCCTTTTTGCCCCTTTCCAGAAAGACGGGCGCTGCGGTGAAATTGTCGATCACGGCGCTGGTTTCTTCGCAGGCCTTGTTGATGGCGTATTCCGCATTTTCGATGATGACTTCTTCTCCGAAAGCATTGATGAAATGTTTGGTGCGTCCGGAAATTTTTATACGGTAAGGCGAAGTGGAAGTAAACCTTACCGTATCACCAATATTATAACGCCACAGACCTGCGTTGGTGGAAATTACCATCGCATAGTTTTTGTTGACCTCTACTTCCGCAAGACCAATTGCCCTTGGGTATTCGTTCTGAAGATCTTCCACCGGAATAAATTCGTAATAGATGCCGTAGTCCAGCATCAACAACATTTCTTCCGAGTCTTTTTGGTCCTGGATCCCGAAAAAGCCTTCGCTTGCATTATAAATTTCAACATAGCGCATGCCGGGCTTTGGAATCAGTTTCTCGAAGAGGGTGCGATAGGGTTTAAAGGCGACAGCCCCGTGAAAGAACACTTCCAGATCGGGCCATACTTCGAGGATGTTATCTTTCTTTTCAAGTTCGACGATCCGTTGGATCAACAATGCTGTCCAGGTAGGTACGCCGGAAATGTTGGTTACATTAACGCTGGCGGTTTCTACGGCCATCTTTTCAATCTTCTCTTCCCAGTTGCCCATGAGTGCCGTCTCCAGGCTTGGTGTTCTGATGAATTGCGCCCACGGTGGCAAATTTTGCATGATCACTGCTGACACGTCACCATAATAAGAGGATTCACTGGAGTCATATTCATTGATCTGATGGCTGCCGCCGACCGCCAGGCCTTTGCCGTCAAACAGTTTTGTATCTGGAAAGTTGTTGACGTATATTGAAATAAGGTCCTTACCTCCTTTGAAATGACATTCTTCCAGCGCTTCCTGTGATACGGGAATAAATTTACTGCGCTGATTGGTTGTGCCGGACGATTTTGAGAACCAGGTGATCTCGGTGGGCCATAAAATGTTCTGTTCCCCGCGCATCAACCGCTTGATATAGGGGAACAGCTCTTCATAAGTGAAGATCGGAACCCGCTCACGGAATTGCGACGCTGTTTCAATGTCACTGAACCCATACTTTTTTCCGAATTCTGTTGTGCTCGCTTCCTTGATCAACTTTTTGAAAATCTCGTCCTGAACATCATGGGGATATTTCATGAAAAGCTCAATCTGATGAATGCGCTTTCTCATCACCCAGGTCAATATCGAATTAATCAATCCCATAATGTGCCGACAGTAATAAAATATTCCAATACACTTTAACTTCTTTTAACAATTCCTGCTTGCACGGCTGATGCGTGATGACAAAAGTCCTGCCGTTCCAGAAAACAAAGAACAACCTTTGGATGTGATCCTTCCGCTACGCAATTAATGCAGCATATTTGAATTTCTGTTTACGTGAAGCGTTTTCGCCAGCGATTCGGTGGTATCTGGTTTTAAGACGGTACCAACGAAATACCACTCGGCTTTTGCTTTTTCGTTATACAGGGTTAACAGCAGGTATCCATGATCGCGCTGGTTGACGAATTTAAGGTGGGGATTTGTTTTCAGGTAAAGTTGCTCCCGCAATTTCACGGTATCATCCGGTGTTGATTCGTTTGAATTGGCAGAGGATATGCTGGTGGTTCCAAACTCTATGGCCACCGGCGGGTACGCCTTCGCAGAAATTTTTTCAAAAGGACTCGCCACTACTTCGAAGGCCCAGGATGCATGCGTGTCACCGGTGAGAAAAATTACGTTCTCCACAGCGCTTGATTTGATGAAATCTGCGATGGTCTTCTTTTCCGCCGGGTATCCGTCCCAGCTATCCATGTTTCGGGGGTTGTTCGGATTAACAGCCGTCCTGTCTAAATCGGAAAACATCACCTGGTTTCCGATCACTTTCCAGGTTGAAGCGCTGCTTTGCAATTTTTCTCTAAACCAGTTTAATTGTTCTTTACCGAGCATACTGCGGTCTTCGCTGCCATATACAGGGTCGGACGTCCCTCCTGCGGGCTTTGTTCTTCCCTCCTGCCTTTCATCCAGCATGATCACTTCAGCCATGCTTCCGAAAGAAAAACTTCGGTAGTGTTTGCCGCCCTCCCGTATAGGGATCCATTCATAGTAAGCCTTTCGTGCAGCGGTCTTGCGCGCCGCAAAGTCCCCCTCTTCCTGGTCCTGATGATTCTGCGCACCCTGAGCATACGTGTCGTTCGCGAGTTCATGGTCGTCCCAGATGGTGATAATGGGATGTTGTTGTCGCATTTTGCGGAGGCCATCGTCCAGGTGGTACTGCGAATAGCGTGTCCTGTAATCCTGCAGGGTTATGACCTCGTGTTCCGGCAAATGCCGGCGGTCCACGTTTCGGGCATTCCCAATACCATATTCGTAAATATAATCTCCAAGATGAATCACTGCGTCCACATCCCTGGATGCAATCCTGTCATACGCATTGAAGTAGCCATGCTGCCAGTTGCTGCAGCTGACGACAGCGAATTTCAGACTGTCCACATTTTCGCTGGGCAGTGTTTTTGTTCTGCCGACAGGCGAGGTCTTCTCCAGGGCATGGAACCGGTAGTAATAACGGGTATTTGGTTGAAGGTCTGACACATCGATCTTCACAGTGTAGTCCACCAGAGGTGACGTGGTGACAGATCCTCTCTTTAGGACAGGATCGAACGCTTCAGTGGTCGAAAGTTCCCATCGCGCTTCGACGGAGGCCACGGAGTCATCCGGAGTTACGCGTGTCCAGAGGATGACGCGGTCGGTTAAAGGATCGCCTGAAGCCACGCCGTGATAAAATGGTCTTTTATCCTCCTGGTATAAGGGAGAAACCAATTCCGTCAATTTTTTTGGCGCGGGTTGGTCTCTCATCAGCTGGCATGCAGCAACCAGCAAAAGAATTGATAGAAAAGGAATGAAAATGCGCATACGGAAAAATTTATCGAACACAAATATCAACGGGCACAAAATGCCATGATGAAAGATAAACAAAGATTAGATTTGCAGACAAAAATAAAAAACGAGATCTTCCTAAATGTCCTTCCATTTGATGCCGCAACCCACGGCTTTCGTGTTTTTAACCGGAACAGCCTGGCCTGCCAGCAAAGCATTTACCGCGTTCTCAACGTATCTCTTATCCGCGCTTGAACCGTTCCTGGGGTTGTTATCGATCGCACCGATATAAGCCACTACGAAGTTGTCGCCCTTCTTTTCCAACAGGAAAACGTGCGGCGTATTAGTCGCGCCGAAAGCAGCCGCCACTTGCTGGGTCTCATCCAGCAGGTAGGGAAAATTGTATTTTTTCTTGCGGGCTTTGGACACCATTGCTTCGAAGGAGTCACCAGGCGATTGTTCGCCATCGTTGGAATTGATGGTGACAACCGGAAAACCCTTTGGAGCAAATTTTTTGTGCAAGCCAATTATCCTGTCGTTATAGGCTTTTGAATAAGGGCATGTATTGCAGTCAAAGATCAGGATAACACCTTTCCCGACTTTATATTCCGACAGGGCCACCATTTTACCATCCACGTTCTTCAATCTAAATGGCGAAACTGTAT
>JBBEBN010000316.1:0-14443 GCA_040882305.1 Cyclobacteriaceae bacterium
AAAATATCACTGCGCGCGAAGATCGGAAGAAAATGAACATGATCAATCCAGTAATCACTACCGAAGCAATGAGGAAGATCTGCATTTCCCGTTTCACCTGATTCGTTACCACCGTGCGGATAAACGGCAAACCGGCATAGTGAGGCGTGATGTTGGTGGCTTTTTCGAAGGCGGCGGCGGCTTCAAGGAGGGACGCCATGAGCGGCTCGCGAAGGGCAGAGTTCATCACATCCTTGTTCACCGTTACAATCATCATGGTCGCACCATTGGTGGTATTGACCAGCTGCCCCATGTAAAGCTTTTGATCCCTGGCAATCCCCATAAGGCTATCGAATGCTTCTTTACTCCGGATCGTTTCAGGGAAAATATTCGCTAAATAAAACCGGGCATTTTCTGTGTCCTTCAGGATCATATTCAGAAGGGGCAGGGCAATCACTCCGCTTACTCCGCTGACCTGTTTTACCGTGCGGGCAAACTCACGGTAGGCCTCGAAATTCCGCTTCTCATAGATAGCACTGTCTTTAAAACCGACGGCAATGACGTTTCCATCTTCACCGAATTGTTGCCTGAATTGCTGCAGCATGATGTTGTCCGGATCGTTGAGCGGCACCGTGCGGGCGAAGTCATAGCTCATCTGAACTTTCGTGGCATAGTAACCCATGATCACCGTGATGACTGTGATGACACCAATGAGAAGTAAACGGTACTTAATGATCAGTGCGGCAACATTATCCCACATAGTAAAATGGCTTGTTTAAGAAGCGCAAAGCTAATGAATTTAACAGCAAATGATGAAACGCCAGGCACCAAAAAACAGTCATGCTCCGTTGTTATACCTTTACTCCGGTTTATATGAGGTAGCGCTTGAAATAAACCTGAAAAGTGGTTCCTTCATTTGGCTCGCTTTTCACTTCCACTCTACCGCCAAGCGCTTCAATCTGTGTTTTTACAAGGTATAAACCAAGGCCTTTGCCTTCCACGTGTAAATGGAACCGCTTGTATAGGTTGAATACACTTTGTTTATATTTCTTAAGATCAATACCCAGGCCGTTATCCATCACGGCCAGGCAAACAAATTCTTGCTCATGAGTGGTTTTGATGGCAATGAAAGGCGACCGGTCAGGGTCCCTGTATTTTATTGCATTGCTGATGAGATTGTACAATATGCTTTCAACGTAGGGCGCGATGGCGTACACCTTATCGGTCTCGGTAAAATTATTGATGATACGGGTACCTGTGTCCTCAATTTCCTTTTCGAGAATGCGTTTTGTCCGGGTTAGGGATTCATTCAGGTCAACTTCAGCAAAATTGCCAGTGTGTCTCTTGATGTTCAGCACCGTATTCAGATCTTTAATGACCTGGTCCAGGTCGCGGGTTGAGGCAATGAGTTTTTCCAAAGCAGCCTGCCTGTCCTCCTCTGTGGGGCCCATTTGTATCAGGTTGGCAAGGCCAAGTACCCTTGTTAGCGGTGCGCGCAGGTTGTGGGCTGCGATAAATGCAAACTGCTCCAGCTGGTTGTTGTGCTCAATTAATTCCTGATTTGTCTTTTGTAACTCCTGCGTCCGGTTGTCAACTTCATTTTTCAGATGGTTATTTAATGAGTGGATTTTTTCACTTTGTTCTTTAATCGTCTGTTGCGCCTCCTGAAGTTGTTTGTTTTGCAGGAACAGCGTCTCCTGACTTGTCATCAGCTCTTCATTCTGAGCGGTGATCTCGTGATTTTGTGCCAGGATCTCATGCGTGCGTTCGGCCACCTTCTGTTCCAAAAATACATTTTGTTCGCTTAAGATCTTGTTTTTCTCCTCCTCCCCGGTTGTGACCATTTCCGACAGCTTAAAGGCTTTGCTCGTATAGAAAGCTGTGAACAGCAGGGTTGGAACACAAATGACGAGCAATACAAGCTGAACGATCTGGTTTCTTTGCAGGGCGGATTCATATTTTTTTTGTGCTACCGAATCCAATCGGTTAAGGTACTGGGCTATACTACTTTCCAGCCGCTCATACTGCCACCATAGGTAAGCCCCTTTGTCCGAGCTGAAGATCCCCCTGAATTCTTCATCCCGGTCTTGCACGAGAAGGTCCCTGAGCATAAAAGTATATACCACATACGAATTCAACGAATCTTTAAAAATCCTGTACTCTGCGTCATCGTAGTGGAGGTCTTTGAGAGGCAGCTCAACGTTTTGCAGAATGCTGTCTTTTACATGGATGGCATTATCCATCGGAGCAACGAATGCTTGAGTTCTCACGATGTAATATCCGCGGAGCCCAATATCGAGGGAGTGAATGACTGACTTTCCGATCTGATCATAATAAAGTTTTACTTTTTCAACCTGGGATTGAATGGCGTGGTTTTGTTTGATGATCTCGTTGTTGTAATACGTTAACGCAACGTTAGCCACCAGCAGAATGCTGATGAGCGCAACGATGAGAAAGACAATGTTTCTTACAAGAGGTAGCTTCATAGACCCACCCGCAGGTGTCCGGTAGACTGATTAGGTATACTTCTTAAACTATAACGTTATAAACTAATTCCTTTAATCTTCCGATACAACGAGAGGGCATGCCTGTCAGTTAATCCGGAAATAAAATCAATGATGCCCCTCAACATATTGTAAGATGCGCCCGGGCCTGCCTTGATCGCAGACGCTATGTCGACGGGTAAAAGCAACCGCAGATTGTTGTATTTCCGGGATGCTTTTTGTTCAATCAGGTGCACACCTGTTTGTGTGAATTCCTCCAACAGCCCGGGCAAAACCTGGTGTCCTGAAGCTTCAATCTCGACTACATGTTTCGCATGATATATTTTTTCTATGGAAACATCACTTATCCGTTTCAGTGGTTCACCGTATGCGCAAAGATCCGTCAACGCCAGATCGAAAGAACCGTTGAGGAGAGCCTCTTCATTCGATAAGAATATTTCCGTCGAAGCTTCGATCAATTCTCCTATGGCCATTGCCCGTAACACGCCCAGTTTATGGTTCAGGTCGGCATGCTTTCCCAATTTTTCTCTGTCAAGCTTGTCTCTCAGGATGCCGGACAATAATTCCACCGTATCTTCAAAAGAAACCAGGCCCAACCGGCATCCGTCTTCGAGGTCGATGATACTGTAGCAGATGTCATCTGCAGCCTCGACGAGAAAAGCCAACGGATGCCTGCACCAGCTTTCACGACTGTTTTGGATAAGTTCAAGATCGGCGGCAACTTCCCTGAATGCCTCTTTCTCAGATTGAAAAAACCCAAATTTTTTCTGGCTCTTTCTTTTCTTATCCCTATCGGGAAAGAAGGCGGCGCACGGGTATTTCGTAAACGCGCCGAGGCTTGCATAGGTCAGCTTGAGTCCGTACTGTTCCTTGTCCAAAATACGAAATCCCTGGGCATTTCCCTCAAATCTTGTGAGATCATGCCATTCCTCTTCGGTCACCAGTGCCTTGAAGTACTGGCCGCCGGGATGGTGGAGAAAAAAATCGGAAATGGCATCTTCACTGGCATGGCCGAATGGAGGGTTCCCCAGGTCATGCGCCAAAGCGGCTGCAGCAACAACAGCGCCAAAATCAAAAAGGGAAAATTCACTGGTCAGGGATGGATGGCGCTGTAGAATAACTTCGCCGGCTCTTTTGCCAAGCGACCGTCCGACACTGGAAACCTCGAGGCTATGCGTCAAACGGGTATGTACGAAATCATGCTCAGGCAGCGGATGGACCTGCGTCTTATCCTGTAAACGACGGAATGGGTGGGAGAAAATAATCCGATCGTAATCCTGCTCAAAAGCGCTGCGTGAAGACTCGGCACTAGATCCGACCTTCTGACCTTTGCGTTTTGCGGAAAGCAGGGTTTTCCAAATCATGCAAAAAGTTTTGCAATGATAATCAATCTATCCCGGGAATTTAAGCTTGTTTTAGTTTTAGGGGATCCTGACCCAACAGATGGGTAAGAATAATATATAATTCCGGGATGTTCGTTTTGAATAACTCAGAACGTTCGAAAAAATTTTCAATTGCAACACTGAAGAATTCGTGTTCGTTAGTGCAGGCATACGGCCGGAAGAAATTCCCATAACCCTCCAAATTACTGCAAATAATCCGCGCGTATTCATCAAATCTCCTTACCAGCCCTTCGTCGAAGAATTGATACTCCTCATTCCGGATAATGTTTTCCAGCCGCAGTGCATGCGCCATTTCGTGCAAACCGAGGTTAACCGATGACTGCGGCCTGATATATCCCTCCACAAAATTATTCCATGAGAGTACAATGATACCAAACCTTGGATTTACCTCCCCCTTATGGTATTGTTTGGTGATAGAGGAGTAGTATTCATTTGGGTAAACCAGGATCTTATCAAAATGCTGAAGGTAAATATTGGGCAGTCCAAATGTCAGTTGAACAGCTGAAGCGGCAATAAGCAACCGCGCCTCAATGGTGACTTCATCGATGTTCCTTGCAATGAAGCGTTTGCTGTAAAGGAAGTTACATACCTTGCGCTCGAATTTCCCCTTGTCAGCGGCGGAAAGCGATTGGTAATAGGGGAAATATTTCTGCAGGATGTCTTTATAGAGCTGCGGAACCGGCAGTATCCATGTCTTTGCCGGCGCCGCTTTCCTGCCTGCATATCGATAACCCATCTGAACCTCCTGTTGAAAGCGATACGCTACCAGCGCTATGACGCAGGAAATGACCAGAAAGGTGATCATGAAATTATATTTTTCTCAGCAGGTTATTGACCGAGCATGCGTTGACCAGTCTGTTTTTAACGTCTGAAATCAATACCCGTTCCTGTTTCATACTATCGCGGTCGCGGATGGTAACCGTGTCATCCTTCAAAGTTTGATGATCGATGGTTAAACAATACGGTGTGCCTATTGCATCCTGCCGGCGATATCGCCTGCCAATGGTGTCTTTATCTTCGTAGTAACAGCGCAGGTCATACTTCAGGTCATTCATCATCGCCTCCGCCTTTTCAGGTAACCCGTCTTTCTTCACCAAAGGAAGAATGGCTACTTTGTTGGGAGCCAGCGCCGGAGGGATCGCCAGTACAACCCGTTCACTGCCATCTTCGAGTTTTTCCTGCCGGTAGGTTTTTGAAAGAATAGCAAGGAAACACCGATCCAGACCAATGGAGGTTTCCACAACATAAGGGATAAAACTTTGGTTGTCCTCCGTGTCAAAATACTGGAGCTTCTTGCCTGAATATTTTTCGTGGCTCTTCAGGTCAAAGTCCGTCCGCGAATGGATTCCTTCCAGCTCCTTGAATCCCATAGGAAATTTGAACTGAATGTCGCATGCCGCGTTGGCGTAGTGCGCAAGATTTAAATGATCGTGGTACCGATAGTTTTCGTCTCCCAACCCGATCACCTTGTGCCACTTCATCCTTTTTTCTTTCCAGAATTCGTACCACTTCATTTCTTCTCCCGGCTTGACGAAAAATTGCATTTCCATCTGCTCAAATTCGCGCATCCTGAAAATGAATTGGCGCGCCACGATCTCATTTCTGAAAGCCTTTCCGATCTGTGCAATGCCAAAAGGTATTTTCATCCTCCCTGTCTTTTGTACATTGAGAAAATTGACGAAAATTCCCTGTGCTGTCTCGGGCCGCAGATAAATCTTGTTGGCTTCCTCTGCCAGTGAACCGATCTCCGTGGAGAACATCAGGTTGAATTGTCTGACATCTGTCCAGTTTCGGGTACCTGAAACCGGGTCCGTTATTTCAAGATCGACGATGAGCTGTTTCATGGCTGCCATATCACCATTGGTCATGGCCACTTTCAGACGCTCATTGGTTTCTTCAATTTTCTTTTTATACTCCTGCACCCGTGGATTGGTGCTTACAAACATATCGCGGTCAAAAGATTCCCCGAACCTCTTGGCCGCCTTTTCAGTTTCCTTTACAACCTTCTCCTCTATTTTGTCAATGGCATCCTCGATGAGCACATCGGCGCGGTAACGCTTTTTCGAATCCTTGTTGTCGATCATCGGATCATTGAAGGCGTCTACGTGACCCGATGCTTTCCAGATGGTGGGATGCATGAATATGGCAGAATCGATGCCTACGATATTGTCGTGGAGAAGCGTCATGAACTTCCACCAGTACTCCTTGATGTTGTTTTTCAGTTCTGACCCGTTTTGACCATAATCATATACGGCGCTGAGGCCGTCATATATTTCACTGGAAGGAAAGATAAAACCATACTCCTTGGCATGGGATATCACATTTTTTAACAGGTTGTCTTCTTGAAGAGCCATAGGCCGCAAAGATAACCGGAGGAAGGTAATAGGGAAATAGGGGTGAGAAGGAAATAGGGAAATAGAGGTTTATGGAAATATAGGTGGTGTAGAGACGCAAAATCTTGCGTCTCTACACGCCCCATTCACAAGGATTTCGCCTTATTCCAGTATCGGTCCATTTCGGCCAGGGTCATCTCGCCGAGTTTCTTGCCGTCCTTTGCCGATTCGCGCTCCAGGTACTGGAAACGTTTGATGAACTTTTTGTTGGTGCGCTCAAGTGCTTCTTCGGGATCGATGTCAATGAACCGGGCATAGTTTACGAGCGAAAAGAGCAGGTCGCCGAATTCAGCCATGGCTTTCACCCGATCAATGGAAGAGGCGCTTTCTGTATTGAATTCTTTTTTGAATTCCTGCATTTCCTCCTCAACTTTTTCCCACACCTGCTCTTTCTTTTCCCAATCAAAACCCACTCCACGGGCTTTATCCTGAATACGGATGGCTTTCACCATTGCCGGAAGCGTTTTGGGCACACCTTCCAGGACGGAAGCATTGCCGTGTTTTAATTTCAGTTTTTCCCAGTTGGCCTTCACCGTCTCTTCATCGTTGGCTACCACATCTCCATATATATGGGGGTGGCGCTGTATCAATTTATCACAGATGGAATGGAGCACATCTGCAATATCGAATGCCTGGCTCTCCGAGGCGATCCGGGCGTAAAAGACCAGGTGCAGCATAAGGTCACCGATTTCTTTCTTGATTTCCGGCAGGTCGCCCTCCAGGATCGCATCTGAAAGTTCGTATGTTTCCTCAATGGTCAGATGCCTTAGACTTTCAAGCGTTTGTTTCTTATCCCATGGACAATTCTCACGTAATTCATCCATAATGGTCAACAGGCGGTCGAACGCTTTTACCTTTTCCTGGCGGTTTAGATCGGTTGAAGAAACTGGTTTTTTCATAGTGGAACTCAACAATTGGGGCAAGGTAATAAATCCTTCATTGCCTTAAATCGTCAATAAGACCTGCACGCCAAAGTTAGCTATTGGAACGCGCCGGGCAACGAAGCCGGACCTGGCCGCCGAAGTTGGCGATGGACCCGTGCGGGGAACCAGCGGGCCCGCCCGCCGAAGTTCGCAGTGGATTGCGCGGGGTAACGTAGGCGGGGGTCATTCTTAATTTTCTTAGATTTGCCGTTTAATAAACAAAATAGGAGCCGGTGACATTAATCAAATCAATTTCAGGTATTCGCGGTACGATCGGAGGCAAAACGGGCGACAACCTTACCCCTTTGGATATAGTTAAGTTTTCAGCCGCCTACGGGGCTTGGGTGATGAAAAAACCTGGTGACAAGAAGATCATCGTCGGCCGGGACGCCAGATTATCGGGCAAAATGGTCAATGACCTGGTCTGTGCCACCCTGCAGGCCCTTGGTATCGACGTCATTGACCTTGGATTATCGACTACACCCACCGTTGAGATGGCCGTTACAGCTGAAAAGGCCTCCGGCGGAATTATTTTGACCGCCAGCCATAACCCTATCCAGTGGAATGCATTAAAGCTGTTAAACGACAAAGGTGAATTTATTTCAGGAGCGGAAGGAGAAGACGTGCTGCGGATTGCGGAAGCCGAAGACTTCGAATTTGCCCAGGTAACGAAACTGGGAAAATACGAAACAAAGGACGGATACATCCAAAAGCACATCAAGGAGATATTGCAACTTCCCCTGGTGGACGCAGAGGCCATTCACCACCGCGGGTTCCGGGTAGTGGTGGATGCGGTTAATTCCACCGGTGGCATTGCGGTGCCGATGCTGCTGAGCGCGCTGGGAGTTACCGTGAAAGAACTGTATTGTGAGCCAACAGGTCATTTTCCCCATAACCCCGAACCGCTGCCGGAACACCTCACCGACATCAGCCGTGAAATTCTGAAGGGAAAATATGATCTCGGGATTGTTGTCGATCCGGACGTTGACCGCCTCGCATTCGTATGCGAAGATGGAACCCCATTCGGTGAAGAATACACGCTGGTGGCTGTGGCCGATTATGTCCTGAGCATGGGAAAAATTAAGAACGGCAATACTGTCTCTAACCTTTCCAGTACACGCGCGCTCCAGGATGTTACCGAAAAAGCGGGCGGAAAATATTTTGCTTCCGCGGTCGGCGAGGTCAATGTTGTGAATATGATGAAGGAACAGCAGGCGGTGATCGGCGGAGAAGGTAACGGAGGAATCATTTATCCGGATCTGCATTACGGACGGGATGCACTAGTAGGGATTGCGCTTTTTTTGACCCACCTCGCGAAGTCTAAAATGACTGCTCGGCGGCTGCGCATGAAGTATCCGAACTACTTTATTTCGAAGAATAAAATTGAACTGACCCGCGACATCAACGTGGACAAGATACTCGATTATGTCAAAAAGAAATACCAGAGACAACCGATCAACACAATTGATGGTGTGCGCATCGAGTTTGACAAGGAATGGGTGCACCTGCGTAAGTCCAACACGGAACCTATCATCAGGATCTATTCCGAATCAGACCTGGAGGCAAAAGCAGACCATCTTGCCAAAAAGATAATGGCAGACATCAAGGAAATTATTTCAGAAAAGTTAAAGAAGTGACCAGACATGAATATTTATCTCGATAACGCTGCCACTACACCGTTGGACCCTGAAGTCTTAGAGGCAATGAGACCTTTCATGCTCGAGCATTTCGGAAACCCGAGTTCCATACATGCCCATGGCCGCAAAGTAAAAGCTGCCATTGAGTCAGCGCGCAAGAAGGTCGCGGAATTACTCCACTGCACACCGGGGGAGATTATTTTTACTTCCGGAGGAACAGAAGCCGATAACGCCTTACTGACGGGGGCCGTTCACGCCTATGAGATCAGGAACATCATCAGTTCTCCCATTGAACACCATGCCGTCATCCATACATTGGAACACCTGGTCAAAGAAAATGGTGTAAAAGTCCACATGGTACACCTTGACGGGAAAGGTCACGTGGAAATGGCACACCTGGATTCCTTGTTACAACAGAATGACCATGCTCTTGTCTCACTCATGCACGCCAACAATGAGATTGGAAATCTGCTCGACCTCCAGCAAGTGAGTGAACTCGCCGAAAAGCACCATGCTTATTTCCATTCCGATACCGTTCAGGCGGTCGGACATTACCGGCACGATCTTCAGAAGACCAAAGTCCATGGGATGACTGCCGCGGCCCATAAATTCCATGGTCCCAAGGGTGTAGGCTTTAAATTTATCCGAAAAGACAAAAAGATCCCTCCTTTTCTTCACGGGGGTTCACAGGAAAGAAATATGCGTGGAGGAACAGAGAATGTTTACGGTATCATCGGCCTGGCAAAGGCGCTGGAGATCGCTTACCGCGATATGGACGACCATACGCGTTACATTAAAAACCTCAAGTCACGGATGATCGAAAAGCTGAAGGCAACCATCCCTGGTGTTTCCTTTCATGGCGATTCCGAAAGTCTCGACAGAAGCCTCTACACAGTATTGAATGTAAGCCTGCCTGAATCGGAGGAAAATAATATGCTTTTATTCAATCTTGATCTTCAGGGGATTTCCGCCTCGGGTGGAAGCGCGTGTTCCAGCGGGGCTTCTGTGGGGTCACATGTGTTGGCTGAGCTGTATTCCGGATCCAAACGCGGCGCCGTTCGCTTCTCTTTCAGCAAATACAATACGCACGAGGAAATTGACTACGCTGTCAAGAGGCTGGCGGATCTGATCGGCGTACGCGTAGGCGCGTAGAGATTTAGCCGGCTCGCCTGCTTCGTTAAAAGCTCCTGCCTCAACTTTTAGAAAGCGGAATCAAGCGCGCGTGTAAACATTTTCATTTCGTCTAACGTACCAATACTCACACGGCACCAGGGCTTACTTTTATAATCCCAAACGCGTATGCCGAATCCTTTTTCTGCCAGGCGGGTCACGACCTGGTGGCCATCTGTGTTGGGATCAAACATCACAAAATTCGTATGCGACTCACCATAGATCAGATTTTTCTTTTCCAGATAGTTCGTCAGGTGTTTACGCGCCACTGCATTTTTTTTCCGTGTCAGCGCCATAAAATCCTTGTCGCCCAGCGATGCCGTTGCTGCTGCGAGTCCAACCTGATTGGTGGGTATGCCCGGGTGGTGCCTTGCAATTTTTTTGGCGATATCAGGCCGTGCGATCAGGTATCCGATCCTCAAACCTGCCAAGCCATAAATTTTGGAAAATGTTCGCGAAACAATGACCTCTTTATCCCGCCGGATTAAAGCGATCATGGATAGCTGTTGTGAAGGTTCCAGAAATTCAAGATAAGCTTCATCCGCAAAGACGGGAACCGTGCCGGATATGTCTTCACAAAAAGACCTTACCAGTGTTGGATCCACCAACGTTCCGGTCGGATTGTTGGGATTGCAGATATAGACCAGCCTGGTGCCACCGTGGATCCTCGAAGCCAGTAAGGAATAGTCAATTTCAAGTTTGTCGTTAAGATCCACTTTATCCCAAAGTGCACTATAAACCGATGCGTAATTCATCAGCATCGGAAAGGTTGGATTGGGCGACAATACAGCGCCTTCCTCCACGCCAAATGCCGACCCGGTAGCGCACAGAAGATCACTTGAACCGGCTCCGACAAGAATATGGTCCGGCGTTACACCTTCATATTCGGCGAGGACTTTTTTAAATTCTGTTACCGATTGGAAAGGGTAACGATTCGTTTCGGAAATGATCTCTGAAATCGCCTTGCGGGCGCGTTCGGAAGGTCCGTAGGGATTTTCATTTGAGCCAAGTCTTACTTTAATAAGGCCTGCATAGCGGCTTCTCATGAACCTGCGCTCAGTTTCACTCACCGGTGCAGCCATGAGCTGTTCCCCTAAAGAAGCACCCAAGGGTAAAGCTGCTGATGCCATCAGCGCTTTCTTCAGCCAATCTCTTCGGTTTTGCATGGAATGTGTTGAAAAGTTGCGTGACTTTTAAGGTAAGGAAAATGAACCATCTTTCAAAGATCGGGAGCAGGGGAGGTTGGAGGGGCGCCAATGATCCCCATTTTCTTCATCAGAAAAGTAGCATTCATCTTCTGGGCTATTCCTCGTTTCAGTTTATAGTCGAATGACAGCTGATCGTTCTCGATGTTAGCCTCAAAACAGTAATTGGACACCCTCCCCGGATAAACTTTTTCAAGTTCCCCGAGACCAAGGTCATGCGTGGCAATTAAAGTGAGGCACGGTTGCTCTGCTAATTGCTTTACCAGGGCGATGGAGCCAGCCTGTTTGTCGGTCGAATTCGTTCCCTTAAGGATTTCGTCCAGTAAGATGAGTAGCGGCGTTCCTTTCCTCAGTTCATCCATAATGGATTTCAATCGGTACAGTTCCGCATAGAAGTATGATTGATTCTCCTTCAAAGAGTCCGCTGTACGCATGCCGGAACGAACCTCAATCATGGGACAATCAAACCTGTCCGCACACACGGGGGCCCCGGTCAGGGCCAACACAACATTCACTCCAAGAGACCGGAGAAAAGTACTTTTCCCAGCCATGTTTGCGCCGGTAATAATCATGATGGATTGCTGCCTGTCGAGGTGGACATCATTTGATATCCGTTCCTTTTCTTCCAGCAACGGATGCCCCATCGCAGTGGCTGACAGTTGTTGATCGCTGTTAATATCAGGAAAAGCAAATCCGGAATGATTGAAAGAGAATGTGCCAAGGCTGCACAATGCTTCCGTTTGTCTGATAGCATCCAGCCATGCGGGTAGACTGACGGCATTTTCCTCCTTCCATCGCTCTAACCGGTAAACACATTGAAGATCATATAACAGGAGGCTGTTTACCACCAGGTTGGTCATAGCGTTCATCCGGGCATCGAATGCACTCAACAATGAAGCAAGCTGGGTTACTTTCTGATCTGCCTCCTGCGCCTGCTCTCCCAGCGACCACATCATGGCTGAGGAATACGTTTCCTTACGGATAAAAAAAAGTATCCGTGCGTATTTCCCGAGTGTGTTTTTCTTGCGGCTGACGTATTGATGAAAAGCATTGACACGCTTCATGTGAAAACCCAGAAAAATCCATTGCAGGGCTGCTGCGAGTACCGCGAAACCTGTAACTCCATCCACAAAAAAGGCCGTCAGCACCAGAATGACGGTAACGGCCGGAAAGAAATGAAGGATAAACTTATATGGAGATTTTCTGAAAATAAAGGCGGGCTGACACAACCAGTGTTCGAGCTGTCGTTGATCGTCCGGCTGTTCATGGACCTGTCTTCCAAAGGCCTCTATTTCCTGGCGGAATGCACTTTTGCCAGACAGCTCTTTAATTGCTTCCTGGCGCTTCTTAATTTCCTCTGAGTGTGCAGCTTTTGAGGACAACCAGGCCGCCAAAAGTTTCTTACCTCCGGTAGTTGCGGTCCGGTTCACATATTGAAAGAGCGACCCCTCCCCGAAAATATCCAGATCATGTGTGTACGGATGTTGCGGATCAATGAACTCGGAACCGCTGCTGTTGTTTGAAAAATCTCCGTTCAATACGCGAAGCTCGTCCGCCTGGATTTGCCTCAGATGTTCGAGATGCACCTTCTCCTCAAACAGGGACGAATGTCGGCGAACAAGCAGAACGAAGATAAGCAATACCACGGGCAACGAATAAAATAGATTGTAATGCGTAAACCCAAAGTACAACAGTGCCAGAAAGATCAGGGCCACCGCGAGACGGATATTGGATATCACGTTGATCTTTTTCCTGATGGCTTGTAAAGATCCAGAGAATAAGGATTTTCTTTTTTCATAGAAATCCAGTAGGTCGTTGTGCGTCATCAATGGATTAGATCTGCAATATGCGTTCTGTTAATCTGACAACTTGAGCAAGGGCCTTGGCATCGTCCTCGTTGAAGTCATTGACCTTGTCACTGTCAACATCCAGCACCATGGCAACCTCATCGTTCTTAAATACAGGCACTACAATTTCCGAACGCGATGCGGAACTGCACGCGATATGGCCAGGGAACTCATCGACATTCGGAACCACAATTGTCCTTTTGCTTTTCCAGGCTGCTCCGCAGACACCCATCCCAAAATCAATCCGTGTGCAGGCTACCGGGCCCTGAAAAGGCCCCAGAACCAACTGTCCTTCCTTTACAAAATAAAATCCCACCCAGAAGAAGTCCATCGTCTGCCTGAGGGCAGCCACGATGTTTGAAAGATTAGCGATCAGGTCTTTTTCACCGGCCACTAAAGATTCAAGCTGGGGAATCAGCGTTTGGTACCGCTTTATCTTGTCAGCTGATTTGGATATAATAAGGTCCTCAGCCATTTCTATCAGATTTTTTCAAGCTCTTTTTTTGTCCGCTCGTTCACGACATTGCCGGTATTAAGGGTTGAGGCGGGTTCAAACAACAGTATCTCCACTTCATTTTCTGCAACCGGCCGGTGTTCTACGCCCCTCGGTACAATGATAAATTCACCCTCCCCTATTTCCTCTGTCCGGTCGCGAAATTCCATTTTTAATGTGCCTTTGATCACAAGGAACATTTCATCCTCATGCTCGTGGTGATGCCATACAAATTCTCCACGTAGTTTCACCGCTTTTACCTGCTGTCCGTTCAGTTCACCCAAGATCTTTGGGCTCCAATGGTCGGTAAAGAGGTTGAGTTTTTCCCGTATGTTCACTTTTTCCAATGCCATAAAGCAGCCTGTTTATTCAGGGCAATATAACTACAAACGCTTTGAAAAAAATTTGGTTTTATGATGCCTTGCTTTCTATTGACATTGAAAGAGGCGCCAATATCCTCAGCCAGTCATTGTCCAGTTTGTATATTTCCTGCAACACTCCCCTGATCCGGGGCGCGGCCACTCCGTCACGGAATTGTTGGGGTGAAATAAAGACTCTGGCTTCGTCCCAGAGGTTCGATTCAATAAAGCTGTTGAGGATTTTCCCACCGCCCTCTACCATCAGTGACTGGATTCCCTGGTTGTAAAGATGCTGGACCATTGATGGAAGAAAGTTTTCCTTCTTCAAACGAACATAAGAAAGATTCTCATGACCTTCATCTTTCATTAGATTATAACAAATCGTTTTCTGCTTGCGGTTAAAGAGGCTCTGGTTGGGACCCAGCTTAAGGTATCGGTCAATCACAATGCGTGCAGGGTCCCGGCCACTCCAGTCCCTGACGTTGAGCATAGGATTGTCATGCCACGCTGTGCCTGAACCAACGAGTACT
>JBBEBN010000317.1:0-9562 GCA_040882305.1 Cyclobacteriaceae bacterium
ATTTAACATTTCATTAACAAAATGTGCAGGATGCGGAATACCCAGTACGTTAGAAGTGAACATCCCCGGCAAGGTTCTGAAGGACTATGGAAATGGAAGGATCACAAAAAATGAGGCCGTACAAAAATTCACCCTTAAAAAGGGAGCCAAACAATAATTGAAGAGCATTTTCTGCGTTACTTCAAAGTACAGGATGCTGGTGGAAGGGGGTAACTCGGCCATCAGCATTTTTTGTTATTACATAGTTGGATAGCCAATTATTTAGATGGTTATCGTAAATGTAACCTTTACTGTACATTTGCTGTTTCTACATTATAAGCGTTTCATTCAGGAATGGTGAAAGGCTTGTATCACCAATAAAGAACCAATTATGAAAAAAAACCTGATCATCGGTGCTGGTGTGGTAGTCGTACTACTCGTTGCCTTTTTTGTGGTAAAAGGCAGTAAATCTCCGGAGACTGCTGACATTATTGCGAATGTGAAAACCGGCCCCTTCAAGGTAGAGATTGAAACCACGGGAGAACTGGAGGCTAAGAATTCGGTTAAGATCATGGGGCCTGCAGGACTGCGGGATTTCAGAATCTTTAATACCACCATTCAAAGTATTGTGGAGGAGGGGACGATAGTCGCCAAGGGTGATTGGGTGGCCACACTGGATCAGTCTGAATTTCAGACGAAGTTAAACGAAAAGAAAATTGAGTTAGACCGGGAAAATGCGGAGTACATACAGACGCAACTTGATACGACCTTGGAACTTAGGGGAGCGCGCGACCAGCTGATCAACCTCAGGTATGCGGTCGAGGAAAAGGAGATCATTTATGAACAATCAAAATTCGAACCTCCGGCTACCATAAAGCAGGCCGAGATCAATGTTGAGCGTGCGAAACGCGAATACAGCCAGGCTCTGGAAAACTATAAGATCAGGAAACGCAAGAATGCAGCGAAAATGCGCGAGCAGTCAGCCGAATTGCGAAAAGTGCAGACTGAACACGATGCGATGATGAAAGCCATAATGGCCTTCCGCATTTCGGCCCCTGAAGCGGGAATGGTGATCTATCATAAAAACCCATGGGATCAGAAGCCGCTCAAGGCAGGATCCCAAATCAATTTGTGGGACCCTACCGTTGCTACGTTGCCGGATATGACCACCATGATGTCAAAAACTTATGTAAATGAAGTGGATGTACGGAAGGTCAAATCGGGCCAAAAAGTGGAGGTCGGCCTCGATGCGTATCCGGATAAGAAACTGGTTGGTCTGGTAACCAGGGTGGCGAATGTGGGGGAACAAAGGCCAAATTCCGATGCTAAAGTTTTTGAGGTTTCCGTTGAGATCGAAGGCACGGATCCCACCATCAGACCCTCCATGACAACCAGTAATAAGATTATCACAAGCCTGATAGATAACGCCCTCTTTGTTCCATTGGAGTGCATGCACAGCTTTAATGATACGGTGACCTATGTCTTTAAGCGCGAGGGCCTCAATATTATTAAACAGGAAGTAGTGATGGGGGAGACCAATGCAAATGATGCCGTGATCCTGACAGGACTTGAGGAAGGCGACCGCGTATATTTATCGCTGCCTGCAGGTCAGGAGGAGAAAGACATACGTTTGTTGCCTGAAATGAATGGTAAACGCAAGAAGCAAGAAGAGGAGAAGCCGATTGAGCCTGCGATCAGGCCAGATCGGATAGGAAGAGCGAGCCGCCAGGCAACACCTCAAACCAAATAAGCGATGCCTGAACGCATAATGGCAAACCTTTACATTGCTATCGACGCAGTGATTGCCAATAAAGTAAGATCGCTTTTAACGGCGCTGGGGATCATTTTCGGCGTAGCAGCAGTCATTGCCATGCTCGCCATTGGGAATGGTGCGCAACAAGAGATACTCGAACAGATCAAACTGGTAGGTGTAAATAACATTGTGATCAAACCTGTTATTGAACAGGAAGAAGAGAAGATCGAAGAAAACGTTGGCGTCAAGGAAAAAAAGAAATTCTCCCCCGGACTTACCATGCGCGATGTTAAAAGTATCCAGCGAACCATACCTACCTTAACGAAAGTCAGTCCTGAGATCATACTGGAAAGCACTGTTGTCAGACGGGGTTATCGACGCTCAGCCAAACTGGTGGGAGTTGAGCCATCCTACTTCGAAATCTATAATTTCGACATGGAGGAAGGAATGATGTTTACGGATGCCCAGCGCAAGATCGGCTCTCCGGTATGCATCATCGGTCAATCCATTAAAACGCGTTTTTTCCCTACTGAAAATCCCATTGGTAAGAACATTAAGGTCGGCCCTCACTGGCTTTCAATCATCGGCGTTCTCAACGAGAGGTTCATTTCAGAAAACAGCATCAGCAAACTGGGCATCCGTGATTTCAACATGGATATTTATGTGCCCCTTCAGACCATGCTGATACGGTATAAGAACCGCGATAAATTGACAGCAACAGAACTGCGTCAGGCTGCTGCTGCCGGTCGAAGCAGGGGAATGCCTGCTTCCTCGGGCACAACGGGGACTGATGAAACGGAATCGGAAAAAAAGAACTATCATCAGCTTGACCGGCTGGTAATACAGGTTGAAAACACACCTTCACTGCAACCTTCTGCCGAAATTTTATCACGGTTGCTGAAAAGGAAACACTATGACATGGTGGATTTTGAAATAGAGATCCCCGAGCTCCTCTTAAAGCAGCAGCAACGGACAAACGACATCTTCAATTATGTTTTGGGCGCTATTGCGGGTATCTCCCTGCTCGTGGGAGGAATTGGTATCATGAATATCATGCTGGCCTCAGTGTTGGAAAGGATCAAGGAGATCGGCCTCCGCCTGTCCATCGGCGCGAAGAAAAGCGACGTGACACAGCAATTTTTGTTCGAAGCGATGATGATCAGTATTTCCGGCGGCCTTATTGGTGTAATCCTGGGAGTAGCCATGGCATTTATTGTTTCTGAATTTGCGGAGATACCAACCGCCATCAGTTTCTCGTCAATCATTTTATCATTTGGTGTAGCCGCAACCGTCGGGTTGATCTTCGGGATCGCCCCGGCAAGAAAGGCTGCCAGTCAAGACCCTATTACATCACTGCGTTATGAATAATTTCTTATCAATTGGTTTTTTGTTTTTCGCTTGCTTCTTTTCTCTCCCGCGCAGTTCAGGTGCCCAGCAAACATTGACATTGGAAGAAATCATCGAGCGGGCAAAAAACCAATCACCTTCCTCTAAATGGGCTGAAACGAGAAAAGAAACCAGATACTGGACTTACCGCACTTTCAGAACAGACTTTAATCCGCAGTTGCGGCTGGAAGGAGACCTTCCCGTTTATTACAAGAGGGTTAACCAGATCATCCAGCAGGACGGAACCCAACGATATATCCCCGTGCAGCAAACGAACAACTCTGTTACGCTGGGATTGCGGCAGTTGCTGCCCTTTACCGGCGGTACCATTTCTGCCAACTCAGGACTGGGATTTTTCAAGGATTATAATGACGAAACCGCCCTGGCAGAACAGTGGAGCGGAAGCGTCTTCTATGTCGCTCTTAACCAACCCCTTTTTGGATTCAATCCTTATCGCTGGAATAGAAGGATCCAGCCAATGATCTATGAGGAATCAAAACGGGATTATGTGGAAGAGATGGAGGACATCGCCGGGACAGCCACTGAACGTTTTTTCAACGTATTGGAACAACAGATCAACCACCAGATCGCAACCTTCAACCTTGCCAACAATGATACGATCTATAAGATAGAGCAAGGCCGTTATAATATTGGCACCACCTCCCTTGACAAACTTTTACAGGTGGAACTGCAACTGCTGACTTCCCGCCAACAGGTGGCCCAGGCAAGCCTCTCCCTTGAGACCGCCAGGTTACAACTGCGCTCCTATATCGGCCTGAATGACGGCGAAGCATTCCAACTGGTGCTGCCCGAATCAATTCCAAATTTTGAAGTTTCGGTTGATGAAGGTCTAAAATTTGCCAAACAAAACCGCGGCGATTTTATCCGCTTCCAACGCCGACGGCTGGAGGGTGAGCAATTGGTGGCCCAGGCACGGGGCCGACGTTTTGAGGTTAATGCGCGGGCAGCCTACGGTCTGAATAATAACGGACTTGCTTTTGACGAAATTTACCAAAACCCCACCGAACAGCAACAATTCAATTTGACATTCAGCGTGCCTGTGCTGGATTGGGGCCGCAATAAAGCCTCCATGAGAACAGCGGTAGCCAATAAAAAACTGCTGGATTTCCAGATCGCGCAGGATGAAGTGAACTTCGAACAGGGCGTCGTGACGCAGGTGCGGCAGTTTGAAATGTTGAGGCTTCAAATGGAGATCTCCAAAAAGGCTGATGAGGTGGCTGCGGAACGTTACAATGTTTCTCAAAATCGCTATTTGATTGGTAAGATTGATATTACCAATCTCAATATAGCCCTTGAACAAAAAGACGACGCGAAACGCAGGTATATCCAGGCCCTCCGCGACTTCTGGATCGCCTATTACAATCTGCGGATGTTAACGCTTTACGATTTCTCAGCGCGGGCTTTGCTGTATACGCCGGAACAGTAGTAGAGACAAGGCATGCCTGTCTCTACAATTACGATATATTCCTAAATTCCCGTATAATTGAATGGCGTTATTCCCTTCAGTTTCCTTTTCACTTCAGGCTTCACATCTAAAGCATCAATAAACTGCGCGATGGTTTCGCGCGTGATCTTTTCATTTTTACGTGTCAGCTTCTTTAAGGCCTCATAGGGATTAGGATACCCATCTTTCCTCAGCACGGTTTGAATGGCTTCCGCAACAACTGCCCAGTTGTTCTCCAGGTCGGCGTCGATGGCGGGCTTATTTAACTCCACCATAGACAAACCTTTTAACAACGATTTAAATGCGAGATAACTGTGGGCAAGAGGTACGCCGATATTTCTCAGAACGGTGGAATCCGTCAGATCGCGTTGCAGTCGCGATACTGGCAGCTTCGCCGACAGATGTTCATAGACGGCGTTGGCAAATCCCAAATTTCCCTCGGCGTTTTCAAAATCAATGGGATTCACTTTGTGCGGCATCGCGGAGGATCCGATCTCACCCTCGTTTATTCTTTGTTTGAAATATTCCATGGAGATATACTGCCAGAAGTCGCGGCTTAGATCAATAAGGATCGTATTGATCCTCTTCAGATTATCGAAGAGGGCCGCAAGGTTATCGTAATGCTCTATCTGCGTTGTGGGAAAACTTCTGGTCAGACCCAGCTGACGACAGAACGTATCGCAGAAAGTGTTCCAGTCGATGTCGGGATAAGCAATGCAATGGGCATTCAGATTCCCTGTTGCGCCGCCGAATTTTGCGGAGAAAGGAATGGTGTTTAGCGTCGCCACTTGGTTTTGAATGCGGTTAGTGAACACTGACAGCTCTTTTCCCAGGCGAGTAGGAGAGGCAGGCTGGCCGTGCGTTCGGGCCAACATGGGCACATCCTTCCATTCTTTCGAAAATTTCTCAAGAGAAGCTGCCAGTTCATCCAGCAAGGGCCGGTATTCCGCTGACATGAATTCCTTCAACGAAAGAGGGATAGCGGTGTTGTTAATATCCTGGGAGGTAAGTCCGAAGTGAACAAATTCTTTTACCGATTCCAGTCCGAGGGACTCAAATTTTTGCTTGACGAAATACTCCACTGCCTTCACATCGTGGTTGGTGGTTTTCTCGATCTCCTTCACCGACCGGGCATCCTCTTCTGAAAAGTCCTGATAGATCTTTTGCACGGTGGCTTTTTTGTCGGATGGGAAATTCTTCAGTTCGGGCAATGCGGCCGAGAGGGCAAGAAGGTATTCCACTTCTACCCGAACCCGGTAGCGGATCAGTCCGAATTCGGAAAAATAGGATGATAGGGGCTGGAGGATCTCGAAATATCGCCCGTCAATTGGGGAGATGGCAGTTAAAGGATTTAATGGCACGTTGCTGATGTTAAGGAGTAAAATTAAGGCACTAACCCAATTAGCCAAAATCTTTTGCACAGGGCCCTTAAAAGGCCGTTTACGACGCATTCAAAGCCATTTTTGATGGTTATCTGAAAAAGATTGGCAGGCATTGCCACCCGTTTGATCCTTCACCAAACTGCCGTCAAACATATTTCCGCCTTATTTAGTCGCTTCAAAAGTTATTTTTGCGGCTCATGAGACATTAAAGGAGTATAAACTGGCATTGCTTTTTTTTTGTTCAATGAAGAAGATGTACGTCAGTTTCCGGAAATTGGGTTAAAATTCCCTATTGCTGATGTGAGCAAGGGTTTCATTTGTCATTCGCAACGTAATTCGTCATTTAAAATGGCTTTTAATTTTTTCAAGAAATCAGATAAAACAGTAAAGAAAGAAGAGACCCATAGTGGATCGAGATATCGCGATCTGATTGTGAAGGAGATCGTTGAGGAAACCCGTGATACTATCTCCATTGTTTTTGAACAACCTGCTGAAAATCCTGTTCAATATAAATCCGGGCAGTTCTTAACGCTCATAATCCCCGTTAACGGAAAGGAAGTGCGAAGGGCGTATTCCCTTTGTTCCTCCCCGTATGTTGATAAGGATCTTGCCGTTACAGTAAAACGTGTAGACGGAGGGTTAATATCCAACTGGCTGGCGGATAATCTGAAAGTCGGCTTGAAGGTGAAGGTAATGGAGCCCATGGGCCAGTTTACGACCGAATACTCGAAGGATCGCAAACGCCATCTGGTTATGTTTGCCGGCGGGTCCGGGATCACCCCGATGATGTCGATCATCAAGAGTATACTCACCCAGGAGCCGGAAAGCATCGTTTCCCTGATTTACTGCAACCGCGATATTGACAGCATCATTTTTAAGAACGCGCTGGACAAAATGCAGGTTCAGGATGAGGGCAGGCTGCATGTGATCCATGTGCTGGACAATGCCCCCATGAACTGGCAAGGCTATTCCGGATTACTCAACCACGAAATGCTCACAAAACTTTTTGAACGTGTGCCCGACTGGGGTATAGAGAATACCAGCTACCTCATGTGTGGTCCGGAAGGCATGATGAAAAACGTTGAGTCTCTTCTGGCGATGCGCCATATTCCTAAAGAAAAGACTTTCAAAGAGAGTTTTGTGCAGGGTATCCTCGATAAGAAGGAGCACAAGAAAGAAGATGTCGTAGTGGTCGGTGGAGAAGAACTGAAAACGAGGGAAGTTACCATTCGTTTCGATGGGCAGGAATACAAGGTCATGGTGCCTCCAGAAAAAGGCATACTGGAAAGCGCTCTCGACCAGGGGATTGATCTGCCTTATTCCTGTCAGAGCGGACTCTGCACGGCCTGTCGCGGAAAGGCCTTGTCAGGCAAAGTGAAACTCGATGAAGAAGAAGGCTTATCGCAATCTGAGCGCGCCGAAGGCTACGTGCTCACCTGCGTCGGCCATCCCCTCACCGATGACGTCGTTATCGAAATCGGATAATTATGTGAGTGGTGAGTGGTGCCTGCGTTAAGATGGTGCGCCACTTCGCTCACAACCTGCCTGCCGGCGCGCAGGCCTCGCACCGGCAGGCAGGCTCACTACTGACAACTCACCAACGTATGCCAGAAAAAGACCTGGACTTATTCATGGAGATCATCGGATGGACCGGGTCTATCGGGATCCTTCTTGCCTATGGATTAAACAGCTATCAGAAGATCAGGTCAGATTCGCTGACTTTTCTGTTGTTGAATTTAACGGGCGCATTATTCCTGATCGGCTATACGTTTTACGAGGAAGCTTTTGCCAGCACCTTCTTAAACCTCGTTTGGGTGATCATTGCCGTGTTCGCCCTGGGCAAATGGCATCGCGATAGAACTGCTAAAAAAATCCGGTCGTAAACGTGGAAATATCAGATCAAAATATCCGCGTTCAAAAATGGGTGGCTGGATTTTCCATTGTCCTGCTGTTGGCAAAACTGGTCGCCTATTACCTCACCCACTCTGTGGCAATTCTAACGGATGCGCTGGAATCCATTGTGAATGTAGTGGCCGGACTTTTCGGTTTGTACAGCCTGCAACTTTCTGCAAAGCCCAGGGATGTTGACCATCCGTATGGCCACGGAAAGATCGAATTCATTTCAGCGGCAGTGGAGGGCGTGATGATCTCTTTTGCTGGGATCTTTATCCTGTTTGAATCCATCCGCAACCTGATCACCCCCATCCCGCTTCAAAAACTGGATATTGGCATTGGGCTGATCGCCGTTACCGCTGCCATCAACTTTCTCCTCGGCACCTGGTGCCTGCATACGGGTAAAAGAAACCACTCCCTCGCACTCCAGGCCAGTGGCAAGCATCTTGTTTCGGACACTTATACAACGATGGGGATACTGGTGGGGCTGGCGTTCATTTATTTCACCGGGCTGCCGTGGATTGACAGCGTCCTGGCGATCCTTTTTGCCTGTATCATTTTTTATACCGGATTTAAGATCGTCCGCGCTTCCGTCGCAGGGATCATGGATGAAAGGGATCGGGAGCTGTTGCGCAAGATGATTGATGTTCTCGACCATGAACGCAGCAAGAACTGGATAGACGTGCACAATATCCGCATCATCAAATACGGAAGCACGCTTCATATCGATAGCCACCTTACTGTGCCGTGGTATCTCAACGTTCGCGAGGCGCATGAGGAGATTGATAAACTAGCCAACCTGGTGAGAAAAGAATTCGGAGACGCCATTGAACTCTTTGTTCACTCCGATGGATGCCTGCCGATATCCTGTCCAATTTGCATAAAGGACGACTGTCCCGTCCGCAACCACCCCTTTCAGCGCAGGATAAAATGGACGGTGGAGAATATGGAAAGAGACGAAAAACACAGGGTCTCGACGATCAGTTGACAGCAGGCAACACTCACCACTCAGGCCCCTCAATCCCTCATCTTCAGGCGCAGGAGATAATTATCCGAAGTGATGAACAGCGTTTTCTCGTCCTCCGAAAAAGCGCAGTTTGCTGTGGACGTTGGTAATTTTATTTTTCCCAGGAGTTTGGCGTCTTTGTTGAAGATCCAAACGCCCCCTGGGCCCGTGGCAAAAACATTCCCCTGACTGTCAATCTTCAAGCCATCGGGAAGACCCGATTCGGTTTTTGCTGCCTCTGTTGCATTGTAAAAGATCCTGCCGTTGACGAACGCATCCTCTTCACCGAGATCAAAGACATACCACATCGCCTTGTCTTTGTCGGAGTTCGCGATCACGAGTGTTTTTTCGTCGGGCATGAGGGCGATTCCATTCGGTCGAGTCAGCGTATCAACCAGCAAGGTTACCGTGCCGTTGGAGAGCTTATACACACCCTGGAAAGGGATTTCCTGTGTCACATTTTCAGGCATTCCATAAGGAGGATCCGTGAAAAAATAATCGCCGTTCCTGCGTATGGCCACGTCATTCGGGCTGTTGAATTTTTTGCCCTCATAGTCGCCCGCCAGCGTCGAGAAAGTTGACTGAGGAGCATCCAACGGTGCATCCAGTAGGGCCAGGCGGCGATCGCCGTGCTGACATAATACAAGTTTCCCCTCTCCATTCAGAGCCAGGCCATTGGAACCCTCTTCGCGACTGTT
>JBBEBN010000317.1:9572-14439 GCA_040882305.1 Cyclobacteriaceae bacterium
GAAGAGGATTGACCCGTATATCCGGAGGGCTTCAGGAAGACCTCGATACTGTCTGCTTCAGTCCACTTGTATACTGTATTCGTGTGTACATCTGAAAACAGCAACATCTTTTCTGATTCCACCCACACAGGGCCTTCACTCCACTCATACCCATCTGAGAGGACCTCTATCGTGGCGGAAGGTTCAATCAATTGGTCGAGGGAAGGGTCAGCCCGTTCGATGGAGCCCAGCGTCACCGCTTCCTCCTGGGTGACTTTACACGATAACATTGACAGGAATGCAAATAAGAATAGTACTGATATTTTCATTTGATTACAGGTTGAGGTGCCGGTGAAGATAGGAAAAAAAGTCCACTCACCCATCTTTCCTAAGCGATACAATAGTTGCTTCATGGATGTGCTTTTTGGTACTTTGCGCCCTCAATAAATTGCAATCAGATGAAGGAAGCCGTAGAAGCCCTTAAGCGCCCCGCCCGTAATTTTTTGCCGGAAGAGTTTGTGCTCACCAGTTGGGGAAAGCTGGAACCTTATTTCGACGATTTATTAAGTCGTTCCCTGGCTTCTGCCCAGGAATTAAAAAAGTGGTTTTCCGACAGGAGCGAGCTGGAGTCTGTCATCTCCGAAGACCTGGCGTGGCGTTACATCCGCATGACGTGCTACACGGAGAACCAGGAATACCTTAAAAGCTATCAGGATTTCATACAAAACATACAGCCGGAGATCGCGCCGGTATCCGATAAATTAAATAAGAAGGCCGCCGCCTCGGAGTTTTTGGATGCACTGGCCGGGGTAGAGGGATACAAGATACTGATCCGCAACCTGCGGAAGGAAATCGAAATATTTCGCGAAGAGAACGTGCCGTTGTTCACCGAGATCAGCACAGAAACGCAGAAGTATGCGCAGATCTCCGGTAGCATGACCGTTGAAGTGGATGGAAAGACGCTGACGCTGCAGCAAGCTTCTGTATTCCTGATGTCTACAGACAGGAAGAAAAGGGAAGAAGTCTACCGCAGGATCAATGAGCGCAGGCTGCGCCACAGAGATGAACTGGACGCGCTGTTCTCAAAGCTTCTCCAGTTGCGGCATCAGGTGGCGGTGAATGCCGGATTTAAGAATTTCCGGGATTACATGTTCAAAGCGCTGGGGCGCTTCGACTATTCACCGCAGGATTGTTTTAATTTCCATGACGCGATCGAACACGAAGTTGTTCCGCTGCTGAATGATTTTGCCAGGGAAAGAAAGGAGAAACTTGCGGTTAACTCATTGCGGCCATGGGACAAAGCTGTCGATCCTGAAGGACGTGAAGCCCTGAAACCCTTTACAACAGGGAAGGAACTCACCGAAAAAACGATCCGTGTTTTTAAGAACATGGATACTTATCTGGGACAATGTCTTTCCATCATGGAGGCGATGGGTCATCTCGACCTTGAATCGCGCATAGGAAAAGCTCCTGGGGGGTATAACTATCCCCTTGCCGAAGTAGGGGTGCCCTTTATCTTCATGAACGCTACTTCCACGTTGCGCGACATGGTGACGATCATGCATGAAGGCGGCCATGCCATTCATAATTTCCTGACACGCGACCTTGAACTGAATGATTTCAAGTCCACGCCTTCGGAAGTCGCAGAGCTCGCCTCCATGTCGATGGAACTGATCTCCATGGATCACTGGGGAATCTTCTTTACTGATGAGGCAGAATTAAACCGCGCCCGCCGCGAACATCTCGAGGACCTCATTGAAACTCTTCCATGGGTTGCCACGATCGATAAATTCCAGCATTGGATATATGAAAACCCAAATCATACAATTGAGGAACGAAAGACCGCATGGAACAGGATATTCGACCAATTTGCGGATGGCGCAACGGATTGGTCAGGTTTGCAGGAGGCGAAGGACTTCCTCTGGCAGAAACAATTGCACCTCTATGAGGTTCCGTTTTACTATATCGAATACGGAATGGCACAGCTGGGTGCTATTGCCGTGTGGCGCAACTTCCGCAAAGATCCGAAGAAAGGGCTGGAGGGATATCAAAATGCACTTAAACTTGGATACCTCCGGACAATTCCGGAGATCTACGCGGCAGCCAACATCAAGTTTGATTTCAGCCGGCCCTACATCAAAGAATTGATGAGCTTTGTGAAAAAGGAGCTTGATTAGTTTGAAGTTTGTCCAAAGGACTCATGGGGAGTGTTTGTCCGTGCGTAGCAATCAGCCTCTGGCCCTATCGAGCAGGTCACTCAGCGTCTCGGCTTCTTCTTCTGTAAGGCACAGCACGAGGTCCTGTTTTTGTGTTTTACTTATCTGTTTCAGCAACGCAATGCCCGGTTCCGTAATAAGCACGTCGGTAGCGCGCTTGTCATTTGGGCATGTCCTTCTTGATATCAGCTTCTTCGCCGCAAGACGATCCAATAGCCGCGACACATCGGAATTCCTGTCGAGCATGCGGCTTTTGATTTCTGATCCGGAAATGCTCTTCGGGTGCTGACCCTTCAGGATCCGAAGGATATTGAATTGTTGTCCTGTAATACCGAGAGTCTTAAAAAATTCATGTTGCTTACTCTGAAGCCAGTTGGAAGTATAGATGAGGTTGATGACAGCCTTCTGATGAATGCTTCTAAATTTTTCCTGCTGTATCTCTTCTTCAATTTTTTTCATTCTGAATATCCTAAAAATCCAGGCTACGTGTACCCGGTCACACCAGTACACGTGGCCTGGAGTTAATTTAGGATGGTGCTTTTTTATCCAGTTTAATTTTTCCGATGATCTCAACTTCGTCACCCACAACCAGTTCACCGGTGGGAACTTTGTTGTTCCAGGTCAGGCCGTAGTCATGACGGTTGAGCTTGCCTGTAATTTTGAAGCCGGCTTTCTCACCTCTGCCCGTGTTGATCGTTCCGCCATAGGTGACATCAAACTCAACAGGCTTGGTCACACCATGCATGGTCAGGTCGCCTTTGAGCTTGTATTTGCCTCCCTGTTTCACCAGGTTGCCCTTGAAAGATAATTCGGGAAATTTTTCAGCGTCAAAGAAATCAGGAGATTTCAGATGATTATCCCTTCTTTCGATGTCTGTGTCGATGGAACCGGTTTTGGCGTTGAAGGTAATTTCAGCACCGTTGAAATCTTCTGATTTCGTTACCAGAGCAGCATCGAAGTCCTTAAAGTTTCCTTCCACTTCGGAGACCGCCATGTGGGTCACGTTAAAGCCGATCTTTGAGTGGGCCTTGTCTATTGTCCACGTGGTTTGCGCAAAGGCACTGCCCGCTGCAAATAAGAGCATAGCCAATAAAATGTTGATTTTTTTCATAATTGAACGTTTGAGTTTCACATTTGGAATGCAAGTATAACACCACTTTTAAAATATATGTTTAAACATGTATTATCTTTTTTGTTAAAAAACTGTTAATCAGGTGATAATTTCCAGTAAAATCCCTGGAGACCTGAAAACTGTTGAAATAATGCCACGCTTAAGGAGCATTTTCCAAAAAAAGAAAGCAGAGGAGTGTGCGGTGGGGTATGACCGGCATCTAAATATACACAACAAAGGACGATTACGAAATGATTAATCTGCGATTAAGCTTTCAGATAAAACTCACAGGTGAGCCTTCTGTACTGCTCGGACCACTCGTCGCCATTGCCATAAAGGATGATTTCCTCATCTTCCTGGTGCTTCCCCTTTGCCGAAAGCTCGATTAAGAGCCTTTCCGCTGGCTTATGGCTGCGCGACCGGAACGCGGACTGTCGCTGTGGAAAGAGATGGTATTTAAGCGCGAGTTTTACAAAGTGAAGGCCTTCTGCATAAGGTAGAATAACCGCAAGCCTTCCCCGCTTTGATAAGAGGCGGACTGCATTTTTGAGCAGATCCTCAGATGATAATTCCTGTGCATGACGGGCCCGCTTTCTTTTCTCATCTGGAGGTAGCAGGCTGTCGACAAAATAGGGTGGATTGGTCACGATGAGGTCGTATTGTTCGTTGGGATGGAATTGTTGGAGGGCGGTGTAAAGAACGCTGATCTTTTTTGGCCAGGGTGATCTTTGTACATTTTCTTTGGCCTGCTGAACGTCCTGTACTTCGATATCCAGTGCATCGATCCGCGCCCGAATGGAAGTTCGCTGCGCCAGCATAATGGCGATGAGGCCTGAACCAGTGCCGATGTCAAGTATGGCCGTATCCGTTTCGCTTACGTTCACCCAGGCGCCCAGTAGCACACCGTCGGTACCAACCTTATGGGTGCAAACGTCCTGGGCAATACTGAATTTTTTAAATTGAAACGGTTTTAGACCCATGTTTGTAAAAATAACCCTTACTTTAACTTTCAACAAAAACCAGACACGAAGGGAATACTTATTAATTTACGCCATTGAATGCTGTACAACGTCAACTAAACCATTTCAAATGTCCAAAAAGATCAGGTGGGGTATTTTAGGATGTGGAAAAATCGCCAATAAATTTGCCAGCGACCTAAAACTCGTGGAAGACGCCCGGCTGTCGGCCATTGCCTCGCGGGATGCGGTGAAATTGCAATCGTTTTCTCAACAATACAAACCGGAGTTTGCGTTCAATAATTATGAAGCCCTTGTAAAATGTGCGGAGCTAGACGCGATATACGTTGCAACGCCCCATGGCATGCATTATGAGCATGTCATGTTATGCCTGAAGAACAGGAAAGCGGTGCTTTGCGAAAAAGCATTTGCCCTCAACCTTGCTCATGCACGTGAAATGGTGGAATTCGCCCGCCGGCAAAAAGTTTTTCTGATGGAGGCCTTCTGGACAAAATTCCTGCCTCAATATGAAAAAGTGATGGACATCATCCGTTCAGGAACAATCGGTGAAGTAAAGTTGATCCAGTCGGATTTTGGTTTTAAGG
>JBBEBN010000318.1:0-14410 GCA_040882305.1 Cyclobacteriaceae bacterium
TATCAGGATTTAAACCTACTGAAGTATTGAAGAACAAGGTCAGGTTTACTGGTTCAAACTTTTTTACCAGGTCATTAGTTACGTTCCAGTTTACGATTTCAGTGGCACTCATCATCGGCATGGTGGTGATCCTACAGCAACTTTCCTTTATGCGTTCCAAAGATCTTGGATTTCAGAAAGAACACGTAGTGATGGTTTACGCTCAGAGTACCGATACGTATGCAAAGTTTCACCGCATGCTGGAATCTCACACCGCGATTGCTGGGATTACCGGTTCAGTCATGGGAATGGGAGCAGGCGGGGGACAGATGGGCAGAGCTTATGATTTTAAAGGCAAAAAAGAAGCTGTGATCGAGTACCCGGTTGATGCGAACTTTTTAAATGTGATGGGCATGACGTTAATTGCAGGACGTAACTTTAATTCAGACGTCACTTCTGATACCGTCACTTCTGTCATTGTCAATGAGACTCTTGTGACCAATGGATTGAACACAACGCCTGAGAAAGCACTGGGCATGCAAATCCAAAACGCAAGAAGAGACCAGGCACCAAAGACAATCATCGGAGTGGTAAAAGATTTTCATTATGAAGCTTTGACACGCAACGTACGCCCCCAACTTTTTATGCTACCGGCAAATTTCAAGCCTTCTTGTTTCTTAGTACGTCTCAAACCCACTCACCCCGAAGCACTCGGTCTGCTGCAGTCGGCCTGGAAAAAAGTGGCGCCTGACCTACCCTTCAGATACGGCTTCGTTGATGAGAAATTTGATGCTTTTTACAAGACAGAAGAACGATGGGCCAGTATCCTTGGCTGGGCCGGCAACATCTGTATATTTCTTGCCTGTCTCGGGCTGCTCGGACTTGCTTCACTGGCAGCCGTCAACCGGACGAAAGAGATCGGCATCCGTAAGGTACTGGGTGCATCTGTGATGAGCATAGCGAGATTGTTATGCCACGATTTTATCATTATGGTAATCCTTGCCATTGTGATTGCCTCTCCGATGGCATGGTATGCAATGGACAAGTGGCTTGCGCAATTTGCCTACAAAATTGAATTGACCTGGATGACGTTCGCCTTAACAGGACTGTTGGCACTGATCATAGCGGTACTCATTGTGACATCTCAGGCAATAAAGGCAGCACTGGAAGACCCGGTCAGGTCGTTACGGTCAGAATGATGTTTTTAAGGGGGATACATATGCATCATCGAACATCCCGCTGTAAACATGCCAAAAAATCGAACCTAAGAAGCTGAATACTATTGCAGTTTTCCAAGCTTTCTATTCTATGTTGACCGAAGCGGACGAATATCGAACCATTTTGTAAAGGAACTAGCACACTTCAACAGCCTATAACCTTAGAGTTCATGAGACAATAAAAAACGCAAAGTTGGGCCTTCCTCATCATTTTTTGATGAGGGTCCTTAACAGCTGTAGGAGTTCCTCTCCGCGCAAATTTTTTGCGATGATCTTTCCTGAAGGATCCAGTAAGTAGGTTGTCGGGTATGAGACAATGTCATAACCGGTGGTTACGGTGCCAGAAGTGTTGGCGCTTTAATAGGTAAAAAAGCCGGTAATCAGATTAACCTCCTTAATCTGTGCTGAGCAAGAAGTATTTTATCCAGACGAAATGGGAGAAGGAATCCTTAGGGGCGCCGCGAGCGAGCGAGCAAGATGTACATTTGTATACACAAATGGGATTCTGGAAGAATCGCAAGGCGTTTTTGATTATAGCCTCGGAACTCGGCTATTTCAGATAAGTACGATTACTTTAAGAAAATGTTTCCCCGCTAGCCCCCAACTTGTGAATATCTCAAAGTCTGACGACCCAATTTCATGCTACTATCAAGTAGCGCATGAAGGGGAAGAAGGCTGAGGAATCAAGGGGATACAAAAGAATGACCATCGACCGGTTACGGGAGTTTCCTGGGCTGGAGAACCTTTCCGACCAGGAAGCGAAGCAAGTCATCGACTCCCTGGAAAGGTTGTCCCTGATCCTTTTCTCTCGTCTGCAGAAATCCCGAAATTAAATCACTATGAATCAATTTGCGTTAATCCAATCATTTGCAAAAGGTAAGGCAAGCGACAATACGAAACAGAGCCAGAGAAATGCGGTGATCTACACGCGTGTATCCACGAAGGAACAGGCCGACACCAACCAAAGTCTTGAGACACAGAAGAAATATTGTCTGCAATATGCCCTCAAAAATGATTTGAATGTTTTAGGATTCTTTGGCGGTACTTATGAAAGCGCAAAGACAGACGAACGCAATGAATTCAACCGGATGATTCGTTTTGTGAAGAATCAGAAGGAAGGTGTTTCTGCGATTCTTGTTTACAGCCTGGACCGATTTAGCCGCACGGGTGATAATGCCATTTTTATTTCATCGGAACTTAAGAAGCAGGGCATATCCATTGTATCCGTGACACAGCCGATCGACGTATCCACCCATTCTGGTGTATTACAGCAGAATATTCAATTCATTTTCAGCAAGTATGACAACGACCTCCGCAGGGAGAAATGCATCGCAGGCATGAAAGAAAAGCTTTTACGGGGCGAATGGACAGGCGTTGCTCCCTTAGGCTATTGTTATGGATACAGCGACGGAAGCCGGAAAATCATTGCTGGTGAAAAAGGAAAGCTGATCGCGAGAGCGTTTGAAATGAAAGTTGAAGGACTAACCAATACGGAAATTGCCGCTAGACTTAATAAACTTGGATTACGCCTCGACAAGAAACGCTTGTCAGAACTCTTTAGAAATCCGTTCTATTGCGGTTCAAGGTCTGCTTTTATTGATCTTCATTGATAACAGTCACCCCTGCCGTTCTGTTGTAACCAAATTTCATTAAAGTTCCTCCGAGCATTAGTTTGACGGCCTTTTTACCAGATGTTGTTTTAAAGTACATTTCACGTTTTCGTGCATCCGCTTCAAAAAGATAAAATTCGCAAAAGATAAGCTCTAGTGGTCTTCGGGGAGCCGTGCTTTTGGTCTTACCACCATTATGGCTTTTGAGACGTTCCTCAATATTGGTCGTGTAGCCGGTATAAAGAAGGCGATCCTTATGACTGAACAAAACGTAAACGCAAAACGGGAGTGGCATCATAGGTAGAGCGCGGTGGTATCCTGAAGCAGATCTCATGCGTCGATCGCTTCAGGACAATAAAGCGACCCTGAAGCAGATCGCAGATCGCTTCAGGGTCTGCTTTATTGGTAGCCCCGACAGGAATCGAACCTGTATCAAAAGTTTAGGAAACTTCTATTCTATCCATTGAACTACGGGGCCTGACACCGGATAAATGCTGGACGGAAATTCCGGGAGAGGTCGCAAAGTTAGAAAAATCTGTCTATTGGATGAGTACCCAAGCGTTTTTTTGTCGTGCCCCAATTTGATTAGTTGTCTGTCGTGAAGCCACTCCACTCGAAGTCCGATATCTGTCCAGGGGACTCCTATGGAGAGGCAGTGTTGCGAAATGATATTAATATTAATAGTGACCGGGCCTGAATAGTGGTTAGAACCTGATCAGGCTTAGTTCCATGAACCCGATAAACCAGCCGATGCTCATTTGTCACTCTTCTCGACCAATAGCCTGCAAGATTTCCTTTTAGTGGTTCAGGTTTACCAAGACCCTTAAATGGATGGCGCTCTATGCATAAATAGGCATTAATTCTGTACAAACAGAATTCGAATGATCCACCAGGCGAAAGCATGAGGGTCATGTAAAACTCTTCGATATAAATGTCCTGATAAATTTGCTTTTAAGCGCTGCATCAAAAACACCATTAAGGAGCCATTCGCGGTTCATCAGCTGCTGGATGAAATGGTTTTTACGGTGCCGCGACCAGAATTTCTGATACACCTGTGCGTCATACTGCTTCATATAGCCTGCGGAAAAATTATTTTCGTCAAAACATCTTTTTGCTTGCCATCCAGCATAACGGCCCGATACGATAGCCTGCCCGATTCCTTCACCGGACAAAGGATCAATAAGCGATGCGGCATCTCCGCACAACATAAAACGATCACCGCTCATGGGAACCTTCCGGGATCCTAAGGGCAGACCAAATCCTTCGATCTTCCCGATACGTTTTGCATTTTTAAAACGGTCGCTGATGTACGGGATTTCTTCCACAACTTTTTGAAGGGAAGTGCGCAAATCCATCTTTCGCTTCGAGATCACAACCGACAGAACGCCCAGACCGACATTCGCCAGGTTATTTTTAACAGGAAAGATCCAGAAGTATCCCGGCAGAAGATCTTTAACCAGATGGATTTCAAAGGTATGATCAGGGATACCGGAAACGTTGCTGTAATACGCGCGAACCGCGCCACAATGATGATCCGGATCAAGTCTTGTACCGGTTATTTTTCTGTTCACGACAGAATGAGCGCCATCACAGCCGATCACAATTCTGCCTTTAAATTCAGTTTTGCCGGCCATGACAGATACCCCATCGCCGGTGATCGTTACATCACTTATGGTATGGTTTAAAAAAAATGTGGTGTTTTTTTGCGCAGAGGCATTTTCAAAAAGAAAATTGTCCCAGTCAATTCTTCTGGAAATAAATCCGGTTTGGCTAAAGCGGAGGTCGAAAGCTTTTTGATTCGGAGCTACCAGGCGGCAGGTATTCACACTGACCTTCTCTGTAAAATCTTCCAGGCTTCTGGTCAAGGATGTGTTGATGGTAGCCAGCACTTTTGGTACATAGGCAGCCACAGCATCGCCACAGGTCTTGTCGCGTGGGAAACTGTTTTTTTCAAGGACTGCAACGCTTAAACCTGAATCGGCCAGCGCCAGGGCACACGTGCTCCCCGCAGGACCTGCTCCACAAATGATCACGTCAAACTCTTTCGTGCCGGTGTCAGCCATAAAAACCGGATTCTAAAATGAAATTTAGTTATTGGCGGCCAGTTATTTGAAGAAAATAAAAACAGGCCGGGATCTGCTGGAATGAGCACCGCCAAAGCCCAGGACATTCAAAGCCTAGGTTAACCTGAGGTGGTAATCGACGTGTAATGTGTTCTGAGTTCAATCCCCGCCCTTAGCCGCGGGCGATTTTTGCCACTCCCCACCAGGTTCCAAAATAAAATTCCTTCAGCGACTATCGGTTTTGCAAAATGCCGGTTAGTTTTTTAACTTAACTGTTATAAATCCCACCCATATGTCCCTAAACAGGAACGAAAGCAAGGATGTACGACCCGACAGTACAGGCACTAAACCGCTGGCGGTCAAATTCAAGTTCAGGGATGTCAAGGTGCATTCGTCAGATGAATGGATGGCGGATGGAACTAAAAAATACAGGCAGGTCTATGACCGACATGAAACGACCTTCATGCGGGTGGAACTTACGTTCTTTAACAAACTGTTTGATGAGGAAGAATGGGAAGCGTCGATCAACTTAAAATGTTTTTTTGTCACGGGGAGCGTTCAAACCGGCTTCCAGCAAAAGGAACTGTGTAACCTGGTTCAGAAAAGAAAGGTTCTGAAAGATGAGAACATTGTTTACATCCGCGATGCATGGGGCAACGCAACCGCCGGCGCTTATTGGGTGAAAGGCAACTATGTGTGGGAGGCTTACATCGACGACGTGAAGATTGGTATCGCAAAATTTTATGTCGAGGATGTTGGCGTTGCCCGCATCGGTGAGAACCTTTTTTTTGACATCGCGCATATCAAAATGTTCGAGGGAGATTCTCAGGCGGCATCCCTTCCGCAGAAGAAGTACATGAGCAAATTCAGTCAAAAGCAGACCCGATATATATGGGGCGAATTCTGCTTCAAAAACAAAACCGCGAGCGATTATTACGCGGAGATAATTTTTAATTTTTGCGATGACGCCGGCCAGTTAAAGGGAAGAAGTACGCGTTTGGTCTATATTCAGCCAAACACCGCAGGCCAGGATTTCTTGCTTTACCCTTCCTGGGGAAGCGAGACACCAGGATCATGGATAGATGATCTGTACACTATGGAAGTAGTCTTCATGGACACTTTGATCGCAACCGTTCCGTTCCGTGTGGGAGAGGCAGGGGAGGAGGGCAGTGTGGAGGTGATCACGGATGCGGGTAAAATGCTCAAACCAACCGCTCAGGTAAATACCTTATCAGACAATAAAAGTCTCGACGATATTTTGCATGAGAGCCTCGCTGAACTGAATTCCCTTACAGGTCTCGACGGAATAAAAAAAGAAGTGAAGGAAATGGTGAAACTGGTGCGTTTTTATCAGGAGTCAGGAAAGGATGTGCTGAACAAGTTTTCGCTGCATACGGTGTTCACAGGAAATCCGGGGACTGGCAAAACCACTGTGGCGCGCATACTCGCCAGGATATACAAAGGCCTGGGCATTCTTGAAAAAGGACATTTGGTTGAGGTTGACCGTCAGGGGTTGGTGGCAGGGTATGTCGGGCAGACGGCTATCAAAACAGGGGAGAAGGTGAACGAGGCCATGGGTGGGGTATTGTTTATTGATGAGGCCTACTCCCTCGCCAATGAAAACGGGGCGCAACATGATTTTGGCGCAGAATCCATCCAGGTGATCCTTAAGCGCATGGAAGACCTGCGGGGAAAATTCGGTGTGATTGTCGCAGGCTATACGGGGAATATGCATGCGTTCATCAATTCAAATCCGGGACTGCGGTCAAGATTTGACAAGTACTTCTTGTTTGAAGATTATTCCGCAGATGAAATGTTTACCATTGCAGTCTCTATCTTCTGCAAAGAAGGGGTGACCCCTGAGGATGCAGCTTCAGAACACATTAAGAAGTATTTTGCATTTCTGCATCAAATGCGCGACAAACACTTCGGGAATGCGAGAACGGTCCGGCAGGTTGTGGGTGAATGCATAAAAAATCAGCACCTGCGTCTTGCTTCCATGAAAAAGGAAGAGCGCTCCAAAGAAATGATGGAAGCGATCATTTTTGATGATGTAAAAGAATTTGAGATCAGGGAAAAAAACTCCGGGACCAGGTCAGTAGGATTCAGATTTGATAATAAGTAATCACCCTCTTCCTCCTCCTGAAAAGGCAAAATATTTGGTTTTCAGTTTATCATCCCATTCGTCTGCGTAGATCCCTACGCGATCAATCGCCGTTTTGACCTCTGATTTATTCAACCCTTCCAGTTCGCGGATAGACTTGATGTAGGCTTTATCCATGTAAATGGTAAACGAGACTCCGTAGAGGGCGTGATTGATCTCCAGCAATTCCTTGGTGAACAGGTGCTGGTTGTTGACGGGTACCTCACAAACAGGTGCCAGGAGCTGCAGATATCCGTAAGAAATCAAATTACCCTGAGCGTCTTTGGACTGGAATACATCTACCCACATACTTGCCGATCCGCGCTTCAGATTCCACTGCCCGGGCTGTTGGCCGCGACAAGTTGCAGGATCAATTTTATACTCCGTCAAAACTTCCTCTACCAGGCTATAATAGTGGTGAATGGGGTGTTCCATAGGTATAGGTTTTAAGTGGGGTTTTAATATTGCAATAATGAATTTAAGGGAAAGGGGGGAAATAAAAAAACGTTCAGGCGTGCGCAATGGCCGGCCGACTGGGCCAGTGGTGACCATTTCGGGAGGAAAGTAATTTGTGATGGTGGCTAGCGCGCTACCATAGAATGGCACGCATCAGCACACGCCGTGCATGCTTCCGCGCACACTTTGCAGTGGTCGTGGTTATGTTTGTGGCACTCCTCTGCGCACATGCGGCAGATCTTTTCGCAAACCATTAGATATTCTTCGGCGATTTCGGAATCTCTCTGCACGAGTCTTGAAGCCTGCAAACAGATGTCGGCGCAATCGCGATCGAGTTCGATGCAGCGGGCAAGCAGGGTGATGTTCTCTTCGTTTAGGCAAGCCGCTTCGCACTCCTCGCAGGTCAAGGCACACTCAATTAATTTCTGTAGCAGTTGCTTGTTAGCAACATTAGTGTTCTGGGATAGTATCGTAGTCATAGTTTTTGCTGATTTGGCAAAAAACGCAAAATAGTTATGCCGATTACTGAAGGCGGGTAAGTGAGTATTAATTTGGACATTTCACCGGCTGAGCTGCTGTTGACCAGCAAAAACTTATCTTTTTTTAAGAGGGCATAGTGTTTTTTGAAACTGCTTAGAAATTGAATTATGAGAACCATCTTATTTTTATCTGTCGCGCTCACCTTACTGGCGCTTCAATCGTGTCAGAGGGATAACCGTGAAAGTGCGCAAAAAAAGAACGAACAGCGACCACCTGTAAAGCATGAAACTCCGGAGAAGATGATCGAGGAACTCGTGGGTGAATGGCAGCATGCTGGTACCGGTAACGATACCCGGGACACCGCCAACCAGACCCTGACCTTTACAGAAGAAGCGCGTTACATCGTCCGGGAAGGAGGTCGAAAAACCGATAGCGGCGCTTACCGCATGAATGAACAACTGAGAAACATCTATCTGGAAAGCGAAGCCAATGAAAGTCCCCTTGAATACGAGGTCCAATTAAACGGCGACACGCTGATCCTTTCCTCAAAAGAGCCTTCACAGGGGGAGGCGGAACAGGTCTACGTGAAAAGGAATTAGGGTTTGCAGAGGCGCAAAATCTGCTGTCTTTGCATATTGGTTTATAAATGTTTGTCAGATTCCTTCCGTGGCATATATCTCCAGAATTTTCTTAAAGACCAGCATCTCCCTTTCCTTTCCGTTCCCGTCCGGCTGGCGGACAGTGTAAGCCAGTGCTTTCAGGTAAATTCCTTCATACGGTTCTTCTGCCAGCGCATGATACTGTGCAACCGCTTCATTGTAATACGCTAATTGCGCAACGGGCCACTTCGTAAGCGTATTTCTTTCAAAATAATCTGTGGTGTCACTGTAAACGGTGAAATAACCTTCGACGGTAAACACAGCCAGGACGAAGAGGGTAGGAAAGAGTTTTTTCATAGCCGTTGTGTTGTTCACTCAATATAATTAAACGGCTACAAATTCGTCATGCCTTGAGTCTATCCGGCATTCCAGCCAGGCACACTGCCTGTCGGCAATAAGCTGGATGAACCAGCGGAAAAAGGGCATTTAAACGCCAATATCCGGGATGTTGTGGAAACTGAAATTGTTCACCTATTAATTTACGTTTATATTTAAGATCATTCACCATGGCAGAGATTGTCAGACTACATGCATTCCTTGTTTCGAATCAAATCGATCTCAAGGGTATTAAAACGTTGTTTGAAAAGAAACCCCAGGCGGATTCATCGTCCGAACTGTTTTATGGTGCCGGCGGTAAATACGAATCTTATTTCAATTACGGAGTAATTGTTTTCTCCGGTTACGCCGAGGAGGAGATGAAGTCGGTGATCAAAACCGTCGAGGCACATTTGAAGGACCCGGAAGTTGCCTGGCTTCGGGATGAATTTCAGATCCGGGTCGACCCCGGCAAGGGAACATCCATTGAATTTATGGAAGCCGTTGTGGGGAAACTGGACGATATGGTGATCCGGGTGGCCATGTTGAACCTTGCCCAATCGGTAGCACTCGATCACTACCAAAAGGTGAGCGAAGATCTGTTGACGCAGGTTAAGGGTTTTGTCAACCAGCTGGAGCGGACAGGCAAACTCAAGATCAGCCGGAATAACATGCACCGGTTTCTTGGAAAGGCGCTCAATACGCAGAATGATATCGCCGAAAACATTTACATTTTCGATGCCCCGGACCTGACATGGGAAAACGAATACCTGGATAAGCTTCACCAGGGTCTCATCAAACATTTTGACCTGAAAGTGCGTTTCAGTGAAATTGAATACACCCTGCGCATCATTGAAAATAACCTTACTGTATTCCGGGAAATTATTCACCAACGGGAAAGCAACCTCCTTGAATTTATTATTATTTTACTGATCCTTGTGGAAGTGTTCGATTTGTTCATCACCAAGCTCCTCAACATTTAATGCGAAAGGAAATCAATGTGGGTTTCGACATCCAGGCGCAGCCCGACGATGTCACCTGTGGGCCGACATGTCTGCAAGCGCTCTATCAGTATTATAATGACCCGATTTCCCTGAAAAATGTTATCAAGGAGGTGAAACAACTCAAAAACGGCGGTACTCTGGCCGTGATGTTGGGCAACCATGCCCTCCAGCGCGGGTACAGAGCCCATATTTATACCTATAACCTGAATGTTATTGACCCGACCTGGTTTAAGCATCCTTCGAAAAAGATTGTCCAGTTCCTGAAGGAGCAGATGGAATTCAAGAGCAAAAAGAGAAAACTTCAGGTCGCTTCGCAGGCCTACATCAAGTTTCTCGAACTGGGAGGCAAATTGCACTATGCCGAGCTCGACGAAAACCTCATCAAGGGTTACCTTAGGCGATCAATTCCTATACTTACAGGATTGAGCGCCACCTACCTCTATGGTACTCCCCGTGAAATACCTCAGTATGATATTTACGACAGTATCAAGGGTGAGCCTTCCGGACATTTTGTGGTCATCACCGGTTATGACGAAGAGAAGAATTTTGTTTCGGTTGCCGACCCCGTTGAACCCAATCCATTGGGCAAGGAGAAGGTTTATACTGTGAGTTTCGGCCGCTTGATCAACAGCATCATGCTGGGTATTTTAACATACGACGCAAACCTGTTAATAATTGAACCTAAAAAGAATTAAACCTGTATTCTCATCACCGGAGCGATATCCGGGATCACTGTATGCAAAAGCTAATTATCGTTGAGAACCCCGATAACTGGAAGTTTGACCTTGAGGAACTTGAGGTCATCACTCCGGCGAAATACATCACCGCCGAAGCATATCAACAAACAAAAGGGTTGAAGGTCATCAACCTTTGTAAATCATATCAGTATCAGAGTCTGGGCTATTATGTCTCTCTTTTGGCGGAGGCGCGCAAACACAAAGTACTCCCCGGCATCAGCACCATTCAGGACCTGCGCTTCCCGTCCATACTGCGCGAGGATTCCCAGGATTTTGATGACCTTATCCAGTCAGCATTTAAAAATGAAAAAGGCGACCGCGTGGAGTTTGATATTTATTTTGGTATTACTCAGAATGAGCGTTTCAACAAACTTGCGCGGCAATTGTTTCAGTACGTCCAGGCTCCCTGCCTGAGCGCTACTTTCTCCAAGAAGAACAAATGGGTTTTGCAGAGTATCAAACCCTTTAGCCTGGGAGAAGTACCGGAAGAAGAGAAAACCCTTCTGCACGACGCGGTGGAAAAATACCTCGCCCGCAAGCGGGACATGAAACCTGACAAGAAGAAATACGACCTGGCTATACTGGTCAACCCGGACGATAAGTATCCACCTTCGGATGAAAAAGCGATTCAGCGATTCATCAAAGCGGGCGACCAGGCGGGATTCAATGTTGAAGTGATCACAAAAAATGATTTTGGAGAACTGATCCAGTATGACGCGTTATTCATTCGCGAAACAACCTTTGTCAACCATCATACCTTTCGCTTTGCGAAAAAAGCGCAATCTCTGGGCCTGGTGGTCATCGATGATCCTGACTCCATTCTTAAGTGCACCAACAAGGTCTATCTCAACGAGTTACTCAATGCCAACAAGATCCTCACGCCGAAATCGTACGTTATCAGTAAGGAGAATTATAGGAACCTGCCGGATAAACTGGCCTATCCGTTTATTCTCAAGCAGCCCGACGGCGCCTTCAGCAGAGGCGTTCACAAGATCAATGATGCCAGTGAATTCAAACAGGCCTGCACCACTATGTTCCAGAAATCCGAATTGCTCATTGCCCAGGAATTCCTTCCCACGCCGTTCGACTGGCGGGTGGGGATCATCGATGGCCAGGTGCTCCATGTGTGTAAATATTTCATGGCCTCCGAGCACTGGCAGATCGTCAACTGGAATGCCAAACACAACCAGGATGGCGACGTGCAGACCATTGCTGCAGACCAGGCGCCTTCTGGTTTGCTGAAAACAGCGCTGAAAGCAACTTCACTGATCGGCAAAAGTCTCTATGGCGTGGATATGAAGGAGGTAGACGGTAAGTTCTATGTGATTGAGATCAATGACAATCCCAACATTGACTCAGGCACGGAAGATAAAATCCTGAAGGATAAATTGTATTCCACCATCATGGATGTATTTTTGAACAAGATCAAATCGGATAAATGATGCAACAACCCCCGCGCATTCATTTATTTCAGGGCTATGGCATAGAACTGGAATATATGCTCGTTGACCGCGATACCCTGAAAGTAAGGCCTATTACTGATGAATTGATCAAACATGAGACGGGAGCTTATCAAACCGATTTTGAAAATGGGATCGTTACCTGGTCTAACGAGCTCGTCCTGCATGTGGTGGAATTGAAATCCACCAGACCGGAGAATAACTTCAACGGACTCGAAAACGCTTTCGCGGATAACATCCGGCGGATCAATGGTATCCTCACCTCATCAAATGCCATGCTGATGCCTACCGCCGCCCATCCCTTCATGGACCCAATGGCAGAAACCAGGATATGGCCACACGAGAATAACGAGGTGTATGATATCTACAACAAGATCTTCGACTGCCGCGGTCATGGTTGGTCAAACCTGCAAAGCACCCACCTGAATCTTCCTTTTTACGACGACGAGGAGTTCGCAAAATTGCATGCAGCCGTCAGGTTAGTGTTGCCTTTGCTTCCTGCGCTCTGTGCCAGTTCACCCATACTGGACGGAAAACTCACAGGCATGCTCGACACCCGACTGAAGTATTATAAGACAAATCAGGTCAGGATTCCCTCCATCACGGGACGGGTCATACCCGAAGCGGTATTTTCAAAACGAAATTACCTCAACACCATTTACGAAAAAATTAAAGCAGACATCGCACCATACGACCCGGAGCAGGTGCTGAATCCTATCTGGGTAAACTCAAGAGGAGCCATTCCCCGGTTTGACAGGGGCTCCGTGGAGATACGGGTCATGGATGTTCAGGAATGTGCTTCAGCGGATATGGCGATCCTCACGCTGGTGATCGAAACCGTCAAAGCCCTCGTAAGTGAAAGGTTCGTCGACTGCGACAGCCAGATGAGATGGCGGACTGATTTCCTGGCACAGCTTCTGGACAAAACAAGTGAGAGGGCTCAGGAAGTCGTCATCGATCACCGGAATTTTCTTGATGTCTTTGGCTTTCCCGGAAACTCCGCATCGCTAGGGGAACTTTGGACCCACATCACAGAACGTCTCGTGCGGTCAGGAAATGTAGCCGTCTCCACCTGCCGGCGTGAAATTGACGTGGTATTGAAACAAGGTACCCTGGCGCAGCGTATTGTGAGCGCGTTGGGCACTGATCACTCAAAGGAAAATATCACTGCCGTCTACAGGGGCCTGTGCGATTGCCTGGCCCAGAACAGGATGTTCCTCGTGTGAGGGCATTCAGTCAAGGGGCCTTTTGGCTAAAACCAATTCCCCTTTTTTTCTGCTATCCTCTGAAGCCTGCGCGCCAGCCTTGTGCCAATTGATAAACACTCGCTTGACCCTAAACCTCCAGATCCCTCAACAGCGCCTCGAGCTTTTCCAGGTGGTTTCCGAAAAGCTTCTTCAGATACCACGAAGTGAGCCATGTGCTGAGAATGAAATACAGGGCTGTTCCTGGAATAAGGACAAGGTATACGTCAGGCTTGGTTACGATGTCAAAGAACCTTGAGGCGCCGTGTTCAAGGGCAACAAACAAAAGACCCAGAAGAAAAAAAACAGGGTATAATACTGAATAGCTTCTTTTGTAAAATTTCAGATATCCTCTAAGATCATAAATAAGGCGTTCAAGGTTGGCTTTGATGTCATCATGTACGACATCAAAGCGGTTGAGGAGTCGCAGTTTTTTCAGGTAATAAAGAGAATAAATGGCGAACAATACAAGTATGGTAATTGATGTCCATTTGAGATAGCCACCCGGCAAGGTTAAGGCGTAGCTCAATAAACCCACCGCGCCGATAAAAGTGAAGATCAATTCAAACCAGACATTGCGTTTTAGCCGCATAATGATGGATGAACTTTTGCCCTTGAGCATGTTCGCCAGCTCGGTTGCATCTTTGGGTTTGAAACCTTCGCTTTCTTTGTTCCAGATATATTTCAGATCCTCTATTTCCATTCTACACGTTCATGAGTTTTCTTAATTTTTCCCGGATGCGGTTCATCCGAACGCGCACATTATTTTGCGTGATGCCTATGGTCTCGGCCATCTCTTCATAGGGAATTTCTTCCAGCGCCATCATGACCATTGCCCGCTCGATCTCTGTAAGCTGCCGTATTGCCCATTGCAGTCTCTGAGTGTTGTCCTCCCCGTCATCTGTGATGTGATATTCGGAGATGTTGTAATGAATTTCATCCAGGTCTTCAGTTTTAACATACCGCGTTTGTTTCCGGTATCCGGAAATGGCGGTGTTAAGCGCAATGCGGTACATCCAGGTGGTAATTTTTGCTTCGCCCCG